>NZ_DASVSF010000113.1 GCF_036388275.1 Longimicrobium sp.
GATTCCCGCAGATTCCCGCAGATTCCCGCAGATTCCCGCAGATTCCCGCAGATTCCCGCAGATTCCCGCAGATTCCCGCAGATTCCCGCAGATTCCCGCAGATTCCCGCAGAGTACCTTCTCTTCACCCTCGCGCAAGACAGCGGCGTTCCACCAGCAAACCCCTGGTCAGCGCTGATCCACCAGCCGCCACTGAACCCCGCGAGTAATCCCGATCTTCTCGACCAATCCCAGGTGCCGCAGCGTCTGCAGCGATCGGATCACGCGGTCATTGGAGGTAACGCCCGGCAGCTTGCCCTGGAGCGCGACGGAGGACGAAGGGCCGTGTTCCGCCAGGGACAGCAGGATCTCCCGCTGAAGATCGGTTAGATCGTGCGGCACCCGCGTGGGCGGGATGTAGCTGCTGGGAAAGAAGCGGACGACCACCTCGCCGGCGCGCTCCTCGAACTCGGGCGCCGACAGCCCGGCGCGCTGCGTCAGCTCGTTGATCTTGAGCGTGCCGCGCCCCCAGCGCTCGATCAGCCCGCGCAGGTACAGCACCGTCGCGATGGTCGGGTTCCACGGCAGCGACGGGTGCGGGTGGCGCAGGTCTCCCACGGTCAGCCCGAACCGCAGCTGGCCTGTGCTCGAGATTTCTACCCGGTCGTCGAAGATCGCCACGCCCACTGAGCCCCCCGGGAACACGTAGTCGCGATGGCACACGGCGTTCGCGATGGCCTCACGCAGCGCGACGGGCGGGTACATGGGATCGTCCACCCGCTCGAACAGGCCGGGCACCACGCGGCCGGCTACGGGAACGTGGTCTCGCAGGAACCTCTGGGCGCGGTTGAAGAGCTGGAACACGTTCCCGATCTCCTGGCGTCCGTCCACGAACTCCGACATGTCGCGACCCCGGAACCGGGCGAGGCGCAGCGTGCACTGCGGATAGATCGAAACCAGCGCCCCTGACCGCGCGAACAGCACCACGGCAGCGTTCAGCAGTGCGCCATCGCGCATCACGCCGAATCCAAGGAGCAGTTCCTCTACGCGGCGCGTCCCGGGATCTTCCATGCGGTTCCGCCAGATGGCCTCCTCGGCCGTACGGATGACTTCGTCGTGGTCCAGGTCGCCGATGCCCAGTTCCGTGGGCGTAAGCTCCCATCGTCGGGACGAGTGCACCCGGTCCAGCAGCATCTTCTGGTAGTGCGCGGCGGGCATCACGCTGGTGGTGGGGCCCAGGCGGACGTACGCCCGCCCGTCGTACATGTACGGGCCCTCGCCACGGGGAACGCGAATCAGGATGATCGCCCGCCCATTCGGCAGGTCCACCGTTTCCGGCGACAGGAGGGCCGGAGGATCGATCCGACGTATCTCCCGAATGATGCTTTCCAGCGTTTCGGGCGACACCTCCTGACCCACGAGCACGCCGCCGTCCGTCACGCCGAAGAGAACGAACCCGCCGGAGCCGTTCAGCAGCGCGCAAACCGTTCTTGCCGCCTCGGTCCGCTGGCCCGTGGACCGCTTGAATTCGGCCTGCTCCGATTCGCCACGCGCGACGATCTGCTCCACCTCGCGGAGGATGGATGCATTGGTTTCAGCGGCGGACTCCGGGAGATGGAACACGGGCGTACGGGCACGGGGACTCGCTGTTCACTTCGTATACTTGCGACGGAAAACGGAGCGGTCAAGGGGCAAAACCGGGCTGGATCAATTCCGTCGCACCACAGGCGTATCCTGTGCGCTCCGGCAGGGACACAGGTGCGACGGGCTGTCGCACATTGGGCCGAAAACGTGTGCACGGCGGCACAAAACGAGAGGCGCACCCCACGTCACGGAGTGCGCCTCACATCATCGTCCCTACCGCGGGGGTCAGCCGTCTTCCGGCACCTCGGCCACAACGCCCAGGTCGGACAGCAGCGATGCCAGGTCGTACGCCGCGTATTCGTCGTCCACCTCCAGCTCCACCCGCTCGCCACCGCGGACGCGGTCCAGGAGGGCTTGGGCATCGGGGAGCGATAGCCCCGTGTAGGTCTGAAGCACGCCGATCACCGAATGAACGCTGACGCTGGGGCGCGCGCCAGTGACCACCACGCGCGCGATCACCGCACCGCCCGGACGGCGGCGGCCACATCCAGCGCGCCCTCGTAGATGGCCTTGCCGATGATGGCCCCCGCGATCCCCCGCGCCTCGCGCGCGGCCGCGGCCACCGCAAGGACGTCGTCCATCCCGCGCATGCCGCCGGAAACGATCACCTCCGCCCCCGCGTGCGCGGCCAGCTTGGCGGAGAGATCGAGATTCGGACCCATCATCATCCCGTCGCGCTCGATGTCGGTGTGGATGATGGTGCGCACGCCAAGACCGACGAGCGAGCGCGCCAGGTCGAAGAGGTCGGCACCGCTTTCCTCCGTCCACCCCCGCGCCGCCGGCCGCCGACCGCGCGCGTCCAGCCCCACGGCGATCCGCTCCGCCCCCCAGCGCTCGACGGCGCGGCGCACCAGCTCGGGGTTTTCGATCGCCGCCGTGCCGATCACCGCCCGCGCCACCCCCGCGTCCAGCACCTCGGCCAGGTCAGCCTCCGTGCGCAGCCCGCCGCCCGTCTGCACCTTGGCGCCCACACCGGCCGCCACGGACTGGATCAGAGGGCGGTTGCTGCCGTCGCCGAACGCCGCGTCCAGATCCACCACGTGGATCCACTCCGCCCCCGCCTCCACGAAGCCGCGTGCGACGGCGAGCGGGTCGTCGCCGTACACCGTTTCGCGGTCGGCCCTGCCCTTCTCCAGCCGGACGCAGCGCCCACGGCGCAGGTCGATGGCCGGATACAGCGCGAATCCCTCAGGGGTGGTGGTGTCGGTCACGGGTAGCTCATCGGGAAAGAACTCGCGGGCCCACTACGGCCGGGCTTGGGGGCGAGAACATGCACTGCCATCCGGGAGCACACAAGCCCGATGTCAAAGCCCTCGTTGAATCGGGCGCGGCTCACGGAAGCGTTCGGAAACCAGCTTGAGTGAAATGTGCGTCGAAGGCGAGCGCCGCGTCGATCCCGAGCCGCTCCATGACAACGAAGGAGACACAGTCGGTCAGCGAGAAACGCTTATCTCCGCGCCGCCGGAAGTAGGACCATGCGGCTGCGAACAGCTCCTCATCCACGTGAATGAGGTGTACCGATGGGCTTTCAAGCAACCGCTCACCGATCTCGACCGCCTTCCCATGCCGCCCGCGGCTGTTGAAGAACGTCGCCACCTCATCCAGCACGAACGACGTGGTTACGAGTTGCGGGCGTGTTTGCATGAAGGCGCGCCAGTGGCGTAGAGCGGCGGCGTGGTGCTGATCGTCCGCCGCTTCGAGAGCCACCAAGTACCCGGTGTCAACGAAGGTCGGTGTCAATCGGGGGTCCCATACAGGTGGGCGTCGTGGTTCTCCGAAGCATCGGCGACACCGCAGACGACCGGATTGGCACCCATTCCAAGGAGCGGGTCGGCGGTGTCATCCTCGTTCAGACGACTGAGCAGCCGGCGAACCAGTTCCTCGCGCTCAACCGGGGAGAGCTTGAGGGCTTCCGCTTCGAGTTCCTGAATGCTCATGCCGATTCCTCCTGTTCGAGACCTCTGGAATCTAATCGCCTGAGAGGCGCGAGGGTACTGATGTGCACGAGAGACACAAGTATCGCCTGGTCCCAAATGCCGAGGCGGCAATCCTGGGGGGATCGCCGCCTCGTCGTTCACCACCCGTCCATCCGGCCCGCGTAGCGCCTCCCCGCGCGATCAGCGGCGGGCCAGGCGGGCGCTGTCGCCGTTCGCCGCCAGCAGCGGGCCGGAGCGGTCCATCAGCGCGATCCGCTGGTCGCGCGCGGCGCGGAAGCGGGCGCGGGCGCCGCCGGGGACGGGATCGCCCGTCAGGTAGCGGATGGACGTGGGGTTGATGGGCCGCCCGTTCTCGTGGAACTCGTAGTGAAGGTGCGGGCCCGTCGACAGGCCCGTGGAGCCCACGTAGCCGATCAGCTGCCCCTGCTTCACCCGCACGCCCGGGCGGATCCCCTCGGCGAAGCGGCGCATGTGCGCGTAGCGGCTGCCGTATCCGCGCGAGTGGCGGATCTCTACCACGTTGCCGTATCCGCCGCCCCATCCCGCCTTGCCCACCACGCCGTCGCCCACCGCGCGGATGGGCGTGCCCATCGAGGCCGCGTAGTCGATGCCGTGGTGCGCCCGCATGCGGCGCAGGATGGGGTGGAACCGCCCCGTCGAGTACGCGGAGCTGATGCGGCGGAACTCCAGCGGCGCGCGCAAAAAGGCGCGGCGCAGGGATTCACCGTCGCGGTCGTAGTAGTCGTCCACCCCGCCCGCGGTGAACAGGTAGGCGTCGTGCTCCGCGCCGCCGATGCTGAACTGCACCGCCAGGATGCGCGAGGTGCGCGCGGAGCCGTCGGGGCGCACCGAGCGCTCCAGCAGGATGCGGTAGCGGTCGCCGGGGCGCAGGTCGCGTGAGAAGTCGATCTTCCAGGCGAAGATGCGGTCGGCCAGCAGGTCGGCCACCACCTGCCGCTCGGCGCGGGGCACGTCGCCCTCGCCGTCCATCAGCGCCTGGTACAGCGAGGCCTTCACCGTTCCCGCCAGCACCGCCGTTTCCGGGTGCACGGGCACTTCCTCCACCTCGCCCGCCCACCCCGCGCCCTCGCGGTGGAACGCAAGGTGGCGGTCGGCGTCCAGCCGCGTGCTGAAGCGGCGGATGGCACCCGTCCGCGTGGACTTGCGGTACTCCACCACCAGCCCCGGCCGGATGCTGCGCGGGTCCTGCACCTCGGAAAGCTGGGCGAGCAGCGCGCGGCTGGCATCCACGTCCAGCTGGGTGCGGGCCAGCAACTCCGACAGGGTCTCGCCCCGGCGCAGGGTGTCGGCGAAGAACAGCTCCGCCGGGCGGGCGAGCGCCGTGGGAAGCAGCGTGGGCGGGGCGACGGTCTTGCCCGCGTTGCGGGACTGCTCGCGGTGAACGCCCATGGCGGCGCCCAGGATGCACAGCACACCCGCCGCGGCAATGCGATACGCGTTGGCCATCCGGCCTCCAGGAATCTCGTGTCGGGATCTTCGCCCGCGGCGGCCACAGGACCGGCGCGCGGGCACCAAAGACACCTCCCCGGCGGGTAGGCCGGGGAGGCGGGGGGTGCCGTCAGTCCATCTGCCGGCGGATGAAGGTGGGGATCTCCAGGTCGCTGGGCACCTTGGGCTCCGGTCGCGGCGTCCGGTGGAGCGGGGTCACCCCCGGCTCGTCGAGCGGCTGCGGGCGCGGCTCGGGGCGGTGCTCCAGCCGCGGCTCCAGCCGCGCGTCGGCGCGGGGCTCCGGCCGCGGCTCGGGCCGGCCGAACGCGGGCCGCGTGTCGCTGGCGTGGCGAACCTCGCCGCCGCGCGGGGGATACGCCGTGCGCGTGCCCGCGATGTCGGCCGCGGGGCGCCCGGCTCCGTGCGAGCGGAAGTCCGGGCGGATGACGTTGTCGGGCATTCCCGCCAGCATGTCGCGGTCGAAGCCGGTGGCGATCACCGTCACGCGCACCTCTTCCTTCATGGACGGGTCGTGCACCGCGCCGAAGATGATCTCGGCATCGTCGCCCGCGGCTTCCTGGATGATGGAGGAGATGGTCGTCACCTCGTCGATCGCCAGGTCCATCCCGCCGGTGATGTTGATCAGGACGCCCGCCGCGCCGGAGATGGAGATGTTGTCGAGCAGCGGCGAGCTGATGGCCTCCTGCGCGGCCTCCATCGACCGGTTCTCGCCACGACCGAACCCGGTGCCCATCAGCGCCGCGCCGCGGTTGCTCATCACCGTGCGCACGTCGGCGAAGTCCACGTTCACCTCGCCGGTCACGCGGATCAGGTCCGAAATGCCCTGCGTGGCGTGCAGCAGCACCTCGTCGGCCTTCTTGAGCGCGTCCTTGAAGCTGGTGCCCTTGCCGACGACGGCCAGCAGGCGCTCGTTCGGCACGACGATCATCGTGTCCGCCGCGCGCTTCAGCTCGGCCAGGCCGGCCTCGGCCTGCTTCATCCGCTTCTTGCCCTCGAACAGAAAGGGCTTGGTGACGATGGCGATGGTCAGCGCGCCCATCTCCCGCGCCATCTCGGCGATCAGCGGGGCGGCGCCGGTGCCGGTGCCGCCGCCCATGCCGGCGGTGATGAACACCAGGTCGGCGCCGTCCAGCGCCCGGCGCATCTCGTCGCGGTTCTCCTCCAGCGCCTGCGCGCCGATTTCCGGGCGCGCGCCGGCGCCCAGCCCGCGAGTGAGCTTGTGGCCGATCTGGATCTTGACGTCGGCCTTGGAGAGCTTGAGAACCTGGGCGTCGGTGTTCACCGAGATGAACTCCACGCCCTCCAGGTCCTCTTCGATCATCCGGTTGACGGCGTTTCCGCCGCCGCCGCCCACGCCCACCACCTTCATGCGGGCGTTCTGCGTCATCGTTTCGTCGTACTCGAAGACCATGTGCGGTGGCTCCTCACGAGGGGGAGGGGCAAAGATTCAGAATGATAAAACAGCAGCGACGGACCCGGCTTTCAGAAAAAGTCCGAGAACCAGTCGCGCATCCGCTTGATGACGCCGTTGACGGAAGCGCCGGACATGGCGCCCCCTTCCGGAGATTCGGAGATGACGCGCCGCGAGCCGTAGATGGCCAGCCCCGCGGCCGTGGAAAACTTGGGGCGCCGAACGGAATCCGCAAGGCCGCCAAGCTCTTCACCGGGCACCCCGATGCGCACGGAACAGGCGAAGTTGCGCTCCGCCAGCTCCACCACGCCCTGCAGCGACGCGCCGCCGCCGGTGAGCACGATGCCCCCGCCCAGCTGATTGGTGAAACCGCCCCGGTCCAGCTCGGCGGCCACGAGCGAAAAGATCTCGTCCACGCGCTGCTCGATGATGTGCGCCAGCAGCTCGCGCGCGACGTGGCGCGGCTGGCCGCCCGCGCCGCCGGGAACCTCGAACGTTTCCTCGGGGCTCACGAAGTCGGCCCGGGCCACGCCGTAGCGCTCCTTGGCCCGTCCCGCCTCGGCGTACGGAAGCGAGAGGCCCTTGGCGATGTCGTTGGTCACCGTGGCGCCGCCCCAGGGAAGCGACGCCAGGTGCCGGATCTTGCTCCCCAGGAACACGCAGACGTCCGTCGTCCCCCCGCCCAGCTCCACCAGCGCCACGCCGATCTCCTTCTCGTCCTCGCTGATCACGGAAAGGGACGAGGCCAGCGGCTCCAGCACCAGCTCAGCGACGGTGTACCCCGCGCGGCTGACGGCCTTGCGCACGTTCTGGCACGCCGACGCGCTGCCGGTGACGATGAACACCTCGGCCTCCAGCCGCGTCCCCGCCATGCCGACGGGGTCGCGGATGCCGTCCTGCGCGTCGACGATGTATTCCTGCGGGATTGCGTGGATCAATTCGCGGTCGGCGGGGATGACCACGGCGCGCGCCACCTCGTGAACGCGGTCCACGTCGCCGGGGCGGATCTCGCCGTCCGCGCCGGGGCCGCGGCCCACGGCCACGACGCCGGTGGAAGGACGGGCGTGGATGTGCTCGCCCGCGATGCCGGTGTACAGCTTCTGCACCGTGACGCCCGCCATCAGCTCGGCCTCCTTGACCGCCTTGCGGACGGACTCGGTGGTGGCCTCGATGTCGGCGACGATCTCCCGGCGGATGCCGCCGGTGCGCGCCTGGCCCACGCCCAGCACCTTCACCTGCGCGCGCTGCGGGGCCTCGCCGGACACTTCGGCGATCACCACGGAGGTCTTGTTCGACCCGATGTCCAGGCCTGCGACGATGATAGGGCGCATCAGTTCTGCGAAGGCGGTTGCGGCGCCGGCGCGGGGGCCGGCGTGGGCGCCAGGAGACGGACCACCACCTGGTCGGCGAAGCGGGCGTCGAGCACGGCGCGTCCTCCGCCGGGCAGGCGCCGGTCGACGTCGGCCAGGGCGGCGCGAAGCTGCGTCAGCCGGGGCTCGGCGGCGCCCGCGGCCAGCAGCACCTCGGCGCGGGGCGCGGCCATCACCAGGCGCGTGGCCCCGTCGCGGCGAATGCCCACTTCGCTGACCCGCGCCATGAGCATGGGGTCGGCGTCGGACAGGCGCGCGGCCTCGGCCAGCACCCTGAGCGTCGCCCGGTCGCGGACGCGGCTGGCGCTGTCGGGCGCGGTGCCCGCGATGGGCAGGTCCACGGGCACGCGGGCCGGGTCCACCGGAAGGATCTCCCCCGTTGCCGTCGCCGGCCGCAGCGTGCCGCTGAGGAACGCGACGGGGCGCTTTTCGACGATGCGGATCCGCAGCGTGGAGGGCAGCCGCCGCTCGACCGTCGCGCTGGCGATCACCGGATGCTTCCGCAGCGCGGCCTCCCATGCGGCCGGATCGGCCCACACGTTCATCCCGATCCGCACCCCCGACGCCTGGACGACCTCGTGGGGCGCCAGGAGCCGCGCGCCGGCCACTTCTACCCGGTCCGCGGCGAACCACGGCACCTGGCGCAGGGCGGGCGGCCCCCAGAAGGGAGACGAGCCCGCCGCGGCGGCCACCAGGGCGAAGGCGATCAGCCGGGCGCGGCGCACCGTCACCCCTCCACGAAGCGCGCGTGAAGCTCGCGCGACGCCGCGTCCAGGTTGCCGGCGCCCATCGTCAGGCACAGGTCCCCCGAGCGGATCTCGTCCCCGACGGCGTCCACCACGTCCGCACGGGCGGGAACGTAGCGGACGTCGGCCCCGGCGGCGCGGGCGGCGTCGGCGATCATCGTTCCGGTCACCCCTTCGATCGGCTTTTCGCGCGCGGCGTAGATGTCGGTGAGGAACACGACGTCCGCCAGCGCCAGCGCCTCGCCGAACTCGCGGGCGAAGTCGCGCGTGCGCGAGTAGAGGTGCGGCTGGAAGACGGCGACGATCCGCCGCTCGCCGTGCCCGGCACGCGCCGCGCCCAGCGTGGCGCGCACCTCGGTGGGATGGTGCGCGTAGTCGTCCACGAACAGCACCCCGCGCCCCTCTCCGATGGTCTCGAAACGCCGCGCCACCCCGCCGTACGAGGCGATCCCCCGGGCGATGGCGTTCCACTCCACGCCGAAGTGGCGGGCGACGGCCACGGCGGCCAGCGCGTTCCTCACGTTGTGCTCGCCCGGCGCGTTCAGTTGCGCGCGGCCGAGGACGGTGCCCCGCTCGCGGACGGTGAAGGCGGCGCCGGATCCGGTCATCACCACCTCTTCGGCGCGCAGCATGGAGCCGGCAGAGAGGCCGTAGGTCACCACGCGCTCGGGGCCGCCGTGAAGGCGGTTGACCAGCCGCGCGGCGCCGTGGTCGTCGGCGCAGCCGGCGATCAGGCCGTCTTCAGGCACCGAGGCGCAGAAGATGGCAAAGGCCTTCTCGATGGCCTCGAGCGAGCCGTAGATGTCCAGGTGGTCGGCTTCGAGGGTGGTCACCACGGCCACGGTGGGCCGCAGCTGGTGGAACGAGCGGTCGTACTCGTCGGCCTCCACCACGTACAATTGGTCGCCCCCGCGGCGCAGGTTGCCGCCCCAGGCCGGCACCCGCGCGCCCACGAAGCCCGTGGGGTGCAGCCCGGCCGCGTCCAGCACCGCCGTCGCCAGCGTCGTCGTCGTGGTCTTTCCGTGCGTCCCGGCGATGCCCACGACGGTGCCGTGGTTGACGATGGCGCCCAGCGCTTCGGCCCGCTTGAGCACCGGAATGCCGCGCGCGCGGGCGGCGGCCAGCTCCGGGTGGTCGGCGGGGACGGCGGCCGTCATCACCAGCGCGGCGCAATCGGCCACGTGGGCCGCATCGTGGCCCTGGTAGACCGTCGCGCCGCGCTCCTCGAGCAGCTGGGTCGCGGGGCCCGGGGACGAGTCGCATCCCGTCACCCGCGCGCCGCCCAGCAAGGCCATCTCGGCCAGCGGCGACATCCCCGCACCGCCGATCCCCATGAAGTGGATGGGCCCGTGCTTCGCCAGCTGAACCAGGTCGAACTCGGTGCTCAATCTAACCGCCGCGCGGGTGCGGGAAAAGAATCGCCGGGCGCGGGTTTGCGCCCCACGGTGCTACGCTTCTGCCACCAAACATCCGACGCCCGCTCCTTCACCGTCGTCCTCCGCGCCTCGGCTCCAGGAACAGCACCTCTTTGTGCAGCCCCGACACCACCCGGCCGGTTGGCTCGCCTTCCGGATCGGTTTCCACCAGGCGCCAGCCCGGCGTGCCTTCAGGCGCGGCGTGGTCCCGGCCATCGTCCACGGTGTGCAGGGTGGAGAAGAGCGTTTCGAGGGCCACCATCCGCGTCACCTTCAGCACGTCGTCGGGGTCCGCGCCGGCGGCCAGCATCCGGCGGAGCGCCTGGCCCGCATCGGGAAAGGGGGCGTTGGGATCGTCCGCCTCCTCCACGACCACCTCGATCCACCCGTGCGGATCGTCTCTCCAGGGCATCGCGTGTCGCCACATCTTCCGCAGGGCCAGGAAGGTAGCGAGCTGTGGGGTGTCCTCCTCCACCTCCGACCGCGCCCGGTCCTCGTAGTCGTCCGCGCCCAGGTCGCGGAAGATTTCGGACAGCTCGCGGATGCGGCGGTCGTGCTCCCACGGCATGTCGCTCATCCAATCAGCCGGGCGAGCTCGCGGACGATGCGGTCCGCGGCGTCGGGCTGGCCGCGGCTGCGGGCGCGCGTGGCCAGCTCCGTCCGGCGCGCCTCGTTGGACGCCAGCGTCATCACCTCGCCCCACAGGCGGCCGCCCCCCAGCTCCTGCTCCTGCACCATCACGCCCGCCTCCGCCTCGGCCAGGGCGACCGCGTTGTGGTACTGGTGATTGGCCGCGGCGTGGGGCAGCGGCACGAGCACGGCGGGGATGCCCCACGCGCACAGCTCGGCCAGCGACATGGCGCCTGCGCGCGAGATGGCGAAGTCGCTCGCCGCCAGTGCGGACGGCATGTCGTTGATGTAGGGCATGGCGTGCACCCACGCCGGGTGCCCCAGGTCTTCCAGCCCCTTCTCGACGCGGGCGAAATTGCCCGTTCCCGCGGCCCAGAGGATCTGGAAGCCCTCCGGCGGCGCGGGAAGGCGCCCCTCCCGGATGCCGCGCAGGTCCGCCAGCAGCGCCTCGTTCACCGGGCGCGCGCCCTGGCTGCCGCCCGTCACCAGGCAGACGGTGCCCGGTCCCAGCCCGAACTTGGCCCGGGCCGCCGCGCGGTCCACGGAGAAGTCGGGCGGCTTGATGGGGTTGCCGAACTCGAACACCTGCGTGCGCGGCCCGGGCTTCAGGTACTTCAGCGCCTCGGGAAACGCCAGGTGAATCTGCCGCACCCGCTTGTCCACCAGCCGCGTGACGAAGCCGGGATACGAGTTCTGCTCCTGCACCGCCGCGGGCACGCCCCGCATCATCGCAAAGGCCACCGCGGGCCCGCTGGCGTACCCGCCCGTGCCCACGACCAGGTTGGGCTTGAAGCGGCGGAACACGCCGTTCAGCGCCGAGAACGAGCCGAACATGGCGGGAAACAGCCGCCAGTTCTGCCACGGCTTGGCCCGGCGGATGGGCTCCAGCGGCAGCAGCGCGTGCGCCACCCCCAGCTCCGGCAGCACCCGCGCCTCCACGCCGCGCCTGGCGCCGATGAACATCACCTCCGCCGCCGGGTCCAGCCGCTTGAAGGCTTCGCCCAGCGCCAGCGCCGGGTACAGGTGGCCGCCGGTGCCGCCGCCGGCAAAGAGCACGCGGGGTGTGGTCATCGTGCGGCCTCGGGGTCTTTCGCCACGCGGGCGATGCTCAGCAGGATGCCGACGGCCGCGAACGACGTCAGCAGGGCCGAAAGGCCGGACGACATGAAGGGGAGCGCCACGCCCGTCGTGGGCAGCAGCGCCAGCGCCACGCCCATGTGCAGAAAGGCGGAGACGGAGATCAGGTTCGTCATCCCGATGGCGACCAGGTAGCCGAACCGGTCCGGCGCCCGAGCGGCGATCCGGTAGCCCACCACCAGGAACCCGGCGAAGATCGTCACCACGAACAGCACGCCCAGCAGCCCCCACTCCTCGGCGATCATCGAGAAGAGGAAGTCGTTCTGCGCCTCGGGAAGAAAGCCGTACTTCTGCCGGCTCTCGCCGAATCCCACGCCGCCCAGCCCGCCGGAGCCGATGGCGATCAGCGATTGGTGGATCTGGTAGCTCACGCCGCCCGTGTCGTGGGCCGGGTCCAGGAACGCGGCGATGCGGCGCGCCCGGTAGCCCTCGCCCTGTACCAGCTTGTACAGCACGGGCACGGCCAGCAGCACCAGCAGGATGAAGTGGCCGATGCGCGCCCCGCCCGCGAACAGCACCAGCGACGACAGGAGCACCAGCAGCAGCGCGGCGCTCATGTTGGGCTGCTTCATCACCAGCAGCACCACGCCCATCCACACCAGCAGAAAGGGCATCAGCCCCTTGCTCAGCGAGTGCAGCCGGTCGGCCTTCTTCACCGCCAGCATGGCCGTCCACACGATCAGCGCGATCTTGGCGAACTCCGAGGGCTGGAACATCACGCCCAGCTTCAGCCAGCGGCGCGCGCCGTTCAGTCGGGGCGAGATGGCCTCGGTGCCCGGCATCACCACGAGGAGGAGCAGGAAGGCGACGATGCCCAGCATGGGCCAGGCGAGGCGGCGCAGCTGGCGGTAGTCCATGCGCGAAAGCACGGCCGCGACGACGACGCCCGCCACGGCCCCGCCCAGCTGCTTGAGCGCAAAGTAGTGCCCGGGCAGCCCCAGCGCCGCCGCGTCGAACGAGCTGGCGCTGTACATTTCGGTGATGCCGAACGCGAACGCCGCGGCTGTCAGCGCCACCAGCGCGCGGCTTTCCCACGTCTGCTCGCGCACGGCCGCCCCCGGTGCCGCCACGGTGCGCGCGCGCGCCATCGGCGTGACCACCGGCTGCACCGGCGCCTGTTCCCTGCCCCGCTTCCAGCGGAGCGCAATGCTCGTCATTCCTGCCCTTCCCGGGCCAGCTCGCAAAAGCGGCGGCCCCGTTCCTCGTAGTTCCTGAACATGTCGAAGCTGCTGCACGCCGGCGAAAGCAGCACCGCGTCTCCCGACGCGGCGACCTGGCGCGCACGGGCGATGACGGCTTCGAACGGCCCGTCAACCCGCTCGACCGGCGCCTTGCCCTGGAGATCGGCTTCAATGAGGGGCGCGGCTTCGCCGTAGGCGATCACCGTCTTCACCCGTCCCTGCAGGTCCGGCAGCAGCTCGGTGTAGGGCTCTCCCTTGTGCGTGCCGCCCAGCAGCAGCACGGTGGGCCGGGCCATGCCGCGGATGGCGACGCGCGTAGAGGCGATGTTGGTCGCCTTGCTGTCGTTGATCCACAGCACGCCGTCCATCTCGCCGACCGGCTCCAGCCGGTGCGCCGGCGCCCTGAAGGTCCGCAGTGCGTCGGCAATCTGCACCGCCGTGGCGCCCGCGAGACGCGCGGCGATGGCGGCCGCCAGCGCGTTGGCGACGTTGTGCGGCCCCAAAATCTGCAGGTCGGCTGCGGCCCCCACGGCTTCCGTCACCCCCGGCTCGGTGCGCACCAGCAGCACCCCGGCGGAAAGCCACCCGCCCAGCTCCTCCTCGGACTCCGGCGGCGTCTCCACGCGAAAGTAGTAGCGCGTTCCCGGCGCGTCGCCGATCAGGTCCCGAGCGCGCTCGTCCTCCGCGTTCAGAATCCACCGGCTCTGCGGGCCTGCGTTGACGAAGAGGCGCGCCTTGTCGGCGTAGTAGTCCTCGACGTCGTCGTACCAGTCCAGGTGGTCAGGCGCCAGGTTGGTCAGAATCCCGATCACCGGCGAAAAGGCCCGGATGCCGCTCAGCTGAAAGGAGCTGACCTCCGCCACGGCCCAGGCGGGCTGGGGCTCGCGCAGCGCCAGTTCGCTCAACGCCGTGCCGATGTTGCCGCCCGCGATGGCGTCGATCCCGGCGGACTGCAGCAGGTGCTCGATCAGCGAGGTGACCGTCGTCTTGCCGTTCGTTCCCGTGATGCCGATGACGGGGCAGTTCAGCTGCCCGAACGCCAGCTCGATCTCCGGCACCACCGGCACGCCCCGGATCGCCTCTTCCCGCAGCACCTTCGCCGTGGGCGGAATCCCAGGGGAAAGGACGATCCGCGTGCAGGCGCCCAGCTTCTGCAGATCGTGCCCGCCGGTCTCGGCGTCGCCGCCCAGGGCCCGCACCTGTTCCGCCGCCGCACGGGCAGACTCGGAATCTCCCGCGTCGCTGGCATAGACCTTCGCGCCTCGCGACAGCGCCAGACGCGCGGCGGCAAGCCCGCTGCGCGCCAGCCCCAGGATTCCGATCGTCTCCCCCGCCAGCGAACGGCTCATCAGCGGATCTTGAGCGTCGCGAAGGCGGCCAGCGCGCAGATGATGCCCATCAGCCAGAAGCGGATGATCACCTTGCTCTCGTGCCAGCCGATCTGCTCGAAGTGGTGGTGAAGCGGGGCCATCCGGAAGATGCGTTTGCCGGTGCCCGTCTGCTTCTTGGTCCACTTGTAGTAGATGGTCTGCGTGGCCACCGACAGCGCCTCGGCCACGAACACCGCGCCGATGATGGCCAGCAGGAACTCCGCCTTCAGCAGCACCGCAACCGCGCCCAGCACGCCGCCGATGGCGAGCGAGCCGGTGTCGCCCATGAACACTTCGGCCGGGTGGGCGTTGAACCAGAGGAAGCCCATGCATCCCCCCGCCAGCGCCACGCAGAAGATGGCCAGCTCGCCCGAGCCGGGCAGATAGAACACGTTCAGGTAGTCCGACGAGTCTACCCGGCCCAGCAGGTACGCGAACACGCCGAACGTGGCCGCCGCGATCCCCGAAAGCCCCGCCGCCAGCCCATCGAGCCCGTCCGTCAGGTTCACCGCGTTCGAACAGCCGACGATGATGAAGGTGACGAACAGCACGTACGTCACGGGCCAGAAGTCTACGTGCCAGCTCTTGAAGAACGGGATCTGAGTCCAGGTGGGCGGAATGGGATTGCTGACGTCGAACACGATCAGCACGATGCCCAGCAGAATGCCGACGCCCGCCTGCCCCACGATCTTGTAGCGCCCCTTGAGGCCGCCGGTGTTCTTGCGGACGATCTTCAGGTAGTCGTCCATGAAGCCCACCGCGCCCAGCCACAGCAGGACGACCAGGGCAATGATGGTATACCAGTTGTCCAGCCGCGCCCAGAGCACCGTCGGAATGACGGTGGCCAGGATGATCAGCACGCCGCCCATGGTGGGCGTGCCGCTCTTGCCCAGGTGCGTCTGCGGGCCCTCGGTGCGCACCACCTGCCCCACCTTGAGCATCCGCAGGCGAGAGATGATGGCGGGGCCCAGCCAGAACGCCACGAAGAACGCCGTGACCACGGCCCCCGCCGCCCGGAAGGTGGCGAAGCGGAAGAGGTTGAAGCCGATGTAGTACTCGGCCCACGGCACCAGCAGGTGATAGAGCACCGGTCAGCCCTCCGTCGCGGCGGTATGCTGCGCGAAATCGCGCTCCATCAGCGGAATCCAGCGTTCCAGCGCCACCCCGCGCGAGCCCTTGAGCAGGATGGTCTCGCCCCCGGTCAATCCCGGCCGCAGCACCTCGTACGCCTCCAGGGGATCTTCGGCCGCCACCAGCCGCTCGCCAAGCTCCGAGTGGTTCTCCTCGAACGCACGGACGAAATCCCCGGTCGCCACCACGCGGTCGATGCCGTGGCCGATGAGACCCGCGGCATGGAGCGCCAGTTCGCGGTGCAGGCGGTCGCCATGGTCGCCCAGTTCGCGCATGGTGCCCATCACGGCCACCTTTTCACCCTGCGCGGGAACGGACGCCAGCAGGTCCAGCGCGGCCCGCATGCTGGGCGGGTTGGCGTTGTAGCAGTCGGCGATCACGTTCAGGGAGCCGACGCGCACCCACTCGTTCCGCATCTTGGTCGCCTTCATCGCCGCCAGCCCCGCGGCGGCATCGGCGATGGGCACGCCCCACTCCTCGGCGACAGCCAGGGCGAGCAGCGCGTTGCGGACGTTGTGCATCCCGGGGATGGGAATGTGCACGGGCACGCCGCGGAAGCTCCATTCCGTGCTCCCGTCCGGCCGCACCTTCACGCTCTCCATCCCGCCGTCCGGCCCGAAGTTCGCCTCCGCGCCGGAGCCGCACACCCGCACACGAGACGAATCGACCCGCTCGCGCGTCCCCTGCGGAAGCTCCGCGGGATCTTCGGCGACGATGGCGATGCCGTCCGCGCGCAGCCCGTCGAAGATCGCCAGCTCCTCCTGCAGCACGCCCTCCACGGAACCCAGCCCCTCCAGGTGCTCCTCGCCGATGGCCGTGATGATGGCGGCGTCGGGCTCCACGATGCGGGAGAGAAGGGTAATCTCCCCGGGCTCGTTGGTCCCCGTCTCCACGATGACGGCTTGGGCGTCGTCCGGCGTCGCCAGGAGCGTCAGCGGCACGCCTACCTGGTTGTTCAGGTTGGCATCCGTCGCGTGAACGCGCAGGCGCGGCGAGAGCGCGGCCCGCAGCAGCTCCTTCGTCGTGGTCTTTCCGTTGCTCCCCGCGACGGCCACTACGCGGCCAGCCAGCGCGCGGCGGCGGTGCCGGCCCAAGGCGCCAAGGGCGTGCAGCGTGTTCGGCACCATAAAGTACGGGATGGGCGGCGAGCCGTCCGGCACCCGGCTGACGACCGCGGCAACGGCGCCTCCCGCGACGGCCTGGTCCAGGTAGTCGTGTGCGTCGTAATTGGCCCCGGACAGGGCGACGAACAGCGACCCGGGGACGATCTTTCTCGTGTCGGTCGATACTCCGGCGAAGTCCATCTCCTCGGCGGGAGCGTTCAGCTCCAGCGCGCGGGCGACTTCGGCGGCGGTCCAGCGGAACCCGCTCAAACGGCACCTCCAGCGGCGGTCTTCAGGTCCGCGAGAACCTCGCGCACGACAGTGCGCTCGTCGAACGGACGCTTTTCGGTACCGACGATCTGGTACGTCTCGTGGCCCTTGCCGGCCAGGAGAACCAGGTCGTCGGTGCGCCCTTCGGTGAGTGCGGTGCGGATGGCCTCGCGGCGGTCGGAAATCCGCCGCCGGGGTGCACTTCCCATGCCGCTCTCGACGTCGTCGATGATGCGCTCAGGGTCCTCCGTCCGCGGGTTGTCGGAGGTGACGATCACCAGGTCCGCGTTCTCCGCCGCGGCCTTTCCCATCAGCGGGCGCTTGGCGGAATCACGGTCTCCCCCCGCGCCGAACACCACGATCAGCCGGCCCGAAACGAGGGGGCGCACGGCCTGCAGCGCCCGCTCCAGCGCATCCGGCGTGTGGGCGTAATCCAGCAGCACCGTAGCGCACTCCGGCGGCCCCGCCGTGCGCTCCAGCCGCCCCGGCACCTGCGGGAGCGTACCGAGCCGCTCCGCGATCCGCGCCGCGCTCCATCCCAGCGACCAGAGCACCGCCGCCGCCGCCACCGCGTTCGACACGTTGAAGGTGCCGAAGATGGGCAGCGCCACTTCCGCGCCGCCGTCCGGTGTCCGCAGCGTGAACTCCATCCCACCGGGTCCCACGCGAACCGCCTCCGCCCGTACGTCCGCCGGATGGTCCACGCCGAAGGTGATCGTCCGCCCGACCGTCGCCTTCACGCGCGCCCAGGCGGGGTCGTCCGCGTTGACGATGGCGGCGCCCGTGGGCTTCACCAGCTCCAGGAGGCGCAGCTTGGCCACGCGGTACGCCTCCATGGTTTCGTGGTAGTCGAGATGGTCCTGCGTGAGGTTGGTGAACACGGCCGCATCGAACCTCACGGCGGCGAGACGGCCCTGGTCCAGCGCGTGGGACGAAACCTCCATCGCCACGCGCGAGACGCCCTCGTCCGCGAAGCGGCGCATCCAGCGCGCGGCCTCCACCGGCCCCGGCGTGGTCAGCCCCTCCGTCCCCGGGATCACCGTCCCATCGGACCCGATCGCCCCCAGCGTGCCGACGTAGCCGCTGGGCCCGTCGGCCGCCAGCAGGTGCCGCAGCATCGCCGCGCTCGTCGTCTTCCCGTTCGTCCCCGTGACGCCCACCAGCGTCATCGCGTCCCACGGGTCGCCGAAGAACTCCGCCGCGGCGTACGCCGTCGCCAGGCGGCCGTTGTTGACATGGATGCGGGGAAGGGGCGCGAACTCGTTCATCCGCTCCACCGTCGCTCCCGCCGCGCCGGATTCGGCCACAGCGGGGAGAAAGCGATGGCTGTCGCTCGCGGTGCCGTGGACGGCGCAGAACAGCGACCGCGGGCCGACCGCACGAGAATCGGCGGTGACGTCGGTGACGATGCCCGCCGCGGCTTCCGCAGACAAACGGCGGGCGCCCGCGAGCAGGTTCTCGCGGGCGAGGCGCGCCTCGATGGCTCCCAGGGTGCTCGTGCGGCCGCTCATCGGCTGTCGCCCACGATGACCAGCGTGTCTCCCCGTGCGACGGGCTGCCCCGCCTCGGGCCGGGTGCTGGCGACGAATCCGCCGCCTCTAACTCTGACGCGGACGCCCAGTGCGTGGAGCCGCCGGGCAGCGTCGCGCAGGGGGAGGCCGGACAGGTCGGGCATGGCGACGGGAGCCGCAGGCCGCTCGTCCACCGCCCTGCCCACGTTGTCGGTCGAAACGAAGACGTAGACGCCCTCGGAGCCGGAAGGCGGCGGATCGGCGCGCCGCGTCCCGGCCGCGCGCACCGGTGACTGTGCGGGAAGGCGCGTCGCGAGGAGGCTGCGGCGGTCCAGCCCCGGCGAGCGCGCGGCCAGGATGGCCTGCAGCGTTTCGCGGGTGACCGGGGCCGCGGTCAGGCCGCCGTAGTACTCGCCCTGCGGCCGGTCCAGCCGCACCAGGATGGTCAGCTGCGGATCGCGCGCGGGAAAGAAGCCGACGAAGGTGGAGTTGTACTGGCCCGCCTCGTAGCGGCCGTTCGCACCCGTGCGCCGCGCCGTTCCCGTCTTTCCCGCCACCTCGAAGGTGGAGAGCGACGCCCGCGTCGCGGTGCCGTCGGCGACCACGGTAACGAGGACGTCGCGGATCTGTCCCGCCACGGCGCGGGGAATCACCCGGCGCACCTCGCGGGGGTCGCGGCGCTCCAGCGTCTTGCCGTCGCGCCCGCGCACTTCGCGGACGAGGCGTGGCTCCATCAGCACGCCGCCGTTGGCCAGCGCGCCGTAGGCCAGGGCCAGCTGCAGCGGCGTGACGGAGAGCTCGTAGCCCGTGGCCAGCGAGGCCCCCGTGGGCTTGGACCAGCGGTCCGGCCGCGGGAGGCGGCCGGACGACTCCGCCGGGTACTCCACCCCGGTGGGCGTGCCGAACCCGAAGTCGCGCAGCATGCCGAACTGCTGCCCGGGGCTCAGCCGCGGGACGAACTTCACCATGCCGATGTTGCTGGACACGCGCAGCGCGTCGCGCAGCGTCAGCCAGTCGTAGGCGTGCACATCGGTGTGCACGCGGCCATCGGGATCCGTCCACCGGCCGCCTTCGCCGTGCACGCTCTCGCCCAGCGTGGCTTTGCCCGTCGCCAGCAGCGTGCTGACGAACAGGGGCTTGGCCACGGAGCCCGGCTCGTACGGCTCGATGAACGCGCCCACGCCCAGCGAGCCGCCCTGCCGCCGGGAGACCGCGGCCAGGACCTCGCCGGTGCGCGGGTCCATCAGCAGCAGGTCGCCGCCGGCCGCGCCGGTGCTGTCGATGGCCGCGCCCAGCGCCGCGTCGGCGATCTCCTGCAGGTCGAAGTCGATGGACAGGTACACGTCGTTGCCGTCCGTCGCCTGCACGACCGGCAGGGCGACGGAGGCCTCCTTGCGGCCCTTGCCGTCGCGCCGCATCACCGAGTAGCCGTCGCGCCCGGCCAGCATTCGGTCCAGCGCCTGCTCCATTCCGCCCAGCGGCCGCCCGTCGCCGCTGATGCCGCCCAGCACCTCGCGCCCCACGGTGCCCTGGGGGTAGAAGCGCTCCAGCCGCCGCTCCCAGTGAAAGCCGCGGAGATCGCCGATCTCCCGCCGCTGCTCTGCCGTGAACCGCCCGGGAAGCACCACCCACTTGCGATCCTTGCTCGTCGCCCGGCGTGCGGCGGAGCGCGTCAGCTTCAGCACCTGTGCGAGCTGCCGGACGGCGGCGTCGCGGTCCGCCAGCTCGCTGGGGGCGAGCGACAGGCGGAAGGTTTCGCGGGTGAGGGCCAGGGGAACGCCGTCGCGGTCGAAGATGGCGCCGCGGCGGGCGGGCAGGGGCACGCGCGCCTGCTGCTGCTCGGCCGCCTCGGCGCGCCACTTGTCGCCCTCGAACCCCTGCAGCTGCACCGAGCGGCCCACGATCAGCACCGCCGCGATGGCGATGGACACGATCAGCAGGCGGCGGCGGCCGCGCAGGCGCTCTTCGCTGTCCCAGGCCCCGGCGCGGCTCACTGGCCCTGCTCCATGGACGCGGCGGGGATGGGAAGCAGCACGACCTCGTCGTCGCGCGCCACGTGAAGCCCCAGCCGGCGCTCGGCGATCTTCGTGATGCGGGCGCGCGTCTGCAGTTCCTGGATGCGGTTGGTCCACTCCACCCGCTCGGCTTCGGCGAGGGAGATGTCGTTCTGCAGCTTGGCAAGCTCGCGCTGGCGGGCGACGCCCTCCGTCTGCCGCCAGACCACGGACGCGAGGCAACCCGCCACGGCGCAGACGAGCACGGCGCGCCCCAGAAAGGCGCGTCGGCGGGCGCGGCGCTCCGCCCGGTCGCCCTGCGGCGCCTCCCAGCGGGCGGCGCGCTCGGCCTGGCGGGCGCGCGCCGGGCGCGGCATGGCGTCGGTGCTCACGCCGCCCTCCACCCGCGCAGGCGGGCGCTGCGGGCGCGAGGGTTGGCCAGGGTTTCCTGCTCCGTGGCAGACATGGGCTTTCGGGTGATCGTCGTTCCCAGCGGCGTTCCGCGGCACTGGCACTGGACGAAGCCCGGCGGGCAGACGCAGTCCAGGCTCCAGTCGCGAAAGGCGTTCTTCACCAGGCGGTCTTCCAGCGAGTGGTAGGCGAGCACCGCGAACACGCCCCCCGGCGCCAGCGCCTTCCGGAAGCTTTCCAGCGCCCGCTCCAGCGCCTGGATCTCGCCGTTCACGGCAATCCGCAGCGCCTGGAAGATCCTGGCCTTGTCCGCCGCCTCGGCGCGCGGCCCCAGCGTGCGGCGGACGGCGTCGAGCAGGTGGTCGCTGGTGGCGAACGGCTCGCGCTCCCGCATCTCCAAAACGATGCGCGCCAGCTTCCGCGAGCGCTTCTCTTCGCCGTAGCGATAGAAGATGTTCGCCAGCTCGGCCTCGTCCATCTCGTTCAGCAGGTCGGCCGCGCTGGGCTCCGCGGCGGTCGCCTGCGCCATCCGCATGTCCAGCGGCGCGCCGGGACGAAAGGTGAAGCCGCGCTCGTCGACGTCGATCTGGTGCGACGAAATCCCCAGGTCCAGCAGCACGCCATCCAGCGATGCATCCTCGATCCCGGCGGCGGCGACGGCATCCGCGAAGTTCGATCGGACGGGACGAAAGCGATCACCGAAGCGGGCCAGCCGCTCCCCCGCCTCGCGCAGCGCATCCGGATCGCGGTCCGTGCCGATCAGCCGCGCCTCCGGACCCCGCTCCAGCAGCGCCTCGGCGTGGCCGCCGCCGCCCAGCGTTCCGTCCAGGTACAGCCCGCCCCGCTCCGGCATGAGGAGATCCATCACCTCGCGCACCATGACGGGCGCGTGGTAGCCGGAGGCATAGGGCAGCGTCACGCCGCGGCGGGCCGCACGGCGTTGGCGCGGGTGACCAGCGCACGGCAGCCGCGGCAGGTGAACCACTCGGTGCCCAGGAATGCGCCCAGGCCGTCCATGGGCTCGAACGGCCCGAAGTGGCGGTCCAGGCCGCAGGGCACCCCCGAGCCGGCCAGCGGCGAGTGCATCGAAACGGGCGGGCGGGGCTGAACGATCATGTCACCGACGGGGTGAGGGGGATCAGCCGAAGATCTGGTGCGTGAAGCGCTCGGCCTCGGCCACGGGCTCGGCCGTGGCGGCCTGGAAGCGCTCCGGGTTCCACAACTCGATGCGGTCGATGGCGCCCACGATCAGCGTGGGCCCCGCGATGCCGACGGATTCCTGCAGCCGCGCGGGGACCATGATGCGACCCTGCTTGTCGGGCACCACTTCCACGGCGTTGGCGGTCACCTTCAGCACGTAGGCGCGGGCCTGGGGGTTCAGCCGCAGCATCTCGCGAAGGCGAGCCTCCACTTCGGCCCAGGTACGCTGGGGATACAGGGTGAGGGCGTCGGGAAACGCGTGCACCAGGACCATCGGCTCGTCCCCCCCCTCCCGTCGGAACGGGGCGGGAAGGCTGAGCCGGCCCTTGTCGTCGATCTGGTGCTGATAGCTCCCGAGAAAGCCGTTCACCGGGCTCCGCTGATAAGGCCTGCCACGCTGCCCCACAATCCCCCACAACATCCCACTCTGGCCCACAAGCTAATGGCGTTCCTCCGCAGGTCAAGGAGAACATCTCCCGAACCGGAGGCGGTGGCTGGCGAAGTTCTTGCTCCCCCGCCCTCCCGGCCCGGTAATCCCTCATCCTTTTGATCACGAGCCGAATCGTGCAGATCGCCCTGATCATCAACCCGTCCTCGCCCGACGCCGTCCAGGCGCTGCGCCAGGGGGTGCAGCGCCTGCGCGACGAGGGGCACGTGGTGCATCCGCGCGTGACCTTCGAGCAGGGCGACGCGCACCGGTTCGCGTGGAAGTCGGCGGAGTACGGGGCGGACCTGGTGGTGGCGTGCGGCGGCGACGGCACCATCAACGAGGTGGTGAACGGCTTGTACGAGTGGATCGCCGACCGCGAGGACACGACGCCCGACGCGGCGCTTCCGAACCTGGGGATCGTGCCGCTGGGGACGGGCAACGACCTGGCGGGGGGAATGGGCATTGCCCCGGGCAACCCCGAGGGCGCGCTGATGGACGCCGCGAGCGGCGAGGAGTACACGGTGGACGTGGCGCGTGTGAACGGGCGCTACTTCCTGAACGTGTCCACTGGCGGCATGGGCGCCGAGGCGACCGACGACGCGTCGAAGGAGCTGAAGCGGCTGCTGGGGCCCATCGCGTACCTGGTGACCGGCGTCAAGAAGTTCGTGCAGCTCAAGGATACGACCGCGCGGTTCGTATCCGGCGACGAGGTGGTGTACGAGGGCGGGTTTCTGCTGTTCGCGGTGGGGAACGCGTGGAGAACGGGGGGCGGCAACTGGGTGACGGCCGCGGCGGATCCTTCGGACTGCCTGCTGGACGTGTGCATCGTTCAGGGGATGAATCACCTGGACCTGGTGCGCCTGGCGCCGCTGGTGCGCGCGGGCAAGCACGTGAGCCACGACAAGGTCACCTACCGGAAGGTGACGTCGCTGGTGGTGGAATCGCCCGAGGAAATGACGGTGAACGCCGACGGCGAGCCGCTGACGGGCCGCCGCTTCGAGTACGCCATCGGCCGCCACCGGCTGACGCTGATGGTTCCGCGGGCGCCGGACCATGGCGAGGCCCCGGGCGCGGACCCGGCCGTGGTCGCCGAAGCCAACGAAGCGGCGGCGGAAGCCGAGGCCGAGGCGGAGTCCGCGAAGAACGGATGATCCAAGACATCGTGCGTCACCCCGTCGCGTGAGCGAGTGAACCCGCCGCTCACGCACGCCGCTGCCGATTGTCATCCCGACGGAGCGGCCACGCTCCACCTCGCCTTACCCCCAAAGCCCGCAGCGACCGAGGGATCCGCCACACACTCGCCGAAGCGCACCGTGCTCGCCCCCACTCTGAAGCCCGTACCCATCTGTGACGAACTGCGTCTCACACGGAGAGCACGGAGTACACGGAGGAACGGTGGAGGGCTCGTGCCCCTCCTCTGTGCCCTCCGTGCCCTCCGTGTGAGGCCTTCCTTTGTTCTTTTACCGACCGCCCCGTCGCGACCGGCAGGCGACGCGGGCGGCGGTGCGGGCGTACGTCCGTGGCGGTCGCGCGGTGCCGTGGAACACCGCGCATTCCTCGTCGGCGCCCACCGCCACGACGGAGAAGCCCCGCGCTCCCTCCGCAATGACGCGTACGTCCACGCTCCGCGTCCGCTCGATCCCCAGTTCCCGCAGCGACGCCGTGTACCTGCCATGGGCCGCTCGATAGGCGGCTTCCGCCGTCGCGACCTGCTGCACGACCTGACGAACATCGGCTGCTGGACGACTGCGTTGCGCTTCCGCGGGAGTGGCGGGCAGGGCGAGGATGAGCAGGGCGATTGGGATGGCCATTCTGTGCATCGGCGGCTCCGGAGCTATGGGCGAGAATCGGCCCAAAGCGTACATCGTGAACAGCCGATCGGCAAGAAAAAAAATGGGAGCGATCCGAAAGGGGAATCAGGTGAGCATCAATGCCCATCCGTTGCCCTATCGGATCGCTCCAGTTACGTAGCGCCGCAGTGTTCCTTCTCGCGCCCGGACCTGCGAAAGCGGCTCCGGGCGCCCGTTTCAGGAGCGGTGGATCAGGAACCCAGCGTGCCGTTCAGGTAGTTGGCCAGGCGATAGCCCGCGATGGCGATGCGAGGCTCTGCCTTCTGCCAGGCGAACGGGCGGTAGCGCGCCGGCGGACGCTGGTTGCGCTGCAGCCACGACGGATAGGCGGTTTTGGCGATCTGGAACCCCTCGCGCGACCACGCCTCGTACTGGCCCGGGAGCAGGCGGCTCCGCAGGGGCCCGATCGGGTGCCGGCCGGTGATCCGCTCGGTGACGCTCGACACGTATTCCGCCTCGGTGCGGTCGGTGGGCCGCCACGGCAGGGCGATGCCCACCAATCCGTCCCAGTACGCGTGGAGGTTGCTGTACGGATACGGCCCCGCCAGCCGGAACGAGTTGGCGCCGCGGTCGCCCTCCGGGTCCTGGGCGGTGATGCGCGCGTTGTTGTGCATCGGCTGGTGTCCGTCGCCGATCAGGTGAAGCGCCCAGGCCAGGTCCACCGCCTTGGACGAGTCCGGCACGGCCGCGCTCCCCAGCGTTCCCGAAATCCGCTGCACCTGGTCGATCAGTAGCCCCGCCCGGGGGATGTCGGGCCGGTCGCGCGGCTGGCCGTTGGGGCCCACTTCCCAGAAGAGGTTGACGTAGTGCCAGTCGGAATGCGCGTAGACGAAGCCCGGATGGTCGCGGTCGCGGATCAGGTCGGGCCACACGGCGGCCCAGGTGAACCACTCTCGGTCGCGCTCGGCCTCGGTGCCCATCGTCGGCCGCAGCGCGGCGATTCCAGACCGCGGCGGGGCGGCGCGCAGGATCTGGATGGCCCGGGCGCGCGCGGCGGGCGTCATGTTCTCCCACGCGATCTGCGCCACCACGCGGTGCCCCAGCTCGTCCCACGCGTGCGCGGGCGTCGAGAACAGGGCGCTGATCGCCAGTGCAAGGGCCAGGATTCGTGCTTTCATCTTCACGTCTTCAGATGAGGTGACCACGGGAACCACGGTCGCGAAGTGCACCAACGTAACCGCGGCGGCCAAGCGGGGCGAGACACTGCAATCCGCGGGCAATCGGCATCGTCTGCTCCTGGACCGTCACACGGCGACGCTGACGGTCCCGCCCGCCGAGAGGACCGAGGCCCTGCCTGGCAACGTGCCGGGCGGGGCCTCCGTCATCTCCGGGCTGCCATACCGGGCGCCGTTGCTTCCCGTTAGATTTATGGATTCGGCGCGGCCTGGGCCGCCGCCCATGATGATGGCTTCTCGTACAGGATCGTTTGCGGAATGGCTCACAGGGAATTCATCGATGCGGCAGGCAGCCGCTGGCAGGTGTGGGACACGCGGCCGCGCTCCAAGGCCGAGGTGCGTGCCCGGTACGCCGGCGGCTGGCTCAGCTTCGAGTCCGACGGCGAGCGCCGACGCCTTCACCCCATTCCCGATCGCTGGGAAGAGGTGGACGACGACACGCTCCGCACGTGGCTCATGTCCGGCGAGTTCGTCGGCGCCGCCTTGGGAACGGCCGTGCTCGAACCGAGCGCCGCCCCCGCGCCCCGGCGCGCCGCACCGGCTGAGCGTCCCAAGCCGGCGGAGGCCGCCAACGAATCGACGCGTGCGGGGGCACTGTGGCAGGCCACCCAGGCAGCACTGCGCCGCGCGCGCGAGGTGATGCACCTCGTAGACGTTACGACCGGGTCCAAGAAGCGATACGACACCGAGCCGTGATCGGCCGGCCGGAATCGCGGAGCGCAGCAGACGAGGAGGGGCACCCGAAGGCCGGGTGCCCCTCCGCTTTCGTCCGATAAATCGCCTGCGCCTCCTACACGGTCAGGTAGCAGATAAGCGGATGTGACGTTGCAGTCCCCACAGGCGTCCTTTCTGCATCTACAGCAATCCACGGTCGGCGCCAGGACAGCCGCGGGGGATCCCCGATGCAAGCGAGGGACGAGATGACCCTGGACCACGTGATCGAGACTCGGGCCGTACGCACCAGCTTCCAGTCGATCTTCCGCCTGGACGACGGCGCCGTCCTCGGCTGCGAGGCGTTGAGCCGGGGCGTGGAAGGCGAGTTCGCCCTCGCGGACCGATTGTTCGGCGAAGCGCGCCGGCAGGGGCGAACGTCGTCGCTGGAGCGCCTGTGCTGCGCGGTCGCGATCAACCGCTCGTCGGCCGTGTGTGGCGAATCGCGTGGAAAGCTGTTCCTGAACCTGTGCGTGGACGAAATCTGCCGCCGCGAGAACGTCGACTTCATCGAGGTCGCCGCGGCCGGCGCGGGAATGCGTCCATCGTCCATCGTGGTGGAGATCACCGAGGGGCACGGGGTGAGCGATTGGGGCCGGCTGCGCGCGGGCATTCGGGCCTGGCGCGCCGCCGGGTTCGCCCTGGCGATCGACGACGTGGGCTCCGGCCACTCGGACCTGCGGATCGTGGCGGAGGTGGAGCCCGAGTACCTGAAGATCGACCGCTCGCTGGTGCAGGACGTGGACAGCAGGCGAGGCGTGCGGGCGGCGGTTTCGGCGCTGGTGGTGATGGGAAGCGCCCTGTCCAGCGTCGTCATCGCCGAGGGAATCGAGACCCGCGAGGAGTTCGCGACGCTGCGAAGCCTGGGTGTAGAGGCGGGACAGGGCTACTTCCTCGCCCGCCCGGCACTACAGCCCAACCTGCTCTCCGCCGCCGCGGCCGCCGAACTGGCCCCCGCGTCGATCACGACCGAGCCGGTTCCGCTCACGGTCGAACCCTGCCGGGCAACGTCCACGTACGCCTGAAAAGCAGGCATCACGCGGAGGCGCAGAGACGCAGGAAGAGAACCCGCTGTTCTCTCTCCGCGGCTCTGCGCCTCTGCGTGAGACCCGATGTTACCGGCAGGTCTCGCTGACCACCTGTCCCTCGATGACGACGGCGCAGACGTGGGACGTGTACTCGAACGGGTCGCCGTCGAACACGGCCACGTCGCCATCCTTGCCGCGCTCCAGCGAACCCACGCGGTCGCCGAGCCCAATGACGCGCGCCGCGTCGATGGTGATGGTCCGCAGGGCATCCTCGAACGCCATGCCGTTCGCCGCCGCGATGGCCGCCTCGAACAGCACCACGCGCGTCTTGGGCACGTAGCCCTCGTACCCGCTCTGCAGCGCCACGGTGATCCCCGCCTCGCGCAGGCGGCGCGCCGTCTCCAGCGTGGCGCTCTGCGTTTCTCCCGTCAGCCGCACCATGGACGGATGGATGATCACGGGAACGCCGGCCCGCCGGATCTCGTCGATCACCATGTACGACTCGGCCGCGCCGTCCAGCACCAGGTCCAAGCCGAACTCCTCCTTCAGCCGCAGCGCCGCCAGGATTTCCGATACGCGGTTGGCGGTGACCAGCGCCGGCATCTCGCGGTTCAGCACGCGCCCCAGCATCTCGTGCCCCAGGTCGCGCGGCTGCGCATCGCCCGCGCGCTGCTTGCGGGCGTACTCCTGCGCCCGGATCAGCTCGGTCCGCACCAGCGCCATCCCGCGCGCCCGCGTGCCGGCGTTGCGGAAGTTCTGGCCCACGGACGGTCCCAGGGTGAACGCCACCATCGTCGCCGTGTCGACCAGTGCGTCGCCCACGTCGTCGCCGCGCGTCTTGACGATCATGGTCTGCCCGCTGATCAGCGCGCCTGGCCCATGCCCCGTGTGCACCGTCGTCACGCCGAAGCCGCGCAGCCACGACACCAGCTCGTCGCGGGCGTTGTAGGCGTCGATGGCGCGAAGCTCGGGCTGCAGCGCCTCCGTGCGGTCCAGCTGGTCCTGGTCGTGCGCCTGCCCCAGCGCGCCGGCGAGGCCGATGACGGAGTGCGCATCCACCAGCCCGGGCGTCACCACGCGGCCGGTGAGCACGCGATAGCCCGCCGGCACCTGCACCTCGGAGGCGGGGCCCACGCGCTCGATCTTTCCGTTCGCGCCGATCAGCACCACGCCGTCGCGGATGGCGGCGCCGGCCATGGTGTACACCGTCTCGCCCCGCACCGCCACCTGGGCGTGCACCGGAAGCGCGATCGCCGCCGATGCGGCCGCGAGAATCGTCAGCCTGCGCATCAGTGGCCCTCCTCGCCTTCGTGGGCGTGCGCGGCGCCGTCGCCGAACACGCCGAAGCCGCCCACGGCGTACATGCGGTCGTTCGCATCCCCGAAATCGAACACCTTGCTCCCCTCCACCCACGTCTGCTCCACGCGGGTGTAGACGGAGAAGGGATCGCCGGAAAGGACCACGAAATCGGCATCCTTGCCGCGCTCCAGCGTGCCCACGCGGTCCTGCAGCCCCAGCATCCGGGCCCCGGCGATGGTCATGGCCTCCAGCGCCCGCTCGCGCGACATCCCCGCGCGCACGCCCAGCCCCGCCTGGCGCAGGAACCAGCGGCTGTCGGTGATGCCATCGTCCGTGTGAAAGGCCACCGGCGCGCCCGCGCGCTCCAGCGCCACGCCGTTCTCGTAGCGGGTGTCGATGGCCTCCAGCTTACCACCCGGCGCATCGACGACGATGATGGACGAGGCCGCGCCCGAACGCGCGATGTCGTCGGCCACCTTCCACGCCTCGCTGACGTGGTGGAGCACGATGCGGAACCCGAACTCCTGGGCCAGCCGCAGCGCGGTGAGGATGTCGTCGGCGCGGTGGGTGTGAAAGTGCACCGTGCGGCGCCCGTCGAGCACCTCCACGAGCCCCTCCATCTCCAGGTCGCGCGGCGTCACCTTGTCGAGCCCGCCGGCACGGCGCGCCTTGTCGCGGTACTCCTGCGCGCGGACGAACCGTTCGCGCATCATGGACGCGGCGCGCGCGCGCGTGCCGGGATGCGGCGGCTCGCCGCGCGGGTTGGTGCCGTTGGCCATCTTCATCCCGCCGCAGATGTCGCGCAGCACGTCGCGGCAGTACGCCAGGTCGTAGATGTCGTTGCCGTCGCGCAGCTTCAGGTACACGGTCTGGCCGCTCATCAGCAGGCCCGAGCCGGGCATCACGTTGACGGTGGTGATGCCGCCCGCCTGCGCCTTCTGGATGCCGTCGTCGCGCGCGTCGATGGCGTCCAGGATCCGCACGGACGGATGCATGGGCGACGACCGGTCGCCGCCGTCACCCCCGCCGATGTGCGAGTGCGTGTCCACCAGCCCGGGCATGATGGTCTTGCCGGTGGCGTCATGGACTACGGCGCCCGCGGGGATGGGCGTGTCGGCGCCGCCGATGGCGGTGATCTTTCCGCCCTGCACCACCAGCACGCCGTTCTGGATCGGCTGGCCGGCGATGGGAAGGAGGGTGGCGCCGCGAAACGCGTGTGGCTGCTCCTGGGCGCTCAGCGCGCCGGCGGCGGCCACCACGCCCACGAGCGCCGCGGACAGGGTACGTCGCATGGGTTGCGTCTCTCCTGTGGATGAAAAGGCGCGGGGCGGCGGCGTGCGGCCTCGCGCGGGAGCTGCGATGGGAAGGATGAATACAATATAGGGCGCGCCATCCGCCGCGGCACCCTCGACTCCGCTGGGGCCGAACCGCTGTCATCCAGAGGCCCAGACGCGCGACACCTGCTCGCAGCACAACCGTCGCGGGCCGAAGGATCTTATCGCGGAAACGTACCAGCCCGGGCGCGGCAGCGGTCACTGTAGCCGAGGCCTCGGCTGCCGTGGGGCCCTCACCCGGCCGCGCTGACACGCGTGCGACCCTCTCCCACAAACAGCGTGGGAGAGGGGATACACACCAGTGCGGACGCGCATCCAAGCCCTTGGTGCACGGGCCGGCGCCCCCCATCCCCAGCCCTTCCCCCGCAAACTGCGCGGGGGAAGGGAGCCAGTCGAGTGCGCGAGGCCAGCCGAAGCGCAGTTCAGGTCTCCCCCTCCCCTGCGAAGCGGGGACCGGGGGCCGGGGGGAGGGGGCTCCCGCAGCATGCGCCGCAGCCAGTCGAACCCCGTAGGAAGTGCACCTCTCTCCCGCGCTGTTTGCGGGGGAGAGGCCGGGAGAGGGGGCTCCCGAGGCATGCGCCGCAGCCAATCGAACCCCGATCGAAGTCTCCCCTCTCCCGGCGCTGTTTGCCGGGGGAGGGGCCGGGGGAGGGGCCACCGCGGGCATGCGCCACCGCAAATCGAGACGCGTCCGTGGATGTGGTGACCGCTGCCGCGCCCAGGTTGAGAAGTGTCCTCCGCTAGATCCTTCGGCCCGCGAGGCCTGATCCGCGGGCGAGTTTGCGCGCTTGGGCCTCAGGAGGACAGATCGCACTTCCGTGATCTACGGAGCCACTTGCACGCACCTGCAAGAAGCGTAAAGAGGCGCGCGGAGCATCATTTCCCCCCTCGCGCCTCCATCATCTTCACCGCCGGCAATCCGCCGATTCTCGTTAGCCCCGCTGAATGCCCGCTACGGCGCTCAGTTGGTTGCGCCCGCCGCGCCGGGTGAAGGGGCCGGCCCCTTTACCCGAAGCAGGATCATCTGGATAGGCACCGGCCCCAGGTCGGTGCCGCCGATCCGCGATACACTCATCGAGTTCTGCATCTGGTCGCGGTGCAATCCCGACCGTTCGAGGAGCGCCCGCACCGCGTCGGTCTCCCACGGGTTCTGGGGTACGGCGGGAGCGGCGGAGCGGGAGTGGGCGATCACCTGCCCCTGGGGCGAAAGGATGAACACGAAGTAGCCCTCCTGGCCGGGGCCGTGCTCGAGCACGCCGGGATAGTAGCGTTCCAGCGCGTCGTGCGCCGAAAGGTGCGCGGGGTCCGCTGCACGGGCCGGCTGAACGCCGCCTTCGGTGTCGCCCTCGCGCAGCGTGACCTCCGAGCCGAACCAGAAAGTCATGGTGACGGACGCGGGTACGGCTTCACCGTTCACCGTCGCGGGGCGAAACCGAGCCCGGGCCAGTACCTGGCGCGCGGGCGCGGCGTAGCGCGGATCGGAGCTGCCGGTGACCACCGTCTCGCTCACCCCGCCCATCGCCGTGACATGGATTTCCACCGAAACTGAACCCGAGTCGCCGCGGGCCTGGGCGGGCCGAAGCACCAGGTTGTTGAACGCGCGCTGCACTTCATACGAGTTCGTCATCCTGGCCGGCACCGTGTCGCCCCGTACCGGAGCGGCGGCCGCATTCAGCGCCCGGACCACGGGACCTGCGGGGAGGGGAACGGCGGCCGTGGCCCCCAGGGCTGCGACGAACAGCAGGGCGCCCGTGAGAGCCGTTCGGAACCGACGGGGGGGATTGGTCTTCGTGATCATTCGGATTCTCCTCTCCAGAAAGCTTCTCGGTTCCGACATCGCCGCACTAGGCAGGCGAATTCCCGCCCCGCGGCGCCCCACCTCCAGCAGCAGCTCGCCGTACGTCCGAACGTCCGCCCGCCGCGCCAGGACGCGCGCATCGCAATCCACCTCCATCGCCAGGCGCAGCCGCCGCAGCTGCCACCACGCGGCCGGGCTCCACGGCACCAAGGCGACGCAGACCAGCGCGAGGGCCAGCATCCGGGGATCGCCCGCGACCAGGTGCTCGGTCTCGTGCTGCAGGATCATGCGGCGGACGGACGGGTTGGCGTCCCGCACCACCCACTCGGGAAGCACGATCCTGCCGCGGATCCATCCGACCACGGCGGGCCCGGTGTCGGCGGAGACCAGGACGCGCACGCCATCGACCTTCCGCTCCCGCCATGACCGCCGCCGCCACTGCAGCGCGCCCCAGGCGGCGAGCCAGGCCAGCGCGACCCCGATCGACAGTCCCGCCCAGCCCACAATGAGAGGCCGGTCCAGCGCGTGGAGATCGATCCGTGGGCGTGCGGCGGCCACCGGAGCCGCGGGCGCGATGGACGCCGTGCCGCTGGCCAGTGGAGCCGCCCCGGCGAGCGTGGAAGCGGCCGGCTCGGCGGCGCGCGGAACCCAGCGGACAGCGGCGGGGATGCCGATGGAAAGCGCCAGCGCGGCAGCCCACACCCACCGGGCCGGCCGGCGAAAGGCCCGCAGGGCGGCCTCCATCGCCAGGGCGGCGGCGGAGAGCAGTGCGCCGATCGCCAGGCAGTACGCCATCCAGTGCACCATCACGGCGCCTCCTTTTCCAGGCGTTCGTCCAGCATCTGCTTCATCCGCCGCAGCTCGCCATCCGACAGGTCGCGGTCCGACACCAGCTGGGTCAGCAGCAGCTCGGGCGAGTTCTTGAACAGCTTGCGCAGCATGCGCTTGAGCGCGCTGGTGCCGGCATCCTGACGTTCCACCAGCGGGTGGTAGCGGTGCGCCTTGCCCTCTTCCGTGTGGCCCACGTGCCCCTTCTCCTCCAGCGTGCGCAGGACGGTGAGCACCGTAGTGTAGGCAAGGTCGTCGTGAAGGCGCTCGCGGACCTCGGCGACGGTGGCGCCGCCGGTGTCCCACAGCACTCCCATCACGTCCAGCTCACGCTCTGTAAAGCTGATTTCCACGCCAGCCACTCCTTTCTACTAAAGTCGTAGTAGATGATAAAGGCAGCGCCACATCGTGTCAACTAGTTTTTTAGTAGATCGCGGGACGCACGATCCTTGCTTCCCGGCGCGGCGGCGTCGGAGGGCGCGGAACGAGGATTTCAACTGGCCGATGGGGGACGAGGATGACGAGGAACGGATACGTGCTGGCCGCCGCGGCGGTCATGCTGGGGGCGTGCGGGCCGGCGGCGCAGGAGGCGGGGCCGGCCGCGGTTCCGCGCACCTTCACGGCACCGCTCTACGATACGCGCGGCACGCAGGTGGGCACGGTGGCGCTGACGGAGCGGGGCGATTCCACGCACGTGATGGTGCACGCCACGGGCGTGGCGGCGGGGACGCACGGGACGCACCTTCACGCGGTGGGCCGATGCGACGAACCGGACTTCACCACGGCGGGGCCGCACCTGAACCCCACCAACAACCAGCACGGGACGCGCAACCCGCGAGGCCCGCACTTGGGCGACCTTCCGAACCTTACCGTGGGCTCCAACCGCGAGGGTCACATGGAGGCGGTGGTCGCCGCGGCATGGCGGCCCGGGACGCTGCCCCTGTTCGACGCGGACGGCACCGCGCTGGTGGTGCACGCCGCCGCGGACGACCAGCGGACCGACCCCAGCGGCAACTCCGGCGCGCGCATCGCCTGCGCCGTGGTGGCGGCCCCGGCCGCGCAGGCCAGTGCCGGCGTGGCGGGCTCGCACGGGGAGGCGCGGTGAGAACGCCATTCGCCCTGTTCGCCCTCGCGCTCCTGGCCGGCTGCGCCGGGATGGGCGGGGGCGGGATGGCGGCGGACGTGCACACCATCACCGTGCGCGGCGCCGACGGCGCGACGGTGGGCACGGCGCTGCTGCGGCCGGGGACGGACGGAGTGCAGGTCACGCTGAGCGTCAACGGGCTGCCGCCGGGAACGCATGGCGTGCACCTTCACCAGGCGGGGCGGTGCGACCTGCCGGACTTCACCAGCGCGGGCGGGCACCTGAACCCGGCGGGAAAGCAGCACGGGCTGCAGAACCCACAGGGGCCGCACGCGGGCGACCTGCCCAACCTGGTGGTGGACGCCAACCGGCGGGGCTCGCTCACCGGCACCGCGCGCGGAACCACGCTGGAAGGGGGCGCGGCCAACTCGCTGCGCAAGCCGGGCGGCACCGCGCTGGTGATCCACGCCAGCGCCGACGACCAGGTCACCGACCCTAGCGGCAACTCGGGCGCGCGGATCGCCTGCGGCGTGATCCCGGCGGACGACTGAAGAAAGAAGGCCTCACACGGAGGACACGGAGGGCACAGAGGAAGTAGGAAGTGCCCTCCGCAGTTCCTCCGTGTACTCCGTGCCCTCCGTGTGAGACAGCGGTAAAAGCGGAGAAGGCGAAAAGACAGGAGGGCGGCGACCCGTTCAGGATCGCCGCCCTCTTCTGTTGATCGACCGTGCGTCAGCGCAGGCGGCCGAGGAGCTCGTCGTTGCTGCGCGTGTCGTTCATCTGCTTGGTCAGCAGGTTGATCGCGTCTTCGGGGTTCAGCGAGTGAAGCGCGCGCCGAAGCTGGAAGATCTTGTCCAGGTGCTCGGGCGGAAACAGCATCTCCTCCCGGCGGGTGGCGCTCTTCTCGATGTCGATGGCCGGGTAGATGCGCTTGTCGGCCAGCGTGCGGTCGAGCACGATTTCGCTGTTGCCCGTGCCCTTGAACTCCTCGAAGATCACCTCGTCGCCACGGCTGCCCGTGTCGATCAGCGCCGTGGCGATGATGGTAAGGCTGCCGGTGCCGCCCCGCACCTTGCGCGCGCTGCCGAAGAAGCGCTTGGGCTTTTCCAGCGCGCCGCTGTCGATGCCGCCCGAAAGCATGCGGCCCGTGCCGCGCTCGCTGGTGTTGTAGGCGCGCGCCAGGCGGGTCAGCGAGTCGAGCACGATCACCACGTCGCGGCCGCTTTCCACCAGGCGCCGCGCGTGCTCCAGCACCATCTCGGCCACCGCCACGTGCCGCTCGGCCGGGCAATCGAACGAGCTCGCGATCACCTCGCCGATGCCCAGCATCTGCATTTCGGTGACTTCTTCCGGCCGCTCGTCCACCAGCAGCACCATCAGCGCCGCGTCGGGATAGTTGGTGTGCACGCCGCGCATGATGGCCTGCAGCACCGTGGTCTTGCCTGCCTTGGCGGGGGCCACGATCAGCGCGCGCTGCCCTTTGCCCAGCGGCGAGATCAGGTCGATGATGCGGTTGGTGTAGTCGCGGCGGCCGCGGCCGGCGGGCGCCTCTTCCACGATCTCCAGCTTCAGCCGCTCGTCGGGGTACGACGCCGGCAGGCTGCCGAAATCCACCCGGCCGCGGGCCAGGGCGGGATCCAGCCCGTTGACCGTGACCACCTCGTCCAGGGGCGAGCTCTTGCCGCGCCCGGGCGGGGTGCCCGTGGTGCCCTGCACCCGGTCGCCGGTGCGCAGCCCCAGGCGCCGGATGACGGACTGCGAAACGAAGACGTCCCCGTCGGCGGCCTGGTAGCCGTGCACGGCGGTGCGCAGGAAGCCGCTGCCGCTGGGAAGCACTTCGAGGATGCCGTCCGCGGGCTGGGACGCGGCGGCGGGACGCGCCGCGGCGGTCGGCTGGGTGGAGAGGCTCATGCGGTGGTTCTGGTTTGCTTTTTTGCTGACACGCAGGGCCCGCCGGCGGGATCGCCGGATGGAAAGGAAGCTGCCCTCACGTGTCGGGTTGGGTTCCGCGCGGACGAAAGGCCGTCATGGTGCGGGCCTGGAGGCCGCGGCGGATGCGCGAATCTGGCGCGGGTAATGTAAGCGCATAAGATACCGCCCGCGCGCCGCCGCGCAAGGGACGCACTGCGCGCCGTTGCCCGGCGACGATCAGACACCCCGGGGAGCCGAGGGTTCCGACTGGCGCGAACGCGTTAGTCGATATAAGTTTACACCGTCCCCTCACAGTGGTTTCTGCCGGTTCTCCCGGATGTCACGCTTCCAGGAATTCTCCGTCCGCCCCGCGGACCCGTTTCACCCCCATTCCCGCCGCCAGCGCGCGCTGACCGGCATCCTTTTCTGCGTCTTCGCGCTGGGGCTGCTGGGGTCGGCGTTCTTCCGCACGCAGATCCTGCGGAACAACGAGTTCCTGCTTCGCGCCGACGACAACCGCTTCGACGTCGTTCCCATCGCCGCGCCCCGTGGCACCGTCTTCGACCGCAACGGAAAGATCGTCGCCGAAACGGTGACGGGCTACGCGCTCCTGGTGGAGCCGGGCCCGGCCGATTCGGTGCGCGCCCGCGTGTCGGCCGTGGCCGGGCTCCTTCGCCTGGACACCGCCACCATCGAGGGCGCCGTGCGCGCCTCGGCCACCAGCCGGGGAAAGCCGGTGATGGTGTCGCGGCTGCTCACCTTCGAGCAGGTGTCCAAGCTCGAGGAGCGCAACGGGCGCATCCAGGGCCTGGTGCTTCAGCCCTACCCCGTGCGCCGCTACCCGGCGGGCCCGGCGGTGGCGCACGTGGTGGGCTACGTGCTGGAGATCAACGACCGCGAGCTGCAGAGCAAGGAGTTCCAGGGCTATCGCCAGGGCCAGCACATCGGCAAGACGGGGATCGAGCGGCAGTACGAGGCGGACCTGGGCGGCACCATGGGCGCGCAGTACGTGGAGGTGGACGCGCGCGGACGGGTGCTGGGCCGCTTTGCCCCCACCGTGTCGGACCCGCCCGAGCCGGGGAAGGACCTGAAGCTCACCCTGGACCTGGATCTTCAGCGCTACGCCCACCAGATCTTTCCGGAGGGAATGCGGGGCGCCGTGGTGGCCATGGTGCCGTCCACGGGCGAGATCCTGGCCATGTACTCGGCGCCCGCGTACGACCCCAACCTGTTCGTGGGCGGCGTGTCGGGTACGGACTGGGCGCTGCTGAACGAGGACCCCGCGCGCCCCATGCTGAACCGCGCCCTGGCGGGCACCTATCCCCCGGCCAGCACCTGGAAGCTGGCGACGGCAATCGCCGCGCTGGAGCGCGGAGTCATGAAGCCGGCGGACGTGATGCCCATCCCCTGCGTGGGCGGCATGGCGTACGCCGGGCGCTACTCGCGCTGCATGAAGCGCGAGGGGCACGGCCCGCAGGACCTTACGCGGGCCATCGCCAACTCGTGCAACGTGTACTTCTACCAGCTGGGAATCCGCCTGGGGCTGGAGAACCTGACGAGCGCCGGGACGCGGCTGGGCTTCAGCCGGGCCACGGGCGTGGACCTTCCGGGCGAGCGCGTGGGCACCTTTCCCAGCGGGCGCGACTGGTACGTCCGCCGCTTCGGCTGGCGCCCGCCCCCCAGCGAGGTCATGAACCTCGCCATCGGGCAGGGCCCCAACTCGCAGACGCCGCTGCGCATGGCGCAGTTCTACTCTGCCCTTGCCGGCGGGGGCGTCGCACGGCGGCCGCACATGCTGATGGGCAGCGACGCGCCGGTGGAAACGGACCTGGGCGTCAGCGGAGAAACGCTGGGCTCGCTGTGGCAGGGGCTGGCCGCCGTGATCGAGGCGGGCGGCACCGCGCACGCGGTGGAACTGCGGCGCTTCAAGCTGTACGGCAAGACGGGCACGTCGCAGAACTCGGCCGACCCCACCAAGGACCACGCCTGGTTCACGGGCTTCGCCGGCCCGCGCGGCGGCAAGGCCGAGGTGGTGATCGCCGTGATCGTGGAGTTCGGCGACAGCGGCTCGGGCGCCGCGGCCCCCCTCGCGGCGCAGATCGCCGAGTACTACCTGAACAAGAAGCACGGCTTCCGGAACCCGGAGCTGGTGCCGGAGTCCATCGCGGCCAGGGTCTCCCGGTAATCTCGGCCACGACCGTTAAATTAAAGACGCGGCCCTCCTCCACCGATGTGGAGGAGGGCCGCTTTCTGTCGATCAGGCGATCACAGCCGAAGCGCGCCCCCTCTCTCCCGCGCAGTTTGCGGGGGACGGGCCGGGAGAGGGGGGTCTTACCCCCGCGCGCGGTCGCGCGGCAGGCGGCGGTTGGCCGGAATGTGCCAGTAGATCACGTCTTCCCACCACTCGGGGCCGCGGAACTTCACGTTGCCGAACCGCTCGTTGGCCGCGTAGAACTCCGGGTCCAAAAAGATGGGCGCGTACGCCGCGTCGTCGATCAGCTGCTGCTCGAGCCGCTGCCACAGCCCCTGCGCCTGCGCCTTGTCGTTCTGCGCCAGGATGCTGTCGATCAGCGCGTCCGTCCGGGGATTGCTGTACCCCGCGAAGTTGGCGCCCTTGGGCGGAATGGACCGCGAGTGGAACACCATCTCGGCGTTGGGGCCCATCACCCCCGGCCCCCATCCCCAGCCCCAGAACGAGCCGGTGAAGTTGCGCCCGCGCAGCCGCTCCACCCAGGTGGTGCGCTCGTACTGCCGCGGGGCCAGGTCTACCCCGATCTGCTTCAGCTGCGCCTGCATGGCGATCAGCATGTCGCCGCGGATGGGGTCGGAGCTGCTGAACTCCACCTCCACGCGCAGCGGCTGGCCGTTCTTTTCGACGATGCCGTCCCGATTGGTGTCTACCCACCCCGCCTGGGCCAGCAGCTGCCTGGCGCCGTTGACGTCATACGGAATGGGCCGGGCGCTGCCGCCGGGGCTCAGCTTGGGCGGAATGACGGACATCGCGGGCGAGCCCTTCTCGCCGAACAGCCCCGAGACCAGCCCCTGCCGGTTGACGCCCATCAGGATGGCGCGGCGCACGGCGGGGTCGTTCACCGGCGGCCGGTTGACGTTCCAGGTGATCCACGCCGGCCGAACCTGCGCGGCGGTGTGAAGCTGCAGGCCGCGGGCGTTCTGCAGCTCCTTGTACTGGTGCGCCGGGATCTTCGCCAGGTCGGCGTTGCCGTTCATCAGCTCCGTCAGCCGGGCCGTGGGCTCGGGAACGTTGCGGACGACGATGCGATCCAGCGCGGGCCGGCCCTCCGGGGCATCCTCGTTGGCCACCACCGTCACCTGCTGCCCCTTTTGCCAGGTGCCGAAGCGGAACAGCCCGTTGCCCACCGGGTTGCTGCTGAACGGCGCGTGGCGCAGCGCCTCGGGCGCCACGGACTCCAGCAGGTGCCGGGGAACGGGCACCACCTCCAGCAGCGCGTTCAGGGTGGACGGTCCCGTGCGGTTGAGCTTCACCTCCACCGTCATGCTGTCCGTGGCCCGCACGGTCTCCACGCCCGCCACGTCGGCCGTGCGGGGCGATGCGGTCTTGGGGTCCTTCTGCCGCTCGATGGTGAAGACCACGTCGGTCGCCGTCACCGGCCGGCCGTCGTGCCACTTGAGGCCGGGCCGCACCTTCAGCAGCACGGTGGCGCTGTCGGGCTGCTCCCACCCCTGCAGCAGGTCGGGCGTGTAGCTGACCAGCGTGCTGTCGCGCCGGCCCAGTGCGCGGAACATCAGGTGCACCAGCTGATACGCGGTGTTGCTGTCGTAGGTCAGCGGGTTCAGGTCGTCGGGGTCGCCCTCGGCCAGCACGATCAGGCTGCCCCCCGGGGCGTGGCCCGTGAACGTCTTGAAGTTGCCCGCCGGGGCGTCGTCATCCGCCGGCCCCTGCGCCTTCTGGTCTCCACCACCGCCGCCGCACGCCGCCATGGCGAACGCCAGCATCACCGTCGTCAACGCGGCCGTCCGCCGCCCCCACGTCTGTCCCCGCATCTCGCCTCCCCCATTGCTCGCGTGACCCCCGGCCCGTGCCGAAACCGGTTGCTTCTTAGAATCCCTCTTCCCTAACCCGCCGCCCTCGTCAGAACCGGTCGAACATCCACGGCTTGGGCACGGCCAGGGCCTGGTCCAGCCGCTGGATGACCGCCGGCCGGTCGATGGTGGCCAGGCCGCCGGCCACCGCCTGCCACGGGGCGATCGCGCCGATGAAGATGCGCGACAGCGTATCCACCGGCAGCCGCATGGTGGCGTCTACGTGCCCTCCCGTGTACGGTTCCACCTCCATGCGGCGCCCGTCCAGGTGCACCCGCCACGGCCCCCGATTTTCCGGGATCTGCTCGTCCTGCACCTCCAGCACCAGCGTCATGTCGCAGTTCCCCGCCAGCTGCCGCAGGGCCAGCGCGGCGGGAACGTCCAGCACCCGGAACATCGGCCCGCGCAGCAGGGTGGCGCTGGGGAACCAGAGGCCCCAGCTGGGCGCGGAGAGAAGGGGCAGCCGCGGCTCGCTCAGCCGGTCGCCGAAGCCCTCTTCCGGGTGGGCGCGGTACACCACCTCGCGCCACTGGTCGCCCAGGCTGGACAGCCAGGCGTAGATGCCGCGCTGCGCCGGCAGCGACAGCCACACCCGCTCCTCGAGCTCGATGAAGCGGCGGTCGATGGGCAGGTCCGCCCGGTAGCGCACGATGGCGTAGCCCTCGGCCTCGCCGCTCTCGCCCCAGTACAGCACGGCCGCCAGGTCGTCGCGCTTCCAGCTCTGCCGCCAGTTGCGCTCCGTGCGGTCCAGCTGGCCCGTCTGCAGGCGCTGCGCGGCTTCGCGGTAGATGGCGCGCATGGCAGCCTCGTCGTCCTCGCCGTCCACCATCCGCACTCGCATGCGCTCCTGCTTGTCGTCGGGGAGCAGCGACGGCGGCACCTGGTACTGGTGCGCCTCGCCCGCCAGGCCGTAGCCCAGGCCCTCGTAGAACGAGGCGCGGAACGGGTACAGCACCGATCCCACGTCGCCGCGCTCGCGGGCGTGCTCGAACCCGGCGATCAGCAGGCGCGTGGCCAGGCCCCGCTTGCGGTGCGTGGGGGCGATGGCCACCGAGCCCAGCCCCATCACCGGCATCGAAACGCCGCCGATCCACTGGCGCATCCACAGGAGTTGGCAGGCGCCCACCAGGCGGCCGCGCTCCTCGGCCGCCCACAGCGCCTCGATCCCGCCGTGCGGGCCGTTCAGAAGGAAGTCTTCCCACCATTCGTGGCCCCGGTCCGGCGCGGGAAAGCTGTGCGCCTCCAGCCGGGCCACGTCGTCGATCTCATCCGGGCGCGCCGGGCGGAACGTTTCGCTCACCCCTGTCCTCCCCCAACCGTCATCGATCCCCCGTCACGTTCTGCCGATGGCCCGCCTTTCGCAGCGTCGGGGCGGCCTGCCGACGCGCGGGAACATGCTCCCGCGCCGATGCGTGTACCGTGCCATCCGCCGCCGGTGGTGGACGGCCCTCTTTCGCGAACGGGATCCGAATGCCACACGCCCTTTCACTTTCCCGCATCCCGGCGCTGCTCGTGGCGCTGGGCGTTTCCCTGGCCGGCTGCCAGGCCGCGGCCGCCGGCGGGCGGACCGGCGGCGGCCCCGAGCCCCGCGCCCAGGTTGTGCCCGGGCTGGAGGTGCTGGTGCGCGACTCCATGCACCTGCTGGCCGGAAAGCGGGTGGGGCTGATCACCAACCAGAGCGCCGTCACGCGCGGGGGCGAGCACGCCGCCGACTTCCTGCGGCGCAGCGGGGTGAACCTGGTGGCGCTGTTCGGCCCCGAGCACGGCATCCGCGGCGACCTGGAAGCCGGCGAAACGGTGACCGCCGGCCGCGACGCCCGCACCGGCGTTCCCGTCTTTTCCCTGTACGACCGCACGCAGCGCCCCACCGCCGAGGAGCTGCAGGGGGTAGAGGTGCTGGTGTTCGACATCCAGGACATCGGCGCGCGGCCGTACACCTTCGTCTGGACGATGGCGATGGCCATGGAAGAGGCGGCCAGGCACCGCATCCCCTTCGTGGTGCTGGACCGCCCCAACCCCATCACCGACGTCTCCGAGGGGCCGGTGATGCACATGGACGTGAAGACCGTCACGCAGGTGATCACCGGCTACTATCCCACGCCGCTGCGCCACGGGATGACGGTGGGCGAGGTGGCGCGCTACTACAACGGCGACGCCAACCTGGGGGTGGACCTCCACGTGGTCCCGGCGGAGGGGTGGCGACCCGACGCGTTCTTCGACCAGACGGGGCTTCCCTTCGTGCGGCCGAGCCCCAACATCCGCTCGGTGACGGCGGAGCTCATCTATTCCGGGCTGGTGCTGGCGGAGGCGACCAACGTGCACGCGGGGCGCGGGACGGACGAGCCCTTCCACTACTTCGGCGCGCCGTGGCTGGACGCGAACCGGCTGCTGCAGGCGGTGGCGCACTACGATCTGCCGGGCGTCCGCCTGGTCCCGACGGAAATCCGCCCCACGAAGGACCCTGCCGTCTACACCACCTATCGCGACACGGCGTTCACCTCGCTGCGCATCCAGGTGACGGACCGCCGCGCCTTTCAGCCCGTCTTCACCACGCTGGTGCTGCTGACGGAAGCCAAGCGGCAGAACCCGGAGCGCTTCCGCATCATGAACACGGGGTTCACGCAGATGATCGGCAGCACCTGGGCGCGCGCGGCCTTCGACCGCGGCGAAGACCCGCGGCTGATCCAGGCCCGCTGGCGAGAGGAGCTGCAGGCGTGGGAGCAGAAGCGGGCGCGGTACAGGCTGTATCGCTGACCGCGGTGGAAGCAGAGGCGGGGGGGACGGCGATCGTGCCGTCCCCCCCGCTGTCGTTTCCTGTCATCCCGAAGAAGCGGCCACGGCGAGCCTGGACCTGACACCGTAGACCGCAGCGACTGAGGGATCCGCCGCACACCGGGCGTGGTGCCCAGCAGCAGCGGATACACCGAACCTGGCTGTTTTCTGTCGAGGCTCCGCCTCCCCGCTGCGCGAGCCTGTTACCGACCGTCTGCGCCGTCGGCCGCGCCGTGCGGCGAGTGCTCGCGGCGGAACCTCATCACCACTTCCTCCACCCAGTTCTCGACGTCCTCGGCGTCCTTGCCCGTGAGCGTGGTCTCCTCTTCCTGCACCCCCTGGGGTGCGTGCCCGCCGCTGCGGGTGAGGACGGAGTCGACCACGGACCGCCAGGTGGCGCGCTGGGCCACCTTGCCGAAGGTGCGCATTCCCACCAGGTCCAGCAGGTCCGACGACCGCGTGAAGCTCCGCACCTCGAAGCGGATGATCCCCGGCGCGGGCTCCGCGACGTCGAAGCGGATGGCACCCGAGAGCGGATGCCCTTCCAGCGTGACCATGGTGATGGTGTTGTCGGCGATCTCCTCGCAGCGCACCTGGATGTGGCCGCGCAGGGGGATGGAGATCGTGAGCGTGGCGCCCTCCTCGATGGGCTTCGCCGTACCCGGCTCCACCCCCACCTTCATCAGCGAGTCCGGCGCCAGCGAGCCCAGCTGTGTCCTCACCATCTCGAACACCTGGTCCGCCGTCATGTGGCTGCCCTGGATGTCGGCCCAGTAGCGCTGGCGGTGAAGGCTCCCCGTGCCCTCCGAGGGCAGCGCCTCGGGAAGCGCGTCGGCCAGCTTGCTTAAGCCCTCACCCAAAGGCGTGGGGGTGACGCCGAAGACGTCGGTCAGCGCGTTGGAGGCGCCGGGGGGCAGCACGTTGCCCTCCAGCAGCATGGTGATCTGGTCGTTGTTGATGGGAAAGTCGAAGCCCAGCGTTTCCATGGCCTGCGTTCCCGTCTTGGCCAGGAACTCGGGCACCGGCACCATCACCGGGCTGCGCTGGGTGATGCGGCTCATCAGCTGGATCAGCTCGCGCATGCTGGTGACCTCGGGGCCGGCCAGGTCCACCGCCGTCCCCACCGGCTCGCTCCGCTCCACCGCCCGGGCCAGCGCCAGCCCCAGGTCGTCCACCCACACCGGCTGGAAGGGGTGGTCGCCGCTGCCGACGAGCGGAATGACGGGCAGGGTGCGCACCATCTTCAGCAGCAGCGACACCACCTCGTCGCCCGGGCCGTACACGTTGCCGGGGCGCACGATCAGCCACCCCGGTGGAGCCTCCTCCCGCACCGCCAGCTCCGCCTGGTACTTGGAGCGGTGATAGCCTGACTCGCCCGTGTCGGCGCCAAGCGACGACACGTAGACGAAGCGGCGCACCCCCGCCCGCCGGGCCTCGCGCGCCAGCCGGCGCGTGCCGTCGACGTTCACCGCCTGGAAGGTGACCTCGGGCGGGCTTTCGGCCACGATTCCCGCCACGTGCAGCACCGCGTCGCATCCCTCGGCCGCCCCCGCCACCGCCTCGTCGGACGACACGCTTCCCGCGTGCGGCTCCACCCCCGACGCCCACTGGCGCACGTCGTCGGCCGCGCCGCGCGACAGCAGGCGCACCGTGTGCCCCGCCTTGAGCAGGTGGTCGACCGCCGCCTTCCCCACCACGCCCGTTCCCCCCGTAACCAGCACCTTCATCCGCGCCTCCCGTTTTTCGAAAGTCCGGACGGGGCGGGTGGCACGTCCGGTGCCAGCCCCCGCAAACCCGTTCTGCACGCCCGTTTAGGGCCACCGCCGCAACGGGCCCGGGAGCACACCGCCGCGATTCCGCACAAGTCGTCCGATTCGAAACTCTGGCATCCTGGCGTCCGGCAACGCATAATAGGGTTACATCGACAAATCACAGGTCCGCACCGGCGCTCACAAGGCGCCGGGCACCAGCGTTTCCCGACGGGCGCCACGGCCCGTCAGGCGCGCGCGTGCCTACGTCCGCCCCTCTCTGACTCCGAGACGCACCATGGAAGCAGCCCCGGCAAACCGCCCCCGCAAGCCGCGCCGCCGCTGGCGGTGGCACGTGCCCCCCGCGCTGGTGCACGGCGGAGAAAGCCTGGAAGGCGTACAGGTGCTCGACGAGATGCCGGAACCCTTGGGGCTGCTGTTGTGGGAAACCTACCGTGACGTGGTGCTGTGGTCGTCGGTGGCGCCCGAGGAACGCGACGGGCTCTTTGCCGCCGAGGCGTTCGAGACCCGCCTCCGCGCCCTGGCCGAGGCGGGGGCCGACGAGCCGCTGGACCAGGCGCTGCGGGCCGTCGCCGCCATCCTCAAGGACCCGGGGGGGGTGCCGGAGGCCGACGTGACGGCGGCGTGCCGCACGGCGACCGACTGGGCCGAGGGCAAGGCGCTGCTTTCCGCCGCGGTCACGCTGGCCACGGCCGCCGCGCTGGCCTCGCCCACCAACGCGGCGGCCGCCCACCGGGTGGGGATGATCGCCCGCGCCAACGGCGAAAACGCGCGTGCCGAAACCTGGTTCCGCCGGGCCGTGGGGCTGGGGCGGCAGGCCAAGGACTGGGCCAGCTACGCCGAGGCCTTCCTGGGGCTGGGCAACCTGTACAAGCAGCGGGGCAACTACCCCGCCGCCCGGCGCTTCCACATCCGCGCGCTTCGCGCCGCGCGGCGCCACGCCATGCGCGAGATCCAGGCGCGGGCGCTTCACGACCTGTTCTGCATCGCCATGCAGACCAGCCCTCCGGGCGATGCGGAGGAGCTGGCGCGCCTTGCGTTCCGGGCTTACGGATCCCGGCACCCCAGGCTGCCCGCCCTTGCGCACGACGTGGCGTACTTCTGGATGGGCCAGGGCCGCTTCGCCCCGGCGCTCGAGGTGTTCCGCGCGGTGCTGCCGCACATTCACGACGCGCGCGAGCGGGTGCTCGTGGCCGCCAACGCCGGCCGCGCGGCGGGGGGCTCGGGCAACCGGGCCGGCTTCGACGAGGCGTGGCAGTCGGTGTGGGCGGCCGAGCCGGAGTGGGAGCGCACGCCGCTGGCCCCCCAGGCGCTGCTGGAGCTGGCCAACGGCGCCTCGTCGCTGCGCGACTGGCCCCGCGCCGAGCGCGCCGCCGAGACCGCCCGCGACCTGGCCCAGCGCCGCGGCCTGGGGCAGGTGATCATCGAGAGCGAGGCGGTGCTCGACGCCGCCCGGCGCAAGCGCGGTGTGGACCCGGCGGTCCCCGCGGCCACGGAGGAATTGGGGGACCCGGAGCTTGCGGCCGACCTGGTGCGGTCGCTGAGCGTGGCGCGCCGCTGAGCTTGCGCCTGGACGGATGGAGCGAGCGGAGGCGCGGAGAGGGGATGCCTCTCCGCGCCTTCGCGTCTTTGTGCCCGGCTCCGAATTTCCGTGGTGGGAGACGATTTGTTGCGTGAGTGCGGCTCACCCGTATGTTCAGCTTCAGGCCAGGCCGGACGTGCCCGGCAGCCCTGACGCACACCCCTCGACAGACCACGAGCGATGAGTGCCACGAACGGCCCGACCGAGCAGGAATCCCGCGACGTCGCCGAGGCGGCCCGCGAATCCGAGTGGACCGCGCCCAGCTTCGTCCGCGAGCTGTTCCTGGGCAACTTCCGCCTGGACCTGATCCACCCGTACCCGCGCCAGGCTCCCGAAGACAAGCGGAAGACCGACGAGTACATCGCGCGGCTTCGCCCCATCATCGAACGGGCCGACAGCGACGCCATCGACCGCACGGGCGAGATTCCGCCGGAGCTGGTGGACGAGCTGCGCGCGGTGGGCGCCTTCGGCCTCAAGATCCCCGAGGAGTACGGCGGCATCGGGCTGAGCCAGGTGGGCTACGGCCGCACCATCGGCATGGTCACCAGCAAGGACGGCAACCTCACCGCCCTGCTGTCGGCGCACCAGTCCATCGGCGTGCCCCAGCCGCTGAAGCTGTTCGGCACCCCCGAGCAGAAGAAGAAGTACCTGCCGCGCATCGCCAAGGGCGCCATCTCGGCGTTCGCGCTGACGGAGGACGGGGTGGGGAGCGACCCGGCCGCGCTCGCCACGACGGCGACGCCCACCGAGGACGGCAGCGCCTTCATCCTCAACGGTGAAAAGCTGTGGTGCACCAACGGCACCCTGGCCGAGCTGCTGGTGGTGATGGCCCGCACGCCCGACAAGATCAAGAACGGCAAGCCCATCCCGCAGATCACCGCCTTCATCGTCGACACCAGCGCGCCGGGGGTCACCATCACCCAGCGCTGCCGGTTCATGGGGCTCAAGGCGCTGCAGAACGCGGTGATCACCTTCGAGAACGTGCGCGTTCCCCGCGAAGACATCCTGTGGGGCGAGGGCAAGGGCCTCAAGCTGGCGCTGATCACGCTGAACACGGGGCGCCTGACGCTTCCCATGTCGGCGGCGTACGGCGCCAAGGCCGCGGTCGAGGTGGCGCGCAAGTGGGCGGCGGAGCGCGTGCAGTGGGGCCAGGCCGTCGGCAAGCACGACGAGGTGGCGCAGATGCTGGGCGGCATGGCGGCCGACGCCTTCGGCATCGAGGCCATGGCCGAGCTGTCCTCGGCCCTGGCCGACCAGGCGCAGAACGACATCCGGCTCGAGGCGGCCATCGCCAAGCTGTGGACCACCGAGGTGGGCTGGAAGCTGATCGACGACCTGATGCAGATTCGCGGCGGCCGCGGCTACGAGACGGCCGACTCGCTGCGGGCGCGCGGGGAGAAGCCCATCGCGGTGGAGCGGATGATGCGCGACTTCCGCATCAACCGCATCTTCGAGGGCACCAGCGAGATCATGCACCTGTTCATCGCCCGCGAGGCGGTAGACACGCACCTCGCGGTGGCGGGCGACATGATCAAGCCCGGCATCGGCGCGGGGCAGAAGTTCGCCGCCATGGCCAAGGCTGGGCTGTGGTACGCGGGATGGCTTCCCAAGCGCTTCGTGGGCGGCGGGCAGATTCCCGGCGCGTACGGCGAGTTCGGTCCCCTCGCCAAGCACGTTCGCTACATCGAGCGCACCTCGCGCAAGCTGGCGCGCGAGATGTTCTACGCCATGGGCAAGTACCAGGCGAAGCTGGAGCGCAAGGGCAAGCTGCTGGGGCGCTTCGTCGACATCGGCGCCGAGCTGTACGCCATGTCGTGCGCCTGCGTTCGCGCGCAGTCGCTGGCCAAGGAGCCGCACGGCCGCGACGCGCAGCGCCTGGCCGACGTGTTCTGTAAGCGCTCCCGCCTGCGCATCAAGGCGCTGTTCAGTGCGATCAACCAGAACGCGGACGACAGCACCTACCGCCTTGCCCAGGACGTGCTGAAGGGCCAGTACGCGTGGCTGGAAGAGGGCGCCATCGGCGCCTGGCCGGATGAGGGCGAGGCACCGGTGGGCGGCTCCACGTCGGCCGGCACCAGCTCGCAGCGGGGCGACATCTCCCAGACCGGCGCCACCGCCCAGGTGGGCGCCAGCGGCTGATTCGCTCGGCGATGCTTGAACGCGGCCCCGCGACGAGCTTCGTCGCGGGGCCGCGGCCGTCCGCGCGCTGTCACAATCTGCTTTCGAGCCACGTTATCGATGAGCGACCCGCCCTGCCGGGCGCCAGGGCCACTCGATCCACCATCCCCACGCCACGACATGATCCGCATCTTCTCGATCTTCCCGTCGCCGCGCGCCGGCCTCGCCGTGCTTTGTGCCGCGCTCACCCTCGCTGCGTGCACCGACCTCGCGGGGCCCCTTCCGCGCGCGGGGGTGCCTGACGAGCTGGAGTTCTCGATGGGCGGATACGAGGCCCCTTCCGCCGACGTGGTGCTCCGCGGCGACACGGTCGTGCTGCGGCGCGGGCACTGGGCGCCGACCAGCCCGGCGCAGAACGACAGCGTCAAAACCGTTCCGTCGGCGCAGGCCTGGGCGAACTTCTGGACCACCGTCGACGAAATCGGCGTGAACTTTTGGCGCAGGAGCTACGTGGCCGAGAACATCGCCGACGGGGCGGGCTGGTCTCTGCGCCTTTCGGCGGACGGCCGAACCGTGGAGTCGTACGGCAGCAACGCGTACCCGGACAGCCGCGGCGCCGAGCACGAGGGCGAGTGGACGCCCGAGTTCCGCGCCTTCATGGCAGCGATCGAGGAACTGGCCGGCGGGCCGCTGTACAAGTAGCCGAGCGCGTCCGTACGGAACCGAGCGGCCCCGCGACGAGCTTCGTCGCGGGGCCACTTTTCCTTGCAGGGCCTTGCGGGAGACGCGTCGTTTGCGTCGAATGTACGAAGTGATCACCCGCCTGACCCAACGAGGAACGCATGGGCTTGCAGATCGACGAACCAGACTGGAAAACGCTTCGCGCATTGCACCCCACGCTGCTGGACCGGCTCTGCGCACAGATCCTGGACGAGTGCCGCGCCGTGATGGACGACGCCAGCCTGACGCCGCACCAGCGCTACCTGAAGACGTTCAAGCTGATCCAGCGGCGCGACGATGACATCGACACCGCCTTCAACGACATGCGCCGCTCCATGGCTATCCTGAAGCTCACGGCCATTCGCCGGATGGGATTGCTCACGGACCTGGAGTTCCAGCGCTTCAGCGCGAAAGCCCGTGAAACGGTGGACTCTCTGCTCGGCCTCAACCGCGGGTAAACGCTACTCGGACTCGTCCGCAGCTAAGCGCCTGGCGAGTTCACCCCGGCGTTCCGCTGGCAGCCGCTTCGCGTAGGCGAGCAGCGCTCGCTCCAGATCGCCCCCGATCGCACGGAAATCGCCCGCGATGGCTTCTGCGTCTCCGCCGGGACGCGGCGGCGGAGCAAGCTGGTGAAACCAGCGGGGATTGCCGCTGAAGTCAAGCACGCTTGCGGCGCCGCTCAGAGATGAATACCAGCGTGTGTTCTTCGTACGCATTGCACGACCTTGTGGCTACGTCTCTGCGCCGTGGTGGAGCGCTATCCAATGATGCGCGCTCACGCTCGGAGTGTCAAGATATTTCGTTCGCTTCGTTCACATCCTGCCACACGCGGGCGATTCCCATCACCCTGTAATGCTGGAACCCATGCCTGAATCGACGGATGCGGCGCTCACGCCCGAGCAATGGGCGGCCCTTCGCCTCCAGGACGAGGGAGGCGCCGTCCACATCGATGGCGACGCCGTCGAGGCGGAGGGGAGGTTCGCGGGGGACGAACGGCGCGCGCTGGCGGCGCTCGCGCTTCACCAGCAGCCGTTCGGGTTCAACTGGAAGGACGTGAACCTGATCCGGTCGACCGTGCTCGCGGACGATCTTCACAGCCACGACGACTGGTGGGCGTTGCAGCGCCTGGGCGACCGCATCGCCGCGCTGCTGCCGCCCCGCCAGGGCCGCCCGCACTCCGGGGAGGAGTGACTGGAGCAGTTACGCGGGGTTCGGATCGCCATACAGGTCGTCCACGTCCGCCGCGGCGAGATCCACCAGGAACCCGCTGATGCGCTCGGCCACGGCGTGGAGGAACGTATCGCCCTTCTCGGGCGTGGCCGCGGATGGATCGCCCACGCCGGTGTCGGCGGAGATGGCTGTCCAGCGGCGCGGGGCCCAGGCCCAGCCCTCGCGCAGGCCCGCGATCTTCGACTTCTTCTCCGTCCCCGGCCCCGCCTCGTCCAGCGGCAGCACCAGGTCGGGAGCGATGTGCATCATCACGCTCGTCTCCAGCTCGCCCGCGTGGTCGCCGGGCTCCGCGAAGAACGGGCGCGGGTCCACGCAGTTCCACCAGTTGATGGCGCAGAGGAAGACGCGCACCTGCGGCTGAAGCTCGCGGATGATGGCGCGGAAGTCGTTGCCGCCGTGGCCGTTCAAAATCACCAGCTTGCCGATTCCCTGCCCCGCCAGCGAGTGGGCGATATCACGGAGGATGGCGAGCTGCGTGGTGGGATTGACGTTCAGGCAGAGCGGGATGTCCAGCTGCCCCGTCTGCACGCCGAACGGAACCGTCGGGAGCACGATCACCCGCGCGCCGCGGTCCCACGCCAGCCGCGCGGATTCCGCGGCGACGGCGTCGCACTGCAGGGTGTCCGTGGCGTAGGGAAGGTGGTAGTTGTGCGCCTCCGTGGCGCCCCAGGGAAGCACGGCCACGTCGTAGCGCGTGTCGGCTACCGTCTTCCAGGTGGTCTCGGCAAGAACGTACGGTCGGGCCACGGTGCTTCCTCGGTCTGCGGAATGGGGACGAGACGGACGTACGAAGTACGCGGTGCGGGCAGAACGGACAAGCCCCGCGCCGGAAGGTCCGGCGCGGGGCTGTCGTCGTCCCTCCCCTGCTTCAGAAGAAGCGGAGGACTTCGATCTGCTGGTTGTTGACGGCCCGTCCCTCGAAGCGGACGAAGTCGCCCACGCGCAGCCGGTGGAACTCGTCCATGGTGGCACGGGGCGAATTGGACGGCACGTAGGCCGTGGCGTTCACCCCCTGGCGGATCTGGATCACCAGCGAGTTCCGCTGATGGTCCACCTGCGCCACCTGTCCCGAGAACACCTGCGCCTGCCCGGTCGTGGTGCCGCCCATACCGCCCTGGCCGCTGGTGCCGGGCGCCGGCTGGCCGTTGCGCTCCTGCACGCTCTGCCGTACCTGGATGCGGCCCACGTAGTACTCGTTCTGCGAAACCTGCTGAATCTCCATGTCGACGACGTCGCCGCGCTCCAGCGCCGTGACGGGGTACTGCTGCTGCTGATACACCACCTGCGTCCGCTGGTCGTAGCGGATGGAGCCCTGCTGGCCCTGCTGCGTGGAAACGTTGATCACCTGCCGCTGCTGGTCGACGCCCTGCACCTCGACGGTGACGACCCCGCCCTGCCCCTGCTGGCCGCCCTGCTGCTGGCCGCCGGCGCCCGCCGCCCCGGCGAGAATTTCGCCCAGGGTGCCCAACCCGCCGCCTGCACCCGCGCAGGCAGTGGTGGACAGGGCCAGTACACAGACCGCCACCCGGCGGCCAAGATGGAGCATGGACATGCGAAGGCTCCGCGTAGATGGGTTGCACGCTCGTTCGTTCCGATTGAGGGCTCATCGGGGCAAGAGCAGTGCCGCGCGCCATCTGTATCTCGCGCCGGGGCAAACACATAGAAAAAGCCTCACTGGGTCCCGGGGGTGGTCCTCCTCAGCGCACGCCGACCGTACCCTCAGGAGGACGGCACCCGCTTCCAAGCAGTTGCCGGGCAAGGGTTTGTGGCACACATCAGGCTGATCGGCCGTCGTCCACGCGCTCCGTGTGTGTCAGGAACGGGCGACTTCGGGCGTTTATCCGCGTACATCGATCAGACGGATCCGCTTCAAACGCGAGGTGCAGATGGTAAGACGCTTGGTTCTGATGCTTATGGCCGTGGTGCTCGCGGCGGGCTGCGGCCAGTCGACCGCGCCGGAGACGGACGCGTACATCCGGGGCACCGTAACACAGACCGATGGCCCTTCGGGAGCCATGCTGGTGAAGGCGGCCGACCCCGCCGCACGCGTGGAGTCTGCCTGGGTGCGCGTGAACGATCGCACCCGCGTGGAGCGGAAGAGCCTCGTGCTCCGCGCGGAGCGCCTCGCGCTGGGAGAGATCGTGTCCGTCTGGACCACGGGTGTGGAGATGCGGTCGCTTCCGGTACAGGTGGTCGCCGCGCGAATCGTGGTCGAGTAGCGCCGCGCCTTATCCTGACGCACGGCCAAGGGGCCGGCCCCGGTTCGCCGGGTCCGGCCCCTTCCTCGTGCCGTGGCTTTCGTCGACCGGCTTTACGACGAGCAGCTGAGGACCAGCGTGCGGCCCCACTCGATGGCATTTTGTCGGGTCCGCCGTCGGCAACCGCTCGGCCACGCGGACCCCTTTCGATGGAAAGATGCGTGCTTGCAACGAGTTACAGACTCGCATTCCGCGCACGATGGAACCGCGTTGCTGGCCCGTGCCCGACCGCGTAGCTTGCCGAAGCATCCCTGTCGGCTCACCACCCGAAGCGCGCGATGAAACCCATCAACCTTCTTGTCCTCGGCTCGGCGCTGGCGCTGGGCGCCTGCGCGACCGCCGCCTCTGCGCCCGGCGGTGGCGGATCGGGCGCGGCGGCGATCACCGCGGACGACCTGCGGCGCGACCTCTTCTTCCTCTCCAGCGACTCCATGCGCGGGCGGCTCGGGGCGACCGAGGACGAGCTTCGCGCGTCGGTGTGGCTGGCCGAGCAGGCGCGGCGGATCGGGATGGAGCCGGCGGGGGACGACGGGACGTACTTCCAGTTCTTTCCCCTGCGCCGCTTCCGCCTGTCGGGGGAGAGCACGGTAAACGTCGGCGGCCGGCCGTTGCGGCTGTGGCGGGACGTCATCGTGATGGGGCCGGTGGATGCCCGCGTCGATGCGCCGATGATGGTGGCCGATGGTACGCTGATCCCCGCGGGCGGAGCGGCGGGGCGCGTGGTGGTGGCCGCGCTGCGGCAGCCGCCGAATCCGCCACCGGCCGACGTCAGCCTGCGGGAGTATCGCTACACGGCGTCAGCCGTGGCGGCGCAGCGGAACGCGCTGTCGGCGGCCACGCCGGCGGCGATCGTGCTCGTGGCCGATTCGGTGGGGCTGATGGCCTTCGACAACATGGTCAAGTTTCAGCGCCAGGGCCGCTACCTGCTGGACACGGCCGGGGTGAACCCGCGGGCCGGCGTGTCGCCCATCCCCGTCTTCCTCGTGCGGCCGGGCGTGATCCCCGCCGGCACCGAGGGGCTGCGGCTTACGGCGGACCTGCGGACAGAAAGCTTCGTCTACCCATCCGTGAACGTGGTCGCGCGCGTGCCGGGAAGTGACCCGGCCGTCCGCGGCGAGCACGTGGTGTTCAGCGGCCACCAGGACCACGACGGCGTGCACCACCCGGTGAACGGCGACAGCATCTGGAACGGCGCCGACGACAACGCCACGGTCAGCGTCGCGCTTCTCGCCATCGACCGTGCGTTCGTGCGGCAGCCGGGGCGGCGGAGCGCGCTGTTCGTGTGGCACGGCGCGGAAGAGCGCGGGCTGCTGGGCAGCAACTGGTACGCGCGCACCCCCACTGTTCCGAAGGCGTCGCTCGTGGCCGTGCTGAACGGCGACATGATCGGCCGCAACCACCCGGATTCCGCCGCGCTGCTGGGGATGATTCCGCCGCACCGCAACAGCACCGCGCTGGTGGAGATGGCGATGGCGGCCAACCCCGGCTTCGCGATCGACTCCACCTGGGACGCGCCGTCGCATCCGGAGGGCTGGTACTTCCGCAGCGATCACCTGCCCTACGCCCGCGCGGGCATCCCGGCGATCTTCTTCACCACGCTGCTGCACCCGGACTACCACACGCCCGAGGACGAGCCCGAGCGCATCGACATCACCAAGCTGGAGCGGATGACGCGCTGGATGTACGCCACCGGGTGGGCGGTCGCCAACGCCCCTCAGCGGCCAGCGGTGGATCCGGGCTTCCGGTTGGAGCGATGAGGGAAACGAGCGAGCCGCTGTGCCGGATGGCGGGCTGACGATTACGCGCGGAAAAACAGGAGGGAGGCCGGATGAGCAGGTGGGGCGATCCGGAAGAATGGGCGCGGCTGGTGACGTCCGAGGGGTGCCCCATCTGCACCGGCGGCGGCCCGACGCACATCATCGCCGAGTTGGAAGTATCGTGGCTGACGATGGGTGATGACCCGGGCCCGCTTCCCGGCTCGTGCGCGCTGTTCCTGCGACGCCACGCCGTGGAACTGCACGAACTGGAGCCAGACGAGGGCTGCGCCTACATGCGCGACATCCAGCGGGTTTCACGCGCAGTGAAGGAAGCGACGGGTGCCGTGAAGATGAACTACGAGATCCACGGCAACACCATCCCGCACCTGCACACGCATTTCTTCCCGCGCTACCCCGGCGATGCGTTCGAGGGCCGGCCCATCGATCCCCGCCAGCCGCCCCACACGACCGTCATCACGGGACATGCGGCGCTGAAACGGCGCATCATCTCCGCACTCCAGGGCTACTGACGGCACGCGGACAGCCTTCGTCCGGTATCCGCCATTCCGCACTGTCGCCCGGTATCGACCGTGAATAGTTTCACCCCACAGATCCGAGCGTTCGAGCGTCTCCGCCTTCGGTCGATTAGGTTTCATGAAATCAGCCCCTCCCGAGGTTCCGCCCCACGTTCGCGCCGCTTCGTGGCTGTTTGTCTGTATAGGCCTGCTGGGAGCCTTGACCGCCCTGGCGAAGGGCTGGAGGAGCCTGGACGGATGGATCTCGATCGCCACGCTTGCGGCGTTTGCGCTGTTTTTCCTGCCCTTCGCCCGGAACCGCGATCCGGGAGACTTCTCCGAACGGCTCGGCGCGCTGGCGGGGTTCCTCCTGCTGACGAATGACGGCGAGATGCTGTCATCGCTGCCACGCGGGTACGTGGCCGTCCCCCTCGCCTGGGCCCTTTTCACCGCGGCCGTGCTGTTGGCCCGGCGCCCGGTCGGAAGGCGAATGCAGCTGCTGAGGGGCGCTGGACTCGTCGGAATGGTGAGCGTCGCGTTCTGGCCTGGTATCTGGCCCGCGGACGCAACGCTCTTCCGACGCATCGACGTTCAAGTTTCCCTGGCTCTGGCGATCTTCTCAGCGGGCTTGTTACTGCGCCTACTCGCGCGCCCCGCCCCAGCCCAGCCGGACCCGGCGTAACCGCGAGCGTTACTGTCGCGCGGGCGGCGCCAGACGATTGTAGCGGGCCAGGATTTCGCGCAGGCGGTCGTGGGGCAGGGCGTGCGCGCGCAGGTCGTCGATGCCCGTCATCGTCTCCGCGGCGACGAGGGCGTTGGTGATCGCCTCCTCCGTCGCCTGAACGGTGGCGGTAAAGAGCGGGTCCAGGCGGTCGTTGGGGAGCATGGTCAGCGCGGGCGTGCCCGTGGCGACCGCCGCGCCGGGGTTGGCGATAGAAAAAGCAACGAAGATGTCGCCCGAGTAGTGGCTGGCGATGCTGCCGTGCCGCCCCAGCCCCAGCGCGGTCCGCTTCACCAGCCGCTCCAGCTGGTGCGGAAGGAGCGGCGCGTCCGTGGCGACCACGATGATGATGGACCCGCTCTCCTCCTGCCGCGGCTCGACCAGGGCCGACACGCGCTGCCCGCAGCGCGGCGTGGTGCGCATCCACTCCTGCACCGGCGGGCGGTCCGTCGCCAGGCACACGCCCGGCTCCGTCAGCTCCTGCCCCACCGGCACCCCGGCGATGCGCAGCGCCCGCTGCCCGCCGTAGTTGCACTGCACCAGCACCCCCACCGTGTACCCGCCCGCCGCCGCGGCCACCGTGCGCGACGACGTGCCGATCCCGCCCTTGAAGCCGTGGCAGATCATCCCCGTTCCGCCACCGACGCCGCCCTCCGCCACGGGACCGCCGGCGGCGCCGTCCAGCGCGGAAAAGACGTGCTCGGGGCGAACGTGAAAGCCGTTGATGTCATTCAGGCGGCCGTCCCAGGTCTCGGCGACCACGGGCAGCGCCCACTGGAAGCCCGGGTACTTCCTGACCATCCACTGGATGACGGCATCGCGCGCCACGCCCACGCTGTGGGTGTTCGTGATGAGCACGGGGCCCTCCAGGAACCCGGACTCGTCGATCCACGTCGTGCCCGTCATCTCGCCATTGCCGTTCAACGAGAACCAGGCGGCGAAGACGGGATCGTTGGATTCGCGCCCGCGCGGAAGCACGGCCGTCACCCCGGTCCGCACCGGCCCCTGGCCCACGACGAGCGGGCCGCTCCCGGAAATCAGCGTGGTGTGCCCCACCTGAACGCCCGCCACGTCCGTGATGCCGTTCAGGGGGCCGGGCGTGCCATCGAACGGAACGCCGAGGTCGCGCGCCCGGGGCCGGGACTGCGCGTCGGCCGACACGGCGAGCAGCGCCAGCGCGGCGAGCGCGAGAGCAAGGCGGGGCATGGGCTCAGCCCTCCACGCGCGAGAACGCCCGGTCCAGCACGTCCAGCGCAAAGTCTGCGTCCGCCGCCGTGATGCACATGGGCGGCTTGATGCGCAGCACGTTGCCATCCAGCCCACCCTTGCCCACCAGCACGCCCATCTCGCGGCAGGCCTCCAGCACCTCCGCCGTCTCCTCCTTGGCCGGGGTGCGCGCGGCGCGGTCCTTTACCAGCTCCACCCCCAGCATCAGCCCCATCCCGCGCACGTCGCCGATCAGCGGGTGCCGCTCCTGCAGCGCGCGCAGCCCCGCCATCAGCCGCCCGCCGATCACCCGGGCGTTCTCCTGCAGCCCCTCGTCGTCGATCACGTCCAGCACCGCCAGCCCCGCCGCCATGGCCACCGCGTTGCCGCCGAAGGTGTTGAAGTGGATGCGCTGCGCCAGCTTCTCCGCGATCTCGCGGCGAGTGGTGACGGCAGCCATCGGCACGCCGTTGCCGAGCCCCTTGGCCATCGTCACGATGTCGGGAACCACGCCGGAGTTCTGGAAACCCCAGTAGTTTTCCCCCGTCCGCCCGAAGCCGGTCTGCACCTCGTCGGCGATGCACAGGCCGCCGTGCTCGCGGGTGATGCGGTACGCTTCGGCCAGGTAGCCGGCGGAGCCGCGGGTGGCGCCCCCCACGCCCTGGATGGGCTCGGAGATGAAGGCGGCGATGCGCCCCGGCGTGGCGTATCGGATGGTCTCGCGGATGTCGTCCGCGCTGCGGCGGGCGATCTCGTCCGGCGTGCCGTCCAGCGAGCTGCGGTACGGGTCCGGGCACATCGTGTGGTGGATGCCTGCGTTCACCTGGGTGGGAAACTTCCAGGTGTGGTGCGAGGTGAGCCCCATGGACGTGGGCGAGCCGCCGTGGTAGGCGTTGCGCACCGCGATCACGTCATTGTTGCCGGTGAACAGCCGGGCCATGGTGATGGCCAGGTCGACGGCCTCGCTGCCGCTGTTGACGAAGTAGGTGACGTCGAGCCCCTCGGGCAGCTTGGACGCCAGCTTGCGCGCCAGCTGCGGCAGGTTTGGATGAAGGTAGATGGTGGTGGCGTGCTGCAGCGTCTCCACCTGCTGGCGAACGGCCTCCACGACGCGTGGGTGGCAGTGCCCGCAGGCGACGGTGACGATGCCGGCGAACATGTCCAGGTACCGACGGCCCGTTTCGTCGAACAGGTACTGCATCTTTCCTTCGACGATCATCAGCGGGTCGCGGTACAGCGTGAACACCGCGGGGTTCACGTACTGCTTCCGCATCGCCAGCACTTCTTCGCGCGAGGGGCCCCGGTACGGCTGGGGCACGTGCTCGAACGCGGGCATCTCGACGGGTGCGGCCAGGAGATCGGTCATCGGGCAAGCATCGATAAGGAGAATCGGGTTCCCGCCGGCGCGGCGGGATCCGCGGTGCAGAAGCTACGACATCCAGTTGACGCCGGCCTCGCGGTTCCACTTGGTCGTGGTCTTCTTGGAGCGCGTCCAGAACTCGATGGAGCTGCGGCCGGTAAGGTCGCCCACGCCAAAGCGCGAGTCGTTCCATCCCCCGAACCCGAACGGCTCGCGGGGCACCGGCACGCCCACGTTCACGCCCACCATCCCCGCGCTGGCGCGCTCCGCGACGTAGCGGGCCAGCCCGCCGCTCTCGGTGAAGACGGAGGCCGCGTTGCCGTAGGGCGAACGGTTCTCGATCTCCAGCGCCCCGTCCACGTCCGCCGCGCGCACGATGGCCAGCACGGGCCCGAACACCTCTTCGCGGGCGATGGCCATGTCGGGCCTCACGTGGTCGATCACCGTCGGGCCGACATAGAAGCCGCCCTCGCACCCCGGGACGGCGGCGTTCCGCCCATCCAGCAGCACCTTTGCGCCCCCCTGCTCAGCCTCGGTGATGTACCGCTCGATGCGCGCCTTCGCCTCGGCCGAGATCACCGGCCCCAGGGCCTCTCCCGGCACCGCCGCGCGGGCCTGCGCCACGATGCGCTGAATGAGCGCGTCCGTATCCGCGACGGCGACCAGGACGGACGCCGCCATGCAGCGCTGCCCCGTGCACCCGGCCATGGAGGCGGCGATGTTGCTGGACGCCATCTCCGCGTCCGCATCGGGCATCAGCAGGATGTGGTTCTTGGCCCCGCCCAGGGCTAGGACGCGCTTCAGGTTCCCGGTCCCGCGGCGGTAGACCGCCTGCGCGACGCGAGTGGACCCCACGAAACTCACCGCCTGGATGTCGGGATGGTCGCACAGCGCCTCCACCACCTCCTGCGCGCCGTTGACGATGTTGAACACCCCCGCCGGCAGCCCGGCCTCCGCGAGCAGCGCGGCGATGCGGCCGGCGGAAAGCGGCACCAGTTCCGAGGGCTTGAGGACCATGCAGTTGCCCAGCGCGAGTGCGTTGGGAATGGTCCAGTGGGGCACCATGCTGGGAAAGTTGAACGGGACGATGGAGGCCACCACGCCCAGGGGATAGCGGTCCACGCGGCACTCCACGCCCTTGCTGACCTCCATCACCTCGCCGGCCGTGATCTGCGGAAGCGAGCAGGCGAACTCGGTGAGCTCGATGGCCTTCAGCACCTCGGCCTGGGCCTCGGAGTACACCTTGCCGTGCTCCTCCACGATCAGCCGGCTCAGCTCGTCCAGGTCGCGCTCCAGCAGCGCCCGGTAGCGGTAGAACACCTGCACCCGCTCCTTGATGGGCGTCTCCGCCCAGCCCCGGAACGCCTTCCGCGCGGCGGCGACGGCCTTGTCCACGGCGGCGCTGGACGACAGCGGGACACGGGCGATGACGCCGCCGTCGCCCGGGTTCAGCACGTCCAGCAGCGGCCCGTCGCCCGGCACGAACTGGCCCCCGACGTAGTTCCGCACGTCGGCGTACTTGAGCGCCGGGGCGGCGGTCGGGGCTTCGGGCGCCGAAAGGGTGGACTGCATGATGTCGTCGTTTCGTGGGAAAGGGCCGGGTGGATGGATGCTATCGAGAACCCGTGCGCCGCGCCATGGCCCGACCGCCGCCGAGGACGCGCGGTGTGAAAGCTGCACCCAATCCGAGGGATGAACCACATCCGTATCCTCATCCCGGCGCTGCTGCTGGCCGTCGGATCGACGGGCTGCGGCGGCTCGCCTACGCGCCTTTCCGCCGCCCCGCCCACCCCGGGCGTCGCCCTGGACACCGTCGCGAGCGGGCTGCAGGTGCCGTGGGACCTGGCCTTTGCTTCCGGCGGCCGGATCTTCGTCACCGAGCGGGCCGGGCGCATCCGCATCATCCAGGACGGCGCGCTTCGGCCGGAGGCGTGGGCTACGCTGGCGGTGGAGCGCCGCAGCGAGATGGGGCTGATGGGCATCGCCCTGTCGCCCGACTTCGCGCAAACGGGGCACGTCTTCGTGGCGGGCGCGTTCGCCACGGGCGATGAGCGCGCCGAGGTGCGCGTGGTGCGTCTGACGGAGCGCGGCGGGCGCGGGGTGGAGCCGCGGGTGATCCTGGACGGCATTCCCGCCACGCGCTACCACGCCGGCGCGGCGCTGCGGTTCGGGCCCGACGGCATGCTGTACCTGACCACGGGCGACGCTACCCGGCCGGGGCTGTCGCAGGACACCGCCTCGCTCGCCGGCAAGGTGCTGCGCATGCGTCCCGACGGCGGCGTCCCGGCCGACAACCCCGTCGCGGGCTCGTACCTGTATGCCCTCGGCGTGCGCAACCCGCAGGGGCTGGCGTGGCACCCTGAGACAGGAAGCCTGTTCGCCCCCGACCATGGCCCCAGCGGCCTTCCCCGCGAGTGGTTCCGCCGCGGCCGCGACGAGTTGAACGTCATCGTCCCCCGCGGCAACTACGGATGGCCGGACGCCGCGGGCGACCAGGGCGGGGGCGGGTTCGTGCGCCCGCTGGTGGAGTGGACGCCGGCCATCGCCCCGGGCGCGATGGCGTTCTACACGGGCGCCGAGTTCCCGTGGCGGGGCAACGCCTTCGTCGCGGCGCTCAGGGGAAAGCAGCTGCTGAGGATCGTGCTGCAGCCGGCGCCCGGAACCCGGACGGGATGGCGGGCCGTGGCCGCGGAGCCGCTCCTTCGGGGGACGGTCGGCCGCATCCGCGCCGTGGTAATGGGCCCGGACGGGCACCTGTACCTCACCACCAGCAACCGCGACGGCCGCGGCGACCCGGCGGGCACCGACGATCACCTGCTGCGCATCACCCGCCAGCGCTGACGCCCTTCAGCCGCCGATCACGCCGCGCGCGATGGCGAGCACGTCGTCCAGCATGGCAGGGGTCAAGCGGCCCGTAAAGGTGTTCTGCTGGCTGGGATGGTACGAACAGACGAGCGCCGGCCCGCCCTGGACGGGGACGACCACCCCGTGGCCAAACTTCGGCAGGGGATGCGGAAGGACGCCGCCGGTGTCGCGGATCAACCGCACGGCCGCCTCGTAGGCGAACCCGCCCAGGCACAGGATGGCGCGCACGCCGGGGAGCAGCGCCAGCTCGCGGCGGATGAACGGGGCGCAGGCGTCGCGCTCCGGCGGCAGCGGCTTGTTGTCGGGCGGCGCGCAGCGCACGGCGGCGGTCACCCAGGCGTCGCGCAGCTGCAGCCCGTCTGCGCGGTGCACGGAGGTGGGTTGGCTGGCGAATCCGGCGCGGTGCAGCGCGGCGTAGAGGAAGTCGCCGCTGCGGTCGCCGGTGAACATGCGGCCGGTGCGGTTAGCCCCGTGCGCGGCGGGCGCCAGCCCCAGGATCAGCAGCCGCGCCGCCGGATCGCCGAAGCCGGGGACGGGGCGCGCCCAGTACTCGTCGTCGCGGTAGGCGCGGCGCTTTTCCACGCCCACCCGCTCGCGCCACTCCACCAGCCGCCCGCACGCGCGGCAGCCGGCCACCTCATCTTGGAGGACCTTCAGCTCCATCGCCATCGACTCCGTATCCGTCCGCCGCCGCTCAGGAGGGCGACGCGCGCATCCCCGCCAGCAGCAGCGCCACCCATCCCGCCAGGAAGCACAGCCCGCCCAGCGGAGTGATGGCGCCCAGCCAGCGCACGCCGGAAAGCGCCAGCACGTACAGGCTCCCGGAGAACACCACGATCCCCGCGGTGAACAGCCATCCCGCGAGCGCCCACCCGCCGCCCCCCGCGCGCCCCGCCGCGAAAGCGACCACCAGCAGCGCCAAGGCGTGGTACATCTGGTAGCGCGCGGCCGTTTCCCACACGGCCAGCAGGTCCGGCGTCAGCCGCGCCCGCAGCGCATGCGCGCCGAACGCCCCCGCGCCCACCGCCAGCAGCGCGAAGGTGCATCCCAGGATCCAGAAGGTGCGGTTCATCTCTCGTGTTCGTACGGGGTTCGATCGGCGCGGGTCCGAAAGATGGGCAGGGGCGCCCGCTTGCGCCACCGGCCGATCCAGAGAACCGGACCTTCCCGCCGCCCCGCGTGTAACTCGTTGTGGGATCGGCACAAAGGGGACTCGGGAACATTCTTTGCTCAAGCGCGCGGCGGAGGGTGCATGGCAACCACCGGACGGCGAGGCAGATGAACGATCCACGTGCTGGACGCAGGGGGTTGAGGCGTGACCACCCCGGCTTCTTCTGGGGAACGCTGGTGCTGGCGGTGCTGCTGCTGGGCGCCGCGGGGGTGGTGGCGTCGCGCGTGCCCCGCTACCGCTCGGAAACCGAGTACTTCAACCAGCGGCTGACGGTGGCCCAGCGCGCCACGCGCGACTCGCTGCTGGCGGCGCAGCAGAAGCGCACGCAGCTGGCGGTGGCGGTGCTGCGCCGCGACATGCGCATCCGCTCGCTGGAAACCAAGAAGCGGCACCTGGCCATCGTCCTCGACGATTCCGTGCTGGAGCTGCGGCAGGGCGTGGCCACGCTGCGCCGCGCGAAGCTCACCATCGGCGCCGATTCCATCATCAAGGCGCCGGATGGCCGTACGTGGCGGCTGGTGCGCCCCGTGGGCGAGCGGAAGGTGGCGCAGAAGCAGACCTCGCCCGCGTACGTGGTCCCCGAGTGGGTGTACGTGAGCCGCGGCCAGCCCGTGCCGGCCGAAGGCGAGCGGCGGGTGCCGGGGGGACTGGGGCGGTACGTGCTGCGGCTGGACGACGGCACCGAGATCTACAGCCAGCCGTCCGCCGGGCCGCTGAAGGACCTGGTGAAGCCGGGCGCCTTCATGGCCCAGGCGCGGGACCTTGCCGCCATCTTCGACGCGGTGGGCCAGGACACGCCGGTTTACATCTACTGAGCCGGAAACCACGGTGACGGGCCCGCGTAAACCGGCGGGCCGGGAGGCAGCACGATGGAAAAGGAATTCAGGCCCCGCAGGCCCGACAGCATCCCCGAGCGGCGCGACTACACGCCCAAGGGCCGGCTGCGCCGCATCTACCACAACTATCGCGGCGCGTCGCTGACGCTGGTGCTGGCCGTGCTGGTGGCCGCCGGGCTGTTCGCGGCCACGTCGGCATGGGCGGTCAACGAGCGCCTGACGCGCCGCGTGACCGAGATGACGTACCTGAAGGACACGCGCTCGCTGGAGTACGTGCGGCAGAAGGAGGCCGAGCTGGTGCGCCAGGCCGCCGAGCGCGAGCGGGCGCTGGCCAAGCGCGAGGAAGAGATCGCCCCGAAGGACCGGCCTTACCTGGTGGTGAGCCTGGCCGAAAAGCGGGTGCTGTACCTGAAGGGGCAGGACACGCTGTACAAGGCCCCCGTGGCGGTGGGGTCGGGCAAGACACTGGTGATGGGCGGAGTCACCAAGCGGTTCGTCACGCCCCGCGGCCGCATGGCCATCACCCACAAGGAGCTGGACCCCATCTGGGTTCCGCCCAACTGGCACTACATCGAGTACGCCCGGAAGACGGGGCGCGGCATCATCGACATGAGCAACGCCTCGCCGGGCGCGCTGGCCGGGTACCCGGCCGGGCGGGTGCCGGTGCGCGGCGGCAGCGTCATCATTCCGCCCTGGGGCAGCCCGCAGCGGGCGCACAAGGGGGTGCTGGGGGTAGCCAAGCTGGAGATGTACGACGGCTACTACTTCCACGGCACCGACGACGAGTCGTCCATCGGCACCAACGCCAGCCACGGCTGCATCCGCATGCGCAAGGCCGACATCCTGTGGATGTACAAGAACGTGCCGGTCGGCACGCAGGTGTACATCTACTAACCTGGCCGCGTCAGCGGACTGTGATCGAAGCCCCGGGGCGCGGATGCGCTCCGGGGCTTCGTACGTGTGAGTGCGGGCGGGAGAGGGAAGCCGCATGCCGTGCACCGTGAGCGGGTGAACCCGGAGCACGGGCGCGCACGACGGCCATGAGATGCACCGCGACCTGCCAGCCCGCGCAGGCGGACTTCGTGTGGTCGTTGCAGCGAATTCATTATTCATTCGCCCGCGGTGACCGCGGTCGCTCCCAAAAGGCAGGTCGGAGCGCTTCGGAGAGGGCCGTGCGGGCCCCGGCTGCCCTCTCCCCCCGGCCCCCTCTCCCGCAAGCGGGAGAGGGGGAGAACTGCACCACCTTCCGGGCGCGCACCGGGCTTCGACCCACACCCGGGCAAGCCAGTCCGCGCAGGCGGACTTCGTGTGGTCGTTGCAGCGACTTCAGTCTCCCGTGGGGTCACACTACTTGAGCGCCACCTTCACCACCACCTTCTTCACCTCGTGCCGGCCCCCGGCCATGCACCCGGGCTTGTGGCCGTCACCGGGATGGAAGACGGCCAGGTCGCCCGGCCGCATCAGCAGCGAGCTGGCGAAGGGCGGCTCGGCGTAGAACACCACGTCCGTGGCGGGATCATACGGCGTCTCCACCGCCAGCGCGTCCACCGGCGCGTGAAGGATGCGCTCGTGGCCGGCGGCGACGTACTGAAGGTCCACGTACACGCGGTGCGACTCGAAGCGCTTTTCAGTGGACGGGCCGGTCTGGTACGACGACACCAGCGCGAACACGTCGTCCCCGTCGATGGCGTGGCGCCCGTCCCCGATCGCGGGGTCCATGTCCCGCAGCCACCTCAATCCTGCCGCGACGCGGCTTCCCAGCACCTCGTACGCGGCGGAATCCGCCAGGGTGGTCAGGATCACGCGTCGTCCTCGCCCGCAAGCGTCCGCTCCACGTGGTCGATGCCCTGCGCCGTGATGCGCACGACCATCCCCATCCCCCCGCTCTTGGTGACGAAGCCGTGGTCCTCCAGGTAGCGGACGATGCGCTCCGCGTCCTGCCGGGGGATCTCCAGCTCCTCGGCCACCTCGTAGCCGTCGCGGTACTCGCTGGCCTCCTCTTCCGACGCGCGGTACAGGAACTCGAGGAAGCGGCGGCGGACTTCGCGCCGCTGGCGGACGGCGTCGCTCATCGGTTCAGGGAGGGGTGACGAAGACGTGCGTCCACCGCGCGTTGCTCAGCCCGACGCCGTGGTGGGTGTACGCGCAGTCTTCCAGGTTGCGGCGGTGCCCCGGGCTCTCGATCCACCCGCGCAGCGTGGCGTCCGGGGTGGCGCCGGGCGTGTGGGCGATGTTTTCGGCCGCCATGCGGTAGCCGACACCCTGGGCCGCCAGCCGGTCCTGCAGCCGCCTGCCGTCCGGCGACCTGTGGTCGAAGTAGTCGCGGCCCGCCATGTCTTCGCTGTGAAGCTGGGCCGCGCGCGCGGCCCCGGCCAGCGGCGCCAGCGGCCGGCAGCCGACGGACGCGCGGTGGCGGTTGACGAGCTGCTCCATCAGCTGCACCTCCGCCTGCCCCATCGCCGAACCTCCCGCGGCGGCGCCGCTCGTGGTGCCCGTGGTCCCCGCGCTGCCCCCCGCGGGCGGCGCACCGATCGGAATCGTCATGCATGCGGCCAGCAGCAGCGGTGCAGCGAAGACAGTCGATCGCATGGCTATTTCTCCTTCTTCAGAAAGCCCGTGAGCAGCTCCATCATCCGCAGGTCGTACGGATCGGCCGAGGAATCGTCATCGCCGATGTCGTAGTTCTGCTGCGGCGTTTCCAGGATCAGCGGAATCCCCTGACTGCGCGGGTCGGCCAGCAGCCAGCGGAAGGGCTCGGCGCCGATCTGCCCGTCGCCCAGCAGCATGTGCCGGTCGCGGTTGCTGGCGAACGCGCCCTCGCTGTCGTTCAGGTGGAAGAAGCCCGGGCGCTCGCCCGTGGTCTGCTCCCACTCGTCCAGAATCTCCCGCAGCTTTTGGGCCGATTCGTGGATGGCCCAGCCGGAGGCGAACAGGTGACAGGTGTCGAGCCCGTAGCCGGTGCGCCCGCGCAGCTCGTCGGGCACGTGCCGCAGGATGTCGGCCACCTCCTCGGCCGTGCGGCCGACGGTCTTGCCCGCCCCCGCCGTATTCTCGACGAGGAGGCGCGTGGGGCCGTCCACCGACTTCAGCGCCTGGGTGATGGCCTTGGCCACCCGCTCGGCGGCCGCCTTGGGATCACCGTCGGTGGCGGACCCGGGATGGAAGCACACGGCGCCTACCCCCAGCGCGTTGGATCGCTCCATCTCCTTGGCCAGCCCGGCCGCGGCGCGCACCCACTTGTCGGGCTCTGCCGTGGCGACGGACAGCACGTACGCCGCATGAACGACCACGTTGCGCGGCTCGATCCCCGCCTCGTCGAGCGCGCGGCGAAACCGCTCCACCCGCTCGGGCTTGATGGTGCTCTTGTCGCCGTAGAACTTGGGGATGGCGGTAAAGCACTGCAGCGCCTTCATCCCCGCGCTGCCGGCGCGGAGCGCGGTCATGTGGATGCCGCCGTTGTCGACCGTGTGGGCGCCGATGATGTGTGTGGGCATGGTGTTGGGCTGATGCGGAGAACGCGGGTTCCCGGGCGTGCATGGTATCGCCGGACGGCCGGGCCTGGCGAGAGCGGGTACGGCGACAACCGTGCCCGCCCCTTGCATCCGTGCCGCACCGGGCGCACTATGCGGCGCACACCCACGCCCGGCCGCACCGCCACGCGCCGCCGAACGCGCCAACCGGACTAGAGACATCTCCCGCATGACTGCTGTCAACTACCTGGACGGGAGCGGCCTGCGCGGCGCCCTGATCATGTCGGCGGAGTACGTTCAGCGCCACCGCGCGGACCTCAACCGCATCAACGTCTTTCCCGTTCCGGACGGAGACACGGGCACCAACCTGGCGCTCACCGTCAGCTCCATCGCCGACCACCTGCGCCGAAGCACGGACACGTCCGTCGGCGCCGTGGCCAAGGCCGCGGCGCAGGCCGGCATCATGGGCGCGCGCGGCAACTGCGGGATGATCCTCTCGCACTTCCTGCTGGGGATGGCCGACGCCATCGGCGACCGCGTGCGGCTGACGGTGGCCGAATTCGGCCAGGTGCTGCGCAGCGCCACGGAGCACGTGTACCGCGCGCTGGAAAAGCCGGTGGAGGGCACCATGATCACCATCATGCGCGCCATCGCCGACGAGGCCGAGCGGCTGCGGGATTCGGACTTCGTGGTGTTGTTCGAGCGCCTGCTGATCAAGGCGCGCGAGGCGCTGGCCAACACTCCCGAGCTGCTTCCCCAGCTCAAGGCGTCGGGCGTGGTGGACGCCGGGGCCAAGGGCTTCGTGCACATCCTGGAGGGGATCGCCGGCTACCTGGCGGGCGACCCGCTGGTGGCGCTGGACGAAACGCCGGAGTTCGGCGCGGAGCCGGCGGTGTTCGCGGCTGCCCAGGCGGAGTACTCGGCGGCCAGCGAGCAGTACCGCTTCTGCACCGAGGCGCTGGTGCGCGGCAGCGAGCTGCCCACGCAGGAGACGGTGTCGGCGTGGCTGCGCGAGCGGGGCGACTCGCTGGTGGTCATCCGCAGCAACGACCTGCTGAAGGTGCACGTGCACACCGACGAGCCCGAGGCGGTGTTCGCGTACCTGCGTGGCTTCGGCGAGCTGGCGACGAAGAAGGCGGAAGACATGCAGGCCCAGCACGCCGTAGCGGAGCGTGCGGCGACGGGGCACATGCGGTTGGCCCGCCGCCCCATCTCCATCGTGGTCGACAGCGCCTGCGACCTCCCCGACGAGATCATCCGCGCCCACGGCATGCACCTGGTGCCGCTGAACCTGATCTTCGAAGACCGGGTACTGCGCGACCGGCTCGACATCTCGGCCGAGGAGTTCGTGGAGCAGCTGAAGACGGGGGCGCACCCCAGCACCTCGCAGCCCGCGCCCGCGGCCTTCATCGAGGGCTTCCGGCGCGCCGCGGAGGAGGGCGAGAGCGTGGTGGCCGTCCTCCTTTCGTCGGCGCTGTCCGGCACCTACGCCTCTGCCCAGGCGGCGCTCAAGCACCGGGCCGAGGGCGACGACGTTCCGATCCACCTGTTCGACAGCAAGGGTGGCTCGCTGCTGCAGGGGCTGCTGGCGCTCAAGGCCAGCGAGTTGGGCGAGATGGGGTGGACGCCGGAGCGCATCGTCGCCGAGCTGGAGCGCATCCGCGCGCAGTCGGGCTTCTTCATCGTGCTCGACACCTTCGAGCGGGCGCTGGCGTCGGGGCGGGTGGGGCGCGGCAAGGCGTGGCTGGGCAGCCTGCTCGACATCAAGCCGGTGCTTGACATCGACGCGGCGGGCAAGCTGGTGCCCATCGACAAGGTGCGCGGGCGCAAGAACATGATGCCTCGGATGCTGGAGGTGCTGGAGCGCAAGGTGCCCCGCGGGGCGAAGAAGATGCGCTTCGGCATCATGCACATCGGCGCGCACGAGGTGCTGGCGCCGGTCACGCGGGAGATCCGCGCCCGCTACGGCAAGGACGCGGAGGTGGTGACGATGGCGGGAACGCCCATCTTCGGCACGCACGCGGGCGAGGGCGCCTGGGGAATCGCGTACCTGGTCGAGGACTGACATCCACGCTGTGTGGATCGAGACGCGGGCCCCTCGCACTGGCGGGGGCCCGCTTTCGTTCAACCCGCGACACCGGACCGAGCCTGCGTGTCCCGGTCCGACATCTCGCTCTCGATCTGCCGCATCCATCGGCGCGTGCCGAACACGCCCGAGACTAACCCGGTGACGCTCAGATCTACGTCGAGCGTATCCCAGCGTAAACCGATGCCGCCGGGAAAGACCTGGATCTGCGCCAAGTCGTCGGCGGAGGCACCGCGCAAACCCTGCCCCAGATCGGCCGGGAACTCGTATGCGCTGCCGTTCTTCAGTTCGATGCGCACGCGCCTCGTGGCCGGATCGAACGAAGCAGCGCGAGCGCGCGGCTCGGTCCGGTCCTCTTCCGCAGTTCTCGCATCGGCCTCGGCGATCTGCGCCAGCACTTCAGCTTTGGAAAACCGCTTTCTAGCCGCCATGCAATCGCCTCCCACACGGCCGCGGATTCAAGCCGCCGCTGCCGGATCGGTTTCGGCCTTACGCCCGCGGGGCACACGGCGTGTCGCTTTCGTGGTCGCAGTCGTAACGTTGGCCTTGGGAGTGGATTCAGCCGCACTGTCCTTGTCGGCCAACTCGCTCTCGATCTGCCGCATCCACGCCTTGTTGCCGAACCTGCCCGCCACAAGCCCTGGGATGCTGAAGTCGATATCCAAGGCGTCCCACCGCAGGCCGATACCATACGGGTAAACCTCAACCTGTGAGAGAACGTCGCCGGAGACGCCCCGCAGGCCCTGACACAGGTCTGCCGGGAACTCGTACGCACACCCGTTCTTCAACTCGATGCGTACGCGCCTGGTTACCGGATCGAACGTCGCTGCGCGCGCGCGTGGCTCAGTGCGGTCGGCTTCAGCGGTCCTCGCGTCGGCAGCGGCAAGCTGCTCCAGGATCTCAGCCTTCGTCAGCCGCCTCTCACGTGCCATGGATCTCCCTCCAGTTGCGTAGCATCTTCTCGCGCTCCCTCTGGACGATTGCGAGCGCACGCATCGCATCGTTGTCCTTCATTCCTCGCCTGTTCCGAACTCCGACGGGTGAAAGGTTGATCAGCATCTGCCGGCCCCCTTTCCACACGTGAACGTGGGGAGGCTCGTGGTCTTCAGACCAGATGCGGAACGTGAAGCCGGATTCGCGATGTACGGTGCCCATGCACCCTACAGAACACGGTCCGGCGGCTCCCGTCAAGGATCATGATTGCCGAAACTCGTTGCACCACCGGCACTTGCGCGTGCGGGCGGTGGCGGCTTCGGTGGCTTGATGAGCGGCGGGATGGAGAGCAGCGCCCACGTTCCCTCCAGCAGCACGAACCCCCATCGCTGGTCGATGGTGGCCACCCAGGCCAGCAGCGCCCCTCCCACCAGGTTCATCGCCGAGTACCATCGGTTTTCCCGCCCCATCCAGCCGCGCTGGTACGAAAAGTACGCGCCCAGGATCAACAGCGCGCCGACAAAGGAGATGACCTGGAGGAACACGGGCCGCCGGGAACGGGGAATCGCAATCGGACAGATGGATTACCTGCGGTTCCCGTGCCCGGAGCGGCGCGCGTACTCCTCCGCGCGGCGGAAGAGCGCGGCGCGGTCGACCACGCGCCCGTTCGCGATGACGGTGTGGATGCGGCGTGTGTTGCGGATGTCGGAAAGTGGATCCGCATCCAGCAGCACGAGATCGGCCAGCCTGCCGGGCCGGATGGTGCCGAGCGAGTCGAGCGCGCCCAGGTAGGCGGCCGGGTTGTACGTCGCCGTCCGCAGCGCCTCCATGGGCGTGAGCCCCGCGCGTACGAGCAGCGCCAGCTCGTCGTGCAGCGACAGGCCGGGGACCAGATAGGGGAGCGGCGCGTCCGTCCCCGCCAGCAGCCGCACACCCGCACGATGCATCTCGCCCGTGCGCTCCAGGCTGAAGAAGGCGGCGACGGTGGAGGTGTCGCTAGGCTCGGCGCGCTGGAGGCGGGTACGCCACAGGGCCAGCATGGGGCCCGGAACGTAGCGGTGCGCCGACGGGTGCATCACCGAGGTGTCGCCCCGGGCCATGTACGGCTGGTAGACGGCCAGGGTGGGCGTCAGGGCGGTGCCGGAGTGCGCCAGCATGCTGATCACGGCGGCACAACGCGCGGGATCGTACGTGGCCCGCATGCGGCGCGCGTGGTCGCGGATGGTCGCAAGCTGGAGCGCCGGCGGCGCGTCGGGCGGCGCCTCGGCGAGTTCGCGCCGCAGCGCCTCGTCCTCGGAGGAGCAGGCGCGCATCAGGTCGTCCTCGTGCTCCATACCGTCCTGGTGCCGGGCCGCTTCGCGCGTGCTCACGCCGTGGGGGACGTGGCCGGCCATCTTCACCCCGCGCCGCCGCGCCTGGTCCGCCGCGGCGAAGTACGCATCGCGAGGCACCCTGGAGTACATCTTGATGAAGTCCGCGCCGGCGGCCACGAGCGAATCGACCGCCCGCCGCGCCTCGTCCGCCGTGGCGGCGTGCGCCACCCACGGGGTGCGGTTGGCGGGCCCGTCCAGCCGCCCGCCAATCACCATCCGCGGGCCGGCCAGCCGCCCCGCGCGCACCTCGCCCGTCCAGAACCGCGCGCTGTCGACGTAAAAGCCCATGTCGCGCGCCCCGGTCACGCCATGCGCCAGCAGGAGCGGCGCGGCGAAGTCCGGAAACTCGTTGCCAAAGGCGTGGACGTGCATGTCCCACAGCCCGGGGATCAGCCACCGCCCGCGCCCGTCGATGCGCCTGGCGCCGCGCGGCACCGCCGTGGACGCGCTCGGCCCCACGGCGGCGATGCGGCCGCCAACCACGACGACGGTCTGGTCCACCCGCGCAGGCGCGCCGGTGCCATCGATCACCACCACGTGTGTGATGGCAATCGGCGCATCGGCCGCGTCGGCGGCCGCGCATCCGCTGCCCGACAGGGCGATTACGAGCGCGGCTGCGAGTCGCACGGCGGACATCAGCTGATGTGCCCGGAAGCGTCCGGACGAATCCGGCGCGGGCATCAGTCGATCCAGCCGGCACCGCCCCCGCTGAATCGCGGGTTCACCACGGGGCTGACGCGAGAGCCGAAGGTATACGACACTCCCATCGTCATGAAGTACTGAAAGCCGGTCGCCAGCTGCCGCCGGCGAAGCAGCACCTCCTCGTCCGTCGCCTCGCCGGCCGCCAGGTAGATCTGGTCGCGGAGGCGGTTGTAGGAGCCGCTCAGGTCCAGCGACAGCCCGCGCATCAGGTTCAGCTCTACCTGGCCCCCCAGCTGAAAGCGGTTCTGGGCGAAATTGTCCAGAAAGCTCCCCGCCGCCGCCCCCACGTCGATGCTGCCCCACGGCTGTCGCGCCACCGCGCCAACCCGCAGCATCTGCTGCACGCGCCCCTCTTCCGTGCGCTCGAAGACGGTGCGCTCCAGGTAGTCGTACCACGCGGGGCCCACCGAATAGCGGGCGGTCAGCTGGCGCCGGGTGGACTCGGAGTACGGAAACAAGTTGTACTCGATGGCCGGGGCAATGCGGACCGCCATGTCCTGGTTGTAGTAGGTGGACCGCGACGCGGAGCCGGTGATGCCCGCCGAAACGTGTGCGCCCAGGCTGCGGACCGCGAGAACGTCCAGGCCACGGCCGGACTGCGCGTTGGTGAACACCGTGGCGGAATCGATCTCGAACCGCGTTTCGCTCTCGCTGCCGTTCAGGGAAAGCCTCAGCTTCCACTGCTCGGTGATCCGGGACGCGCTCAGCGATCCGTACAGGTTGCGGCTGGAGTACGTCTGCTCGCCATTCAGGAACGTGCGCCCGCTCACCTGCATGGTCCAGTGGTTCCACGGGTCGCGCGCCGGCGCTGCGGCCTTCGGCGAGTCCGGCGCGGTGTACGTTACGCGCAGGTTGGCGGCTTGCGGCGTCTCGGCGGCGTAGCGCACCAGCCCCAGCTTGATGGCCCCGGCGAGCCCGGACCGGCGCGCCTCTTCCGAGGCATTGGGCTCGCTGTTGTACGTGAGCGTGGAGTTCACCCCCGCGTACCTGCCCTGGCCCAGAAAGGCCAGGGTGTAGGCGCTGCCCCCCGCCCCCGTCTCCTGGCTGGTGATCAGCACGTGCACCTCGGCGTCGCCGCGGTCGCGCACGTGGGTGACGAACGCGATCTCCGTCTGAAAGAAGTCGCGGTCGCAGTAGAACCCGCTGCAGTCCAGGTACACGCGAACGGCCGTGCCCTGGGCATGGGGGGTGCCCGTCGTCTGCGCGTGGACGGCGGGCGACAGGGTTGCTGCCGTCGTTGCGCAAACGAGCACGGCCGCGGCGATCCGCAGGATCTTCATGTGTGTGGTGTTCGGGGGGACGGCAAAGGCGGGGATTGCGACCGGGAGTACAACGCTGGCGTGCGGCGTACCCGGACGCACCAGCCGGGTTCCGGCCCGGCGAACATCGTTTGCGTGCGGCCGTCAGGCGGGGATGGAGCCGGCGATCGCGTCGAGGATGTCGTCCGCGGGGGAGCGCGCCTGGCGCGTGTAGCGGGCGAAGAACTCGGCGGCTTCGTCGATGTCCTCTCCGCCGAAGAACGCGGGCATCGCCGCGGCGCCGGAAAGCGCGATGCCGGCCAGCTCCGCGGCGGTCGCGGCAATGCGCGGGTCGGAGAGCCCGTCGCGCCCAGCCCCGACAAGCAGCGCGGGATCGGGGTCGCCGAGGAGATCGGCGGCGGCATGCAGGCTGGGGGCGTGATAGGCGATGCCGGCCAGCAGAACCAAGGGCGCGGCGTACCACTCCGGCGCCACGACGTCGGCCGAGCGGACCTCGGCGAAGCCTTTGGGGCGCACCTCGGGAAAGAGCGTGGTCAGGTGCAGGTGCCAGTCTTCCATCCGCACGCACCCGCGCCGGTTCCACTCGTCGAACGAAAGGAAGCCCGGGCCGGGTGACATCACCATCGGCGCCCGCAGGGCGAAGTCCAGGTACTCGGCCACGGGGTCGTCACAGGCGAAGCACCCGGTGCGGCCCCCGTCCAGCTCGCGCCACACCCGCGCGCGAAAGCTGCGGTCCCCGGTCGGCTCGCCGCGGTAGACGGGCGAGCTGGCGAAGATGGCGGTGACGTACGGCGCCATGGCGTTCCACACCCGCCAGCGCGCGAGCGGATCCGCCCCGAAGTCCAGGCTCACCTGCATGGCGGCGGTCTGCCGCATCATCCGCTCGCCGCCGGTGCCGAGCGACTGCATGAACTCCGTCATCCGCACGTAGCGCGCGCCAGGCAGCTGCAGCGGCACCGTCTCGAGCCCGTTCCGCGGCTCGATGCCCACGGACAGCAGTTCCACGCCCTCCTCCCGCATCTCCCGGGTCAGCGGCGCGACGGCGGCGCGAAGGCCCTGGACCAACGCCGTCGCGGACGGCAAGGCCGGGGCGCTCAACTCGATCTGCCCGCCCGGCTCGTACGTGATGATCCCGCCGTCGGGGAGGACGAACCTGGGGACGCCGTACGAACTGGGCTCTTCGCGCCAGCAGTGGCGCTCGGCAAACTGGCGGAGGAGCGGCAGCGTGGAGGGCCCGTCCGCCGCCTGGATGGGCACCTGCACCCCGCTTTCGGCGGAGACAGGGATCAGCTCCACCTCCGCGCCGATGCGCGGGCGCGGGACGGAACGGGCGGGCGACAGCGCGAACGAGTTTTCACGCAGGTCGGAGAGCAGGGCGGCGCGGTCCAGCGTCATCGCTCCGCTCACCCCACCGGTGACGCCAGCACCAGCGCGTAGAGCGCGTCGTCGTCCGTCGTCCACTCGTCCACTCGCAGCCCCGACGCGGCGAACATCGCATCCACACTGCCGCGGTCGTGCTTGGCGGAAATCTCGGTGCGGATGGTTTCGCCCGCCGTGAAGGAGAACGTGCCGGCACCGGGCACGGCCACCACTTGCTCTCGAAGCGCCACCAGGTGCATCTCGATCCAGTGGTCCACCGCATTGTACGACGCCCGGTGCTCCCAGGCGTCCACGTCGAAGTCCGCCCCCGCCTGGGCGTTGACCACGCGCAGCATGTTGCGGTTGAACGCGGCTGTCACCCCCGCTGCATCGTTGTAGGCCGCCTCGATCACCGCGGGGTCCTTGCGCAGGTCTACGCCCATCAGGAACCGGTCGCCCCCGCTCATCCGCTCGCGCACCCGCCGCAGGAGGGCCACCGCGTCGTCCGGCGCGAAGTTGCCGATGGTGCTGCCCAGGAACGCGTGCATCGCCGGCGCGGGCAATCCATCCGGAAGGGCGAACGCGTCCGTAAAATCCGCCACCACCGGCACGACCTGGATGGATGGATAGTCGCGGCCGATCCGCCCGGCCGACTCGTCCAGGAACTCGGCGCTCACGTCCACCGGCACGTAAACGGACGAATCCGCCGCCGCGCTGATCGCGTCCAGCACGATGCGTGTCTTTTCCGCGCTGCCGGCCCCCAGTTCGATGAGGGCTCGGGGCTTCAGCGCGGCGACCCACACGGGCATCCAGCGCGCCAAGAGTGTCCGCTCGGTGCGCGTCAGGTAGTATTCGGGAAGCCGGGTGATCTCCTCGAACAGTCGCGAGCCGTGCTCGTCGTAAAAGAAGCGCGGCGGCAGCTCCTTCCGCGGGCGCGACAATCCATCCGCCACGGCGCGCACGGCGGTGGCATCCACGGCCGGGGAGGGCGGGAGGGCGACGTCAGTCATCCTGCGCCACCCGGAAGCCGCTGAAGATCTGTCGCCGGATGGGGTAGTCCCAGTTGCGGAAGGTGTTGCGGATGGCGCCCGGCCGCGTGGCCCACGATCCGCCGCGCAGCACCTTGTAGTCGGGGCCGAAGAACACCTCGCTGTACTCGGGATAGGGAAACGTCTGATAGCCGGGCCAGGGCGCGAAGTCGCTGGACGTCCACTCCCACACGTCGCCGATCATTCCGTAGCAGCCGATGGGCGACAGGTTGCCCGGATAGGCGCCCGTCTGCGCCGGCTCGAACGAGAGCTGGTCGAGGTTGGCGTCGAACGCGGTCGGCGGCTCGTCGCCCCAGGGATACGTGCGCTTGGTGGCGGATGCGGGATCCCACGACGCGGCCGCCTCCCACTCGTGCTCCGTCAGCAGGCGCTTGCCGGCCCAGTTGCAGTACGCCTCGGCCTCGTACCAGCAGACGTGGCACACGGGGCGGTCGGGATCGACGGCCATCTCGCGGTCCATCGACCGCGTCCACCACGCGCCGTCGTGCCGCTCCCAGAACTGCGGCGCCACCAGCCCTGCGTCCTCGCGGTGCTTCCATCCCGCGTCGGACCACAGGGCCCGCGCCTGGTATCCGCCGTCCTCGATGAAGCGCGCGAACTCGCCGTTGGTCACCGCCCACGCGCCGATGCGGAAGGGCGCCAGCTCCACCGCGTGCCGCGGCCGCTCGTTGTCGTACGCCGCCGTGCGGTCGTCCGTGCCGATCTCCACGGTGCCGCCGGGAAAGCGGACCATACCGTCGTCGTCAGCCGCCATCGGACGCCCGCGCGGCGTGGCGATGGCGCGCGGCGCTCGGTAGCGCGTTTCGTCGCCCCTCAGCTGCAGGGCCTGCAGGATGGTCTCATTGTGCTGGTACTCGTGCTGGGCGACCATGCGGTAGACGTAGCCGCCGTCCAGCAGCCCGGGATCGGCGCGGCCGGCGTCGCCCGCCTGCACGTGGTCCAGCACGGTGCGGCGGACGGAGGCCATGTGGTCCAGCGTGTCGGCCAGGCGGGGAAGCGCCAGCTGGCCGCGGACGGAGCGGGGGTTCTCGAACGGGTTGAACATCCCCGGCATTTCGCCGAAGCGCACCGGCCCCTCCAGGTTGCGCACCAGCCATAGCTCCTCGAAGTGCGCGATGTGGCCCATGTCCCACACGACGGGGCTCATGAGCTTGTCGTGCTGGTTCATCAGCTCGGCCTCGGGGACGGGCGAAACCAGCAGCAGCGTGCGCTCGCGGGCGTCCTGCAGCAGGGCCGCGACTTCGCGCGGAGTGGGAGTGGGCGGGTGGGGGCGGGACATGAAACCAGTCTCTGGTGGTCGCATAGTGGCGGGATCAAGCTAGACCTGCCCGCCGGGGAACGCCACGATGTTGTGGATGATCACGGGAGGCGTGTGCGCATGTCGCAGGTTTGTCGCACGAAAATTTGATGCCGCGCCCGGTTGGAGGGCTCGAAGCGCGAGTTGTCATCCAGAGGGCCCAAGCGCACAGAACTCGCCCGCAGCACACCCGCCGCGGGCCGAAGGAGCCAGCCTGGGGCACGTACAAGCCAGGGCGCGGCAGCGGTCACGGATGCAGAGGGCCTCGGCTGCCGTGGGGCCCTCACCCGTCCTCGCCTAGGCTCGTCCACCCTCTCCCACAAACAGCGTGGGAGAGGGGGTACACTTCGGGGGTTTGGCGCACGACAGCGCCCACAGAGCAGGGGCCCCGGCTCCGCTGGGGCGACTAAAGTCGCGGCAACAAAGGCCCAAAGTCCGCCTTCGCGGACTGCTCGCGCAGTGGTGTGCGCGAGGCCAGCCGGAGCGCGGTTCAGGTCTCCCCCTCCCCTGCGCAGCGGGGGACGGGGGCCGGGGGGAGGGGGCTCTGGCGGCATGCACCGGCACCCCATCGAACCCCACCTGAAGTTCTCCCCTCTCCCGGCGCAGTTTGCCGGGGGAGGGGTCGGGGGAGGGGCCACCCGCGGCATGCGAGGCACCCAGTCGAACCGCGATCGACGTTCTCCTCTCTCCCGCGCAGTTTGCGGGGGAGAGGCCGGGAGAGGGGGCACCGGGCTGGCTCCCTTCCCCCGCGGGGTTTGCGGGGGAAGGGCTGGGGATGGGGGGCGCTCGTCGCACCCACCCGATCCAGCCTCACCCGGACCGAACTTCCGCCCACGCCGGCCCCGCCGCGAGCACTCGCGCGTAGACCGGGCACTCGGGCGTGTGCGCGCCGCGAAGGTAGCCGGTGCTCATCAGGAACTCGCCCACGATCTCGCCGCCCGTAAAGCGGAACGTCGTTTTGAACAGCTTCACCCACTCCGCCTTCTCCCGCGGATGGTGCGCGTTCAGCCATTCCGCGAATCCCCCGTACTCCGCGCGAAGCTGCTGGATTCGGCGGGCGTTCTCGATCACCGCGTCCACCTTCAGCCGGTTGCGGATGATGCCGGCGTCCGCCAGCAGGCGCGCGCGGTCCTCGTCACCGTACGCCGCCACCCGATCCACGTCGAACCCGTGGAACGCGGCGCGGAAGGCGTCGCGCTTCTTGAGGATCGTCAGCCACGACAGCCCGGCCTGGTTGATCTCCAGCGCCAGCCGCTCCAGCAGCTCATCGTCCCCCTCCAGCGGAAAGCCGTATTCGTGATCGTGATAGGGGCCGTGGACGGGATGGCCGGGCGCGGCGTCGCAGTAGGACATTGGGAGATGCGTGGGTGCGTTGGTGCGTCAGTGCGCGTTGGTTGACGATGCGGCGGCGTCGCGGGATTGGCAACGATCCTGGCGGGCGGATGCAGCGTTCGGGGACCGTGGCGCATCCAAGCGGGTAGAGCAAGTGTGATCGGCGTGGCTGACGGCGCCCCTGCGGCCATTTTCCGCAACGCCGCTTTCGCCCGATCGCCTTCCTATTTCCCGAACGGCGGGTGCGCGCTAGTATACCCGTTCACCCCGTCTTGATCCGGAGATCCGTTCATGGCCGGCAAACACACGGCGCGCCCACGCGCGGCAAAGCATGTCTGACCTCCAGGGCGACGCGCCGCGGCACCTTCCGTTCGTCCTGGGCATCGTCGGCGACTCGGGCAGCGGCAAGAGCACCGTGGCCCGCGGCGTCCGCGAGCTCATCGGCCCGGCGCGCGTGTCGACGCTGGAACTGGACGATTACCACCGGTACAGCCGCGCCGAGCGCCACGAGCTGGGGCTGACGCCGCTGAACCCGCTGGTGCACAACCTGGCGCTGATGCAGGAGCACCTGCAGCTGCTGCGGCGCGGGCGGCCGGTGCGCAACCGCAGCTACGACCACACCGACGGCAGCTTTGGCCCCATGCGCACGCTGGAGCCCGAGGAAGTGGTGCTCGCCCGCGGGCTGCTGGGCTTTCCCACCGACGAGCTGCGGTCCGTGTACGACCTGGCGGTGTTCCTGTATCCCGAGCCGGACCTGCTCTTCCGGTGGAAGCTTCGGCGCGACACCAAGTCGCGCGGCTATACCGAAGCCGAGGTGCTCAAGAGCATCGCCCGCCACCTGGTAGACAGCAAGCTGTACGTGCTGCCCCAGGCCGACCGCGCCGACCTGGTGGTGCGCTACGAGATTCCCGACTGGGAGGCGCCCGACTCCGAGGTGCAGACCACGCTGGTCCTTCGCCGCGCCGCGGCCGACGCGGTGCGCAGCGATGGAATCCACAGCCTGGGCGCGCACGTGGCGATGGAGGACGGCGAGGGCGGCGACCTGACGGTGCGCGTCGCCAGCACCCTGCCCCGCGAGGTGGTGGATGCGTGGGGACGCGACCGGTTCCCGGAGAGCTACGACCAGGCCGCGTTCGGCACCTACCAGGACGAGGCGGGCGAAGAAGGGCACCTGGTGCCGCTGGCGTTCACCGAAATCCTGATCGCCGACCTTACGCAAAAGCTTCGGCGCCCGACCGAATCCCTCGCCAACGCCGCCGGATCAGCCGTCTGAGTTCTACGGCCATGGAGAACTCCGAACGGGCGTCGTGGTGATCCACGGCGCCCGTTCTCGTTGGTTCGCGAGCACGCACTTCTTGCCGTGGGATGCACACATCGGCAAACTCCCCGCGGACGCCACGATCAACCACGAAGCCGAGCCACGTGCCCGAGCCGCTGTCCGGAACCGCGCTCCCCTCCATCGCAGTCCCGCCGCCGGGGCCGGCGTCGCGGCGCCTGTCCGACGAGCTGGCGCGCTACGAATCGCCCAACGTTACCTATCGCGCGCCGGATTTCCCTGTGTTCTGGGACGAAGCGCGTGGCGCCAACGTGCGCGACGTGGACGGAAACGTGTACGTGGACCTCACGTCCGCGTTCGCGGTGGCGGGGCCCGGGCACGCTCATCCGCGCATCGTGCGGGCGATCCAGGACCAGGCGGGGCGGCTTCTGCACGGAATGGGCGACGTCCATCCCCCGGCCATCAAGGTAGACCTGCTTCGCGCGTTGGCCGAGGTGGCGCCCGGCGGGCTCACCCGCAGCGTGCTGGCCAGCTCCGGGGCCGAGGCGGTGGAGGCGGCGCTCAAGACGGCCGTCATGGCGACCGGCAAGCCGCGCGTCCTGGCATTCCACGGCAGCTACCACGGCCTGACCTACCGCGCGCTCTCCGTCTCCAGCCGCGAGGACTTTCGCGCGCCCTTTTCATCGCAGCTGGGCGCGCCCGGCGTGTTCGTCCCGTATCCCTACGCCTACCGCTCACCCTTCGGTGGCGGCGCGGAGGAGGTGGGGGCGGCGGTGCTGCGGTACATCGAGCACGTGCTCGACACGCCAGGAACCGCGCACGAAGGGATCGGCGCCATCCTGGCGGAGCCCATCCAGGCCCGCGGCGGCGACGTGGTGCCACCGGACGACTTTCTCCCCGGCCTGCGCCGCATCTGCGACGAGCGCGGGCTGCTGCTGATCCTAGACGAGATCTACACCGGCTTTGGCCGCACGGGGCGGTGGTTCGCCTGCGAGCACTGGGGCGTGGTGCCGGACCTGATGGTGGTGGGCAAAGGGCTCACCGGCGGATTTCCATTTGCCGCCTGCATCGGCACCGACGCGGTGATGGGCGCCTGGCCCGTGTCGACGGGTGAGGCGATCCACACCTCCACGTTCCTGGGCCACCCCGTAGGATGCGCCGCGGCGCTGGCTTCCATCGCCGTGCTCCGGGACGAGCGGCTGGTGGAGCGGTCGGCGGAGCTGGGGGCGCGGATGATGGCCCGGCTGGCGGAGATGACGGCGGACCATCCCCGCGTGGGCGAAGTGCGAGGGCGGGGGATGATGATCGGGGCGGAGCTGGTGCGCGACCGCGGCACCCGCAAGCCCGCGCCGGAGCTGGCGGGGTGGATGATGGTGGAGGGACTGCGCCGCGGGCTGCTGCTGCTAGGCGGGGGGATTCATGGAAACGTGCTCTCCTTCTCCCCGCCCTTCGTGCTTACGGACGAGCAGGCGGATCACGCGTTGGGAGTGATCGGCGAGATCCTCGACGAGATACGCGGGTAGGGAGCGCTCGCCCCGGCTGGGCTGGGGCGACTGAAGTCGCGGCAACCACGGCCCAAAGTCCGCCTTCGCGGACTGCACGCGCAGTCGAGCGCACGACGCCAGCCGAACCGCGAACGAATTCTCCCTTTCCCCTGCGAAGCGGGGGAGAGGGCCGGGGAGGGGGCTACCAAGGCATGCGAGGCAGCCAATCGAACCCCGATCGAATTTCTCCCCTCTCCACATGCGCAGCATGGGGGGAGGGGCCGGGGGAGGGGCCCGCCGCGGCATGCGCCGAGCCCAGTCGAACCCCGGCCGAAGTACACTCACAGCCGCACCGTCCCTGGACCGAACCTGACGATGCCGACGATCAACATCCGCAGTCTGCTCGTGCTCACCGCGCTCACGGCAGCCGCGTGTGTGGAATCACCCGGCCCGCAAGCGCCGCCGCCCGCGCCAGCATCTACCGCGTCGTCGGCGACCACCGCCGCGACCACGTCGGGGGCGGTGTCGCGCATCGCCTTCGGGTCGTGCAGCGACGAGGACCGGCCACAGCCGCTTTGGCAGCACGTGGTCGCCGACGATCCCGACGTGTGGGTGTGGCTGGGCGACAACATCTACGGCGACACGACGGACATGGCCGTGATGCGCCGGAAGTACGCCCGCCAGAAGTCGCACCCGGGGTACCAGGCGCTGCTGGGCACGGCGTCTATCATCGGCACGTGGGACGACCACGACTACGGGGTGAACAACGGCGGCAAGGAGTTTCCGGCCAGGCGCGAGAGCCAGCAGGTCCTGCTCGACTTTTTCGACGTGCCCGCTGACAGCCCGCGCCGTACCCGTGCCGGCGTGTACGAGTCGTACGTCTACGGCACGCCCGGGCGCCAGGTAAAGGTGATCCTGCTGGACACCCGATTCCATCGCGACACCATCGGCTCGGGTGGCGACATCCTGGGAGACGAGCAGTGGGCGTGGCTGGAGCGCGAGCTGCGGAACAGCCGGGCGCAGGTGAACCTGATCGGGTCCGGCATCCAGGTGGTGCCGCAGGACCATCGGTTCGAGAAGTGGGCGAACTTTCCCGCGGAACGGAATCGTCTGTTCCGGCTGATCGCCGAGACCCGCGCGCCGGGGGTGGTGTTCCTCAGCGGCGACCGGCACATCGCCGAGATCTCGAAGCTGGAGGGAAGCGCAGCCGGCTATCCGCTATACGACATCACCTCCAGCGGCCTGACGCACACGTGGCTCGAGGACCGGCCCGAAGAAAACCGGCATCGGGTGGGCGAAAAGGTGGTGGCGCTCAACTACGGCGTGCTCGACATCGACTGGCAGGCCCGCACCCTGCGATTCACCATCCGCGACGACGAGCGCCGGACGCGCCTGGAGCAGGTGATTCCGCTCGCAGAGCTGCAAGCGCGGTAAGTGCGTGAGTGCGAAAGTGCGAAAGTACCGAGGCGCGCCCCAGACTGTAACTCACGACGCGGCGTGTAGTCCACGAAGGTGGACATCGTGTGGTTGTTGCTGCGAATTCATTCGCCCGGGCGAGCCGGGACCTGCACCCACCCAGCCGGAGCCTGCACCGTCCCAGCCGGGCATTGCACCGCCAGCCGGGCCCTGCACCCGGCCCAGCCCGGGCCCGCATCCTGTTCCCTAGCATGGCAGCCATGACTGATCACACGCCGACCTCCCCCGCCCCGCCGATGCGCGTGGCCATCACCGGCTCCACCGGCCTGATCGGCGCCGCACTCGTGGATCGGCTTCGGACGGAGGGGCACACGGTGGCGCGGCTGGTCCGCTCGCGCGCCAAGGCCGGGCCGGGTGACGTGATGTGGGACCCCGGCGCGGGGACCATCGACGCCGCGGCGCTCGAAGGGGTGGATGCCGTCGTTCACCTGGCTGGCGAGAACGTCGGCACGCGGTGGACAGAGCAGAAGAAGCGGCAGATCATGGAAAGCCGTGTGAACGGGACGCGGCTGATCGCCCAGACGATCTCAGGGCTGCAGCAGAAGCCGCGCGTGCTGGTGCAGGCGTCGGCGACGGGAATCTACGGTGATCGCGGGGACGAGGCCGTCGACGAATCCAGCGCTCCCGGCACCGGCTTCCTGGCGGACGTGGGACGGCAGTGGGAGGCCGCGTCCGCACCCGCCGAGCAGGCCGGCATCCGCCTGGTGAAGCTGCGGTTCGGCGTGGTGCTGAGCCGCAAGGGTGGCGCGCTGCAGCGGCTTCTGCTGCCCTTCCAGATGGGAGTCGGCGGGCCCATCGGCAGCGGGCGGCAGTGGATGCCCTGGCTTTCGCTGCCCGACGCGGTGGAGATCGCGATGACGGCCATCCGCGACGACCGGCTGCACGGCCCCGTGAACGCCATCACCGGCAGCGTGCGCAACGCCGATTTCACCACCACGCTCGGCCGGGCCGTCAACCGCCCCGCGTTGATCCCCGTCCCTGGCTTCGGGCTGCGCCTGGTGTTCGGGCAGATGGCCGACGAGGCGCTGCTCGCCGGCCAGCGCGCCGAGCCCCGGCGCCTGCGCGAGATCGGCTTCACCTATCGTCATCCCACGCTCGAAGACGCCCTGCACGCCGCCCTCCGCGACCGCTGACCCGCACGCCACGCCCCGAGAGTGGCGGGCCGACTCCCCCTGCTCTGCCGCTCGGCGCCGCATCCCTCTTTTCTCGGATACCCTCATCCGACGCTGCGTCTGCGGGAGGCCGTATCACGCCTTCCGTACGCTTTTCCGCCTTGGACAAACCCGGCACATTCTCTGCGGGCGGCTCGCCATCCGCTGCTCGGGCACCCCTGCGTGACCCGCGGCGGCGTGCGTGGGCGTTCCTGCTGGCCCCGCGCGGCCGGCAATCAATCCCGCGTGGATGAATGCCGCCTGTCACCCTGCGCGCTGGCACGTGCGCCGGGCCACGAAAACCTCGGGAGGGGCGCATGAGGGTGGGAACGTTGGGGAAGGTGGCGGCGGCCGTGCTCCTGGGCGCATCGCTGAGCTCGTGCAACTACGTCAAGCTCCTGCGGCCCAGCGTGCTCCGCCAGCTAAACCCGCGGATGGTGAACTTGGTCAACTACCTGCCGAAGGTAGAAGACCCCAACGAGGCCATCGTCGCCCGCCTCTTCGCCCACGGCGGCCTGAGCCACGCCGAGCGCGGCGCCGACGGCGTGTATCGCCAGTTCGTGCGCATCCCGCCAGGCGAGTACATCTGGCAGCCCGCCATCATCGTCGTGCCACAGGGCGGCGAGCTGGAGCTGGAGTTCCAGAACGACGACCCCTTCTCGTACCACGCCGTGACGCTCCCGCACTCCGGCAACCGCCAGGCGATGATGCTGCCGATGCAGACACGCGGGCGCGCCCGCATTCGCCTGGACGCACCGGGCATGTACTGGTTCGGCTGCCCCGTCGCCAACCACGCACCCCGCGGCATGCTGGGGCTGGTGCTGGTGGAGGGCGAAGTGCCCCCCGAGGCCAAGCTGGACCGTCCCCGCCAGCGCCGGCCGTAAAGGAGACATCTGATGCGTACAGCATTCATCGCTGTCCTGGCGCTTTCGGCCGCCGCCTGCGCGGGCCCGCGGCCGCAGTATCCCGTCACCCGCACCGCCGCACCGTTCCCCGCGTACAACGAGGCCATCCGCGGCACGGCCCCCAACGTCACCGCCACCGTCACCGGCGACCGGCTGACGCGCGCACGGGCGGAGCCGCAGAACTGGATGACGTACTACGGCGCGTACGACGGCCAGCGCTTCAGCTCGCTGGACCAGGTGAACACGACCAACGTGTCGCGGCTGCGCCCCGCGTGGAACTTTCAGTTCGCCCCCATCGGGCTGATCGCCACCCCCGCCACCTACTCGTTCGAGGCGGCGCCCATCGTGGTGGACGGGGTGATGTTCGTTTCCGGGTGGGACGGCTACGTGTGGGCGCTCGACGCCGTCACCGGGCAGGTGCTGTGGCAGTACCAGCACGCGATTCCCCTGGACGTCCCCCTCTGCTGCGGCAACGTGAACCGCGGCGTGGCGGTGGCGAAGGGCAAGGTGATCGTGGCCACGCAGAACGCGCACCTCGTCGCGCTCGACGCCACCAACGGCCAAAAGGTGTGGGAGCAGGTGTTCGGTGACGTGCGAGCGGGCGAGAGCGCCACCATGGCACCGCTGGTGGTGAAGAACATGGTGATCGTGGGCAGCTCGGGCGCCGAGTACGGCGTGCGCGGCCACATGGACGCCTTCGACATCGACACGGGCCGGCGCATCTGGCGGCGCTACAACGTGCCCCGCCCAGGCGAGCCCGGAATCGAGACGTGGGGCGGCGGCGATGCGTGGGAGCGCGGCGGCGGCACGGCCTGGATCACCGGCACGTACGACCCGGAGCTGGACCTGGTCTACTGGGGCACGGGTAACCCCGGCCCCGTCTTCGACGACCGCGAGCGCCCGGGCGCCAACCTGTATACCAGCTCCGTCGTCGCCATCGACCCGGACGACGGCACCACCCGCTGGCACTACCAGTGGACGCCCACGGACGTGTGGGACTACGACGGGGTGAACGAGAACATCCTGATCGATCGCGACGGGCGGAAGCTGCTGGCCCACTTCGACAAGAACGGCTACTACTTTCTGCTGGACCGCACCAACGGCCAGCTGGTGACCGTCACGCCCTTCGCGCGCGCCACCTGGGGCGACATCGACCGCGCCGGCCGCGTGACGCCGCGGCTGAAGCCCACGCCGCAGGGCACGGAGATCTGCCCCGGTCCCGCGGGCGCCAAGGAGTGGCCGCACGCGGCGTACAACCCGCGCACCGGCCTGCTCTACGCACCCATCATCGAGGCGTGCGCCGAGTTCCGGGTGCGGCCGGTGGAGTTCCGCGAGGGACTGTTCTACCTGGGCGGCGAGGCCGAGGTGAAGGGCGAGCAGTGGGGCCAGGTGAAGGCGATCGACCCGATGACCGGGCGCGAGGCGTGGTCGTGGCGCGCGCCGCACCCCATGGTGGCCTCCATCCTGACGACCGCGGGCGACCTGGTATTCACGGGTGAGCCCAACGGTTATTTCAGCGCCTGGAACGCGCGCACGGGCGAGGTGCTGTGGCGCTACCAGACGGGCAACGGCATCCACAGCAATCCCGTGACGTACTCGGTGAACGGCAAGCAGTACATCGCCGTCCCGACCGGCTGGGGCGGCTGGCTGGAAGGCTTCGCGCCCGAGATGTTCGGCGCGCCACGTGGGACGGCGTTGTTCGTGTTTGCGCTACCGGACTGAACTGCAGTGCGTTGGTGCGTGGAGCCGGTCCTGGGAGCGTCCCGGGGCCGGCTCTCGTTCAGGTGATTTCGATTACCTGCGCGTCCGCAACCACGTACAGCCGGTCGCCTTCGCTGACGGGCACGTCCGCGGTGCCGGTGAACTCCCCGAACGCGGGGAGGATGCCCACCCGCGGACCGAAGTGGAAGCAGGGGAGCCGCTGACGCTGACGCCCGATCCCCCGCAGGGTGACGGAGGGGTGGATGTGCCCGGCGAGGATGTAGCACGCCGGCGCGGGCTCCGGGTGGTGCGCGTAGGCGAACGGCGCATCGGGGAGCGGGCCGTCCACGCACTGGATGCCCAGCTCGCCCGGCGGGTCGCCCGCGTGCCGGTCATGGTTGCCGCGTACGAGCGTGATGCGCAGATCCGGATGCGCGTCCCGCCACCGCGCGAGCGCATCCAGCGTCGCGGGCGCCCGGCTGGCACGCGCGTGGAAGAAGTCGCCCAGGTACACCAGGCGCTCCGCCTCCGTACGCTCCAGCGCCGCCGTCAGCCGGGCGAGCGTGTCCGCCGTCGTGCCGCCCGGGACGGCCAGCCCGTGCGCCCGGAACGCCGCCGCCTTGCCGAAGTGCGGATCCGCCACCAGCAGCGTGCGGTTGGATGGGCGATACGCGGCGCGCTCCGGGAGAAGCACCAGGCGCTCGCCGCACAACTCGATCTCCAGGTCCTTCATCGCCCCGTGTCCGCCGCCTTTTCGAGAGCCACCTTCATCCGCTGCACCCGGTCTCCCACCGACTCGCTGGTGACGGAGTTGCGCGTGCGGTCCACCAGCAGCGGGAAGGCCAGCGGCGGCGTGCGCTTCGGCTCGGTGATCACCACGCGGCCAGCCGAAAGGCGCTCCAGCGTCTGGCCCAGGCGGCTGCTTTCCAGCTGCCGCTCCATGACCTCGCGGTGCGCCTGGCTGACCAGCAGGTTGCCGGGATCGTACCGCGTGAACACGTCGAAGAACAGGCCGCTGGAGGCCTGCAGCTGCCGGGCGGACTTGCCCGCGTACGGAAAGCCCTGGAACACCAGTCCCGCCACCCGCGCGATCTCGCGGAACTGCCTGCGGGCCATCTCCGCCGCGTTCAGCGAAGCGGGAACGTCGTCCACCAGGCCGTGCGGCGAGAGCAGGCCGGCGGCCAACGCCTCGCCCAGCGGGGCAGGCTCGGGCGACAGCAGCTCCACGCCGTAGTCGTTCATCGACATGGTGAACGAGATGGGCACCAGCCGCGAGATGCGGTACGCGAAGAGCGCCGCCAGCCCCTCGTGCACCAGCCGGCCGTCGAAGGGAAAGAGGAACAGGTGGTGCCCCTCGCGCGTCTTCACCCGCTCGATCAGCAGCTCGTCGGCGCGGGGGATGCGCGACCAGCGCGCCTGCACCTCCAGGATGGGACGGATGGCCTCCATCTCGGGATCGCGGAACACGCCGCGCGACGCCTCTTCCAGCCGGGCGCGCAGCGAGGCGGCCAGTTCGGTGGAAAGCGGCATCCGCGCCCCCATCCACCGCGGGATCAGCCCCTTGGTGGATTTTGTACGCCGCACCCAGGCCGTCATGTCGCGCACGCGGACGAACTCCAGCGGCTTCCCCGCGAAGACGAAGCGGTCGCCGGGGTTCAGCCGGGCGATGAAGCTCTCCTCCACGCTGCCCAGCCGCGCACCCGCCACGTACTTCACCGTGATGGACGCGTCGCTGACGATGGTGCCGATGGACATCCGGTGCCGCCGGGCCACGCCGCGGTCCTCCACCACGTACATCCCGTCGTCGCGCACCACCACGCGCTGGAACTCGGGATACGCACTCAGCGCATCGCCGCCGCGGGTGACGAAGTCCAGCACCCACTGCCACTCGTCGTCCATCAGCCCGGCGTACGAGCGGGTGGTGCGCACCTCCGCCTTCAGCTCGTCCGGGCGGAATCCGCCACCGAGCGCCACGGTGACCACGTGCTGGGCCAGCAGGTCCAGCGGCCGTTCCACGGGATGGCGCGACTCCACCGAGACCGCACGGACCCCGTCACGGGCCGCGGCCACCTCGATCAGCTCCAGCGTATTCGTCGGCACGCAGGTGACGCGGCTGACGGCACCCGGGCGGTGCCCACTGCGCCCCGCGCGCTGAAGCAGGCGCGCCACGCCCTTGGGCGAGCCGATCTGGAGCACGCGGTCCACCGGCGAAAAGTCCACGCCCAGGTCCAGGCTGGACGTCGCCACCACGCAGCGCAGCTTGCCCGTGCGCAGGCCGTCCTCCACCCAGTCGCGGCGCGCGCGGTCCAGCGACCCGTGGTGAAGCGCGATCTGCCCCGCCCAATCCGGCCGCGCCTCCAGCAGCGCCTGGTACCAGATCTCCGTCTGCGAGCGCGTGTTGGTGAAGACGATGGCCGTTTCGCCCTCTTCCACGGCATCCACCACCTGCGGAAGCATCTGCGTGCCCAGGTGCCCGGCCCAGGGAAACCGCTCGATCGTGGGCGGAATCAGCGAATCCACCACGATGTCCTTGGGCACCAGCCCGCGCACGATCCGCCCGGGGCTGGACTCTGCGCGCACGCCCAGCAGCGCGTCCCGCGCGTCGTCCAGGTTGCCGATGGTCGCCGACAGCCCCCACGTCCGCATCCCGGGCCGCCAGGCGCGCAGCCGCGCCAGGGCCAGTTCTGCCTGCACGCCGCGCTTGCTGCCCATTAGTTCGTGCCACTCGTCGACGATCACCGCGCGCAGGTCAGAGAACAGCGCCTGGGCGTCGTCGCGGGACAGGAGCAGGGCCAGGCTTTCGGGGGTGGTGACCAGCGCGGTGGGAAGGCGCGTGCGCTGGCGGGAACGGACGGCCGCGGAGGTGTCGCCCGTGCGCGACTCCAAGGTCCACGAGAGTTCGAGGTCCGCCAGCGGCGCGCGCAGGGCGGCCTCGGTGTCGGCGGCAAGGGCGCGCAGGGGGGTGATCCACAGGATGCGCAGCGGCGGCGCTTTGGCTCCCGTGGCCGATCCCTCGGCGAGGGACTCGAGCACGGCGCCCATCCACGCCGCGTACGTCTTGCCCGTTCCCGTCGCCGCGTGGATCAGCCCGCTCTCGCCATCCAGGTACGCGCTCCACACCTCGCGCTGAAACGCGAACGGCTCCCAACCCCGCGAGGCGAACCAGCGCTCGGCGGGCTCGATCCGTGGGTCGGAAGTCGTGTCAGGGCGGCGGATGCGGATCATGGAACGGATCCCCAATCAACATCCGCGCCCGAACGTCGGTGCCGTCAGACGGATGTGATTTCAGCACCCCGCGCAGGACGGCATCGGTCAGGGCGGCGGGATCAGGCTGCTGTGCGACGCCACCAGCTGCCACCGCCCATCGCGAAAGTGCCAAACCTCCGTGTACCGGGCCGTGCGCGTGTACGGACCCGTGTCGTCGCTCCCCGAGGTCTCCAGCCGAAAGGTGGCGACCGCCACGTCGCCGTACGGCTGCACGCGAAGCTCCGTCACGCGGTCCGCCCCGCCGCCCGTGGAGGATAGGATGCCGGCCATCTCCTGTGCCTTGGTGGTCACGCGTCCCGTCCGGCCGGTGGTCGCGACCAGTTCGTCAGCCAGGTGCCGCTGGAACCAGGCGGTGTCCTTCTGCTGTACGGCGCGAGCCCACTCCACCTCTTCCAGCCGCCGCACCTCTCGTTCGGCTTCGGCGGGTGATTTTCCCGTCACGGCGGGCTGCACCGCGGCCGGCGCGCAGGAGGGGAGCATGGCAAGCATCACCACGCCGAACGCTTTCCAGAAGGCGCCGCTCACGGCACAGATGGGCGCGCTCCCCGCTTTCAGCCGGCGCACGAACGGGTGCTGGCGAGGGTGGCAGAAGATGTTCATCGAATGCGGCGGGACGGGGGGATGGCCGGGCGGTACCTGCCCTTGCGGATGAACGCGCAGAACCGCGCGAATCACTGCCATCGGATTGGGCGGGCCGAGCACAACCGGGTCAGACCGTCTCGATCCCGAGCAGTCGGCGGGTGCTGTCGCGAAGGCCGGCGTCCCAGCGGGCGGACTGGCGATCCTCCAGGGCCAGGTCGTCATCGGAAAGCATCGCGTACGCGTTCCACCCGCCGATCAACAGGAGCAGAACGACCATCCCGATCCCTTCCGCGGCGTCGGGAAAAAAACCGAAGATCACCTTCGTAACGGCCAGCAGCACCAGCGTGGTCCTGATCCCCGGCGCGTAGCTCCGCAGCTCGGCCAATGGCTCGGAGGCCCGTACGCCATGCCATTCCGCCTCCGCGGCGAAGGCGCGGATCAGGCGGTACATCTCGTCCGTGGGCGGCGCCTGGCGCAGCGTCATCGCCGCGCCGCTGGTGCCCACCACGCGCAGGTACGCGCTGTCCAGGCTCTCGGAATCGCGATACGAGGCGATGCCGTCCCACCGGATCAGCGTGGTCACCTCGCCGCCATGCGCGCGAAGCATCCGCTGGCTGATGCCCCGCTCGTCCACGACGAATTCCGCCATCGGCCGGGCGAGCCTGCGGTACAGCGCCCGCGCGCCCGCCGCGCCGGCGACGAGGACGCATCCGCCCGCGATCACCAGGCTGGACGCGTCCGTCGTCCAGCCGATGAACATCCCGATCAGGGACAGGAGCGCCAGCATGATCCAGGCGGCGGCGACCGTCACCGCGACGTCCCCGTCCACCGTGCGGAGGGTGATGCGGGCGTGGGGAGCCTCACGCGGCGCCTCGTCCAGACCCGCGACGACCGGCAGGTGCGCCGGTTCCAGGTCCGTCCCGAACAATGCCCACGGATCGGGCGTGCGGGTCTGCGCTTGGGCGACGTGCATTATCGCCTGATGGCCAGGATCCGGGGCTCGCGCGCTCCGCGACGGACGGCGGAGGTCGTGCAGGCAAATACGGACCGCTGGCCGCGAAGATTCAGCCGAACGTCAGCCGTCGCGGCGGACCGACACACCGTACATCAGGGGGAGGTCCGGATAGCCCTCCGGCATCCGGAAGCGGCGGCCCGGCTCGGCGCGCATTCCGGGGAAGGGAGCCCATCCGTTGCTGTACATCCACTCGCGCAGCACCTCGATGCGCAGCCCCGCGCCGATCAGCGCCTGGACGATCTCCGCCACGCCCCACTGGAAGTCGTACGAGCGATGCGGATTGTGGAAGTCCTTCACGCCTTCCGTGCGCTCGCCCGCGATCAGACCGTCGCCGGAAACAGCGACGTAGTCACCCACGCCTTCTTCGGTTTCGATGGGCTCGCGGCTGGAGTAGGGAAAGCGCAGGCGCAGGTCTTCGTCGTACATCGTGGCGGCGGGATGGAACTCCACCAGCACGAACCGCCCACCCGGGGCCAGGATGCCCGCGATTCCGCGCGCCCACGCATCCAGGTCCGTCAGCCAGCACACGGCGCCGTACGACGAGAAGGCCAGGTCGAAGCGCCGCCCGCCGCGCGCCGCCTCGGCCAGCCAGGCATAGACGTCGGCACGCTCGAAGGTGGCGGGAACGCCGCTCTCGGCCGAGAGGCGCCGCGCGAAGTCGATCGCCTCGTCGCTGATGTCCACGCCGGTGGCCACGGCGCCCAGCCGCGCCAGGCTGAGTGTGTCCTGCCCCGCGTTGCACTGCAGGTGCACCAGCGTTCGGCCGGCGAGCGGACCCAGCAGCTCCAGCTCTTCGGGAAAGAGCGTGCTGCCGCCGCCGCGGAGGAACGCGGCCTGGTCGCCCTTGTGGCTGTTGTGCGCCACCGTGGCCGCGTTCCACGACAGGCGGTTGGCTTCGTGAAGATCGGTGCGAACGGATTCCGACATGGGGCAGACGCCGTCAGGCGGGGATGGATGCGGCCGTGGCCACGTCCGCGGCGGCGACGGAGATGCGGAACTCGCCCTGCGCCAGCGAGCGGATGTTCGCGGCTACGTCGGTACTCTCCTTGTGCCGCAGGACGCGCGCGAAGATCCCGTCGGCCAGGATGGCGGCGGAGGCGATCGCGGCCTCGTCGTCACGCCGGGCCATCAGCGGCACCTGCTGCTGCAGCGGCAGCGGCGCGAGCGCCGAGGCGAATGCCCACGACATCGCTCGCGCGTCGTCCATCGCAAAGCCCACGATGTGATTCTCCACCGCCGGCGCAACGCGCGACAGCAGCGCGAACTCCGGCGAGTCGCGGCCGATCTCGCCTTCTACCGTGGGCGTGAGCGAGGCGAGAACGGTGTTGATGCGGTCGAAGTCGGTCTTCAGCCCGGGCAGCTCGGCGCCGGGGCAGGTGCGCGCGGCGGCGATGCCCAGGTCCAGCGTGATGTGTGCGTTCATCGCCGCCAGCAGGTGCTGAAGGATTACGGGCGTGGGGCTGAGCGTGGCCTCGAACGCCTTCAGCCACACCCGGCTGGGGAGCTGCCCCGCGCGCCATGCATCCAGCGCGTCCAGGAACCGCGTGGCGAAGGTCACGTCCAGCCGCTCCATCCGCGGCCCATCCTGGAACTCTCCCGTGCGGATGCCCTCGCGCACGGCCAGCGTCACGCGGTTGTACAGTGCGGCGAAATAGCCGATGCGATCGCCGCGCGCGACCGCGTCGTCGATGATGGATTCGAGCCGCGCGATGACGTCGTCGATGCTCTGCGGTTGCATGGTCGTGTAGAGGTGGGGTGGGCCGGCGGGACGAACGGAGGAACGAATCCGAATCCGCCACAAACATTACCTGCCCACCAATCCACCAGCAAGCGACACGGCCCAGTCACGCGGCCCGTGCCGTCCCGGCAGCGGTGAGCACGATCTCCCGAAACGGGTCCAGCCCGTCAGCATACACTGCGTCGAACCGGTCCAGCGCCCCGACGGTTTCGCGGAGCGGTGGGCTCATCCATCCGATCAGGTCCAGCGCAATCGCGTGCTGCTCGCGCAGGTCGCGCCAGTGCCAGATGGGCTCATGGTGAAACGCGCGGTTGCGCAGGTGCCGCACCCGGTTCAGCAAGGGAGACAGCGCCTTTCGATTCCTGAACCGCTTGGGTGCGTCGGCGAAGATCTTCTGCCCGAACAGCCTCGGCCACAGGATGCGCGTGTTCTCGTAGCGCACGTCGAAGAGCGTGGTCCAAAATCCGAACGTCAGCTCCGCGACAAGCCGACAGGGCTCGGGCGGTTTTCCCGCATCGCGGAGGCGCGCCTTGGCGCCAGCGACCTTGCTACGGTCGCCCGGCAGCAGGACAGCCGTGTCCAGCCAGCAGGGCACCTGCGCGAGGCTTGGCGACGCGGTGAACGGGTACGATGCGCAGCCCGCGTCGAACACCGCGTTCCGAAGGGCGACCTCCAGCGTCTGCAGCGTCGGATACGTGGCCTCGCACAGAGCGATGTTCCACAGGTATCTGCTCAGAACATCCACCCAGGGCACGCCGGCCCCACCGTACCCGCCCAGGCGCTCCCGTGAGAGTGCCTGCCAAACGGCACGAGCGTACGGGTCTTGCGCAACGTCGGTTATCACGCTATCATTGTGAGCACTGTCCCCGGGCTATTGCTCTCCCGACCTCGCGTCGGTGATCAACCCGGGGTTTTCTTTTGTCCGGACGTAAAGTTAGCAGCGTGGACAGGCTCATCCAAGGAACTTTTCCGGACAGCCGTGACATCAAGAAAAAGACGCGGAGCCCAGTGGCCCCGCGCCTTTTTGCTTTCGACCCTCCGACAGAGCGCCAGATCCCGCCGTCGTCGGCCCTGCGGCTGTTCACCTGCTGCAGGAAGATAGATAGAAACGAGGCGCGGAACCGGTTGGATGAGGCGCCTCGTGTCGTTGTGGTTCGGGCTGGGTCAGCGAGCCACGGCGGCGCGGCGCCATCCGGCGAGCCCGGGAACCGGGGAGGCGGCGGGCACCAGGCCCACGGCGATCATCACGCTGCGCACCGACTTCGAAACGAGCTTGTATGTAGAGGCGAACATCTTGGTGCTCCGTCTTTCCGTTAGGGATCTTCAGGTCCTGCCCGGTACCGTACGCGGCAGGTGAAGCCCGAGTTTCAATCCATCGCCCCCGCCTTGCGTTTGTGCTCGTCCCGTCCGCCCGTTATCGTCCCGCCCATGCTCCCCCCGACCGCATCCCCGACCGATACCGACGCCCTTCCCGACGTGCCCTTCCGCGAGGCCGTACGGACGTGGGCGCGTGTAGGGTTCCTGAGCTTTGGCGGGCCGGCTGGGCAGATCGCCGTCATGCACCGCATCCTCGTGGACGAGAAGCGGTGGATCGGCGAGGCGCGCTTTCTTCACGCGCTGAACTACTGCATGCTCCTGCCCGGCCCCGAGGCGCAGCAGCTGGCTACGTACGTGGGATGGCTGCTGCACCGCGCGAGGGGCGGCCTGGTGGCGGGGCTGCTGTTCGTGCTCCCCGGGTTCCTGACCATGCTGGCCCTCAGCGCCACCTACGCGGCGTACCGCAACACCGGGCTGGTGGCCGCGCTGTTCTTCGGGCTGAAGCCGGCGATCATCGCGGTGGTGGTCGAAGCGGTGATCCGCATCGGCCGGCGGGCGCTGAAGGATCGTGCGCTGGTCGCGCTGGCGGCGGCGGCGTTCGCGGGCATCTTCTTCCTGCAGGTTCCCTTTCCGGTGATCGTCCTTGGCGCAGGCTTCGCCGGATGGATCGTCGAGCGCCGCCGCGTCGCCCCCGAAGCCCCGCCGCCCGGCGTCGTTCCGCGTGCGGGGAGCCGCGAGGCGGAGTGGATGCACACCATTCGTGTCGTGGCGTTGTGGCTGGTGATCTGGTGGATGCCGGTGGCGCTGGTGTGGATGGTGTTCGGCCGCGCGAGCGTGTTCGTAGACCAGGGGCTGTTCTTTGGCCACGCTGCGGCGGTGACGTTCGGCGGGGCGTACGCGGTGCTGGCGTACGTGGCGCAGCAGGCGGTGGAGCGATACGGCTGGCTGATGCCGGGGGAGATGCTGGACGGCTTGGGGATGGCGGAGACCACGCCCGGGCCGCTGGTCCTCGTGCTGCAGTTCGTGGCGTTCGTGGGCGCCTACCGCGATCCCGGCGCGATCCCGCCGATGCTGGCCGGGGTGCTGGGGGCCACGCTGACCGCGTGGGTGACCTTCGCGCCGTCGTTCCTGTTCATCTTCGCGGGCGCCCCGTACGTCGAGCGCCTGCGCGGCAACCGGGGGCTCGCCGCGGCGCTGCGGGGAATCACCGCCGCGGTCGTGGGGGTGATCCTGAACCTGGCGGTCTGGTTCGCCCTGCACGTGCTGTTCGGCCGCATCGGCGAGGTGCGCGGCTTTGGGCTGCGCGTGCTCGTCCCGGACTGGGCCACCCTGAACCCCGCCTCCCTGCTCATCGCTGTCGGCGCCGCCGTAGCGATCTTCCGCTTCAAAGCCGGCATGCTCCCGGTCCTGGCCGGCGCCGCCGCGTGCGGCATCGCCTATCGCCTGCTGCTCGGCTGAACCCTCAGGGGAGCGACGTCCGAAGCGTTGCCATCGGGAGGAACATGGGCTGGGGTAGCTTCGAAGGCGGGATCACCTGGAATCCGTATCTCTCGTAAAAGCCCATGACGTCGGTACTCTTCGCGTCTACCAGCACCCCGAGAGCGGCACTGAGTTCGGCGGCCCGCAATGAGGTTTGCAGAGCGTGTTTGAGGAGGTCGCGGCCAAGCCCCCGGCCGTGGCGGCGCTCGTCGGTTGCGAGCTTTCCGATCAGGATCGCGGGAATCGGGTAACGGGGAAGCCGTTGGGTGACAATCGCGGCTAGCTGGTCGGCCGCGATCGAGGTGTTGCTCAGGGCGTAGTAGCCCAAGAGGACGCGTGACGCGGGATCGTCCACCGCTACGTAGATGCGGCTAAGCCCACTCTCATGGTTCGAGAGAGCGTGCTTGCGGAGGAACGTGTCCAGAGCGGGCTCTCCGCAACGGAAGCCCTCCCGATCATCTCCTCTTTCCAGCGGCCGGATGACCATCGGTCACGACGCTTCCATACCGGCTGCATCGGCCCCCATCAGGGCTCGGAGCGCATCCGTGGGTTCCGGCGGGCGGGTGATCAACCGCTGAACGAACGCGAAGCCCTCGGGTTCCAGGTTGTAGGTGGCCGTCCTTCGCGCGCGGTCCAAAAGGGGATTGACTACTTCCCTGACCCGCGTTCCGGCCGCGTCCATGCTCCCGACCCGACGCCCGGCCAGGGATTCTTCAACGGCCCACGCGAACAACGAGACAGCGTTTCGTACCAGATCGGAACTGCCGGTTTCCAGGAGCTTCTGGATTCGCTCGATCTGTTCGATGTCAGCTCGTTCCTTGATCTTCGTCTCAATGCGCATCTCTTCTCCGGGTGTGCGGAAGCATTGATACACTGAAGCTTGCGGCTCAGTTCCCGGAGTTCTCCGGGCCTGCGACCGCTATTTTCCGGAAGCCGGGGTGCCGGATCTAGCAGGAACCAGCCTTTCTTCCGGCGTTTTGACCGGGAGGCCCGCGGCGTGCCAGGCCTGGTATCCGCCGGTGAGGTTCATGACGTCGGTGATGCCGTGGGCCTGCAGGACGCTTGCGGCGATGGCGGAGCGCGCGCCTCCCTGGCACTGCAGCACCACCGGCTTCCCTGTTTGCACCTCGTCCAGGCGGTCCGGCAGGTAGCCCAGGGGAACGTTGGGGACCGACGGCAGGTGGCCGGCGTCCCACTCCGCGCGCCCCCGCACGTCGATCACCTCCACGTCGCCCGCCTCCATCCGCGCCCGCAACTCCGCCGCCGTGATCTGCGGAATGCGCTCCATCGGCCGGCCGGAGCTCGCCCACGCCGCCACCGCGTCGCTCCCGAACCAGCCGGCCACCTCGTCCAGCCCGATCATCGCCAAGTCCTTTACCGCCTCGGCCACGGCCGCGCCCGACTCGTCGGCCATGAGCAGATAGAACGGCTGGCCGAAGGGAACCAGCGATCCCGCCCAGGTGCTGAACGACTTGTTGAACGGGATGTTGATGGTGCCCGGGACGTGCCCCTGGCCGAACGCGTCTGTGGAGCGCGTATCCACCACGGTCGCCCCGCCTTCCAGCAACGCCGCGAGCGTGTCCGCCTCCATCCGCGCCGGACGGGGGAAGCCGTTCAGCAGGGCCGGGCCTTCGCGGTTGATGCGCTTCATCTGCGCGAAGTACTTCGGCGGCTCGGGCTGGCCAGCCAGCACCGTGCGGACGAATGCGTCCTCGCTTTCTTCCGACACCGCCCAGTTGAACAGCTTTTCGTAGCCGAGCGTGCTGTGCGGAATGGCGCTCATCCCCTTACCGCAGGCGGAGCCGGCGCCGTGCCCCGGCCAGATCTGCAGCCAGTCGGGCTGCTCGGCCTTGAAGCGCCGCAGGCTGGCGAACAGGCTGCGCGCCCCCGCTTCCATGGTTCCCGCCACGCCGGCCGCCTTTTCCAGCAGGTCCGGCCGCCCCACGTCGCCCACGAAGATGAAGTCGCCGGTCACCGCGGCGATGGGCCGGTCGGCGGCCGCCGCGTCGGTGATCAGAAAGCTCAGGTGCTCCGGCGTGTGCCCGGGCGTGTGAAGCACCGTCACCCGCACGTTCCCTACGGAGAACCGGTCGCCGTCGCGCACCAGCGTCGCGCCGTCCGCCGCGGCAAAGGCGTACTGCCAGTCGTCGCCCCCCTCGGCCGAGAGGTAGAGGCGCGCGCCGGTGCGCGCCGCCAGCTCGCGGCTTCCCGAGACGTAGTCGGCGTGGATGTGCGTTTCCGTCACCGCTGTCACGCGAAGCTTCTCCGCCTCCCCGGCGCGCACGTACTGCTCCACGTCTCGGTTGGGGTCTACCACCAGCGCGTCGCCGGTGGCGCCGCAGCCGATCAGGTAGCTGGCCTGCGCGAGCTTTTCGTCGTAGAAGCGCTTGACGATCATGACAGTGCGTGGGTGCGGGTGCGTGGGTCCGGAACCATCCCGAAGGTAACAGGTCGGCGCGCGTTCCGCCGCCTCCGGCGCGGAGAATCACAAGAATAGGCGGTTGGTGGCGGGTGCCGTGCGACGTTGCGAATGTTATCGTTAGGCACACGACCACGCGCGCGGCACCGGTCCGCGCAACCTCATCTCCCGAAGACGCAAGCCCGGTGGGCGGGCGGTCGCAGCCCGGAGTCCGTACCCGGTGGAAAAGATCATTGCGGCGGCGGTGGAGCGCGGGGCCAGCGACATCCACGTGAAGGGCGGCGACTTCGTTCGCGCGCGCATCAACGGGCGCCTGGTGCCGCTCACCAGGCAGAAGCTGACGCCCGACCATTCGCGCGCTTTTGCCCTGAAGGTGCTGCCGACCGAGCGCGCGCGGTCGCAGATCGACGAGATGATGGACTTCGACTGCTCGTGGGGGCTGTCGGGGACGGGGCGGTTCCGCGTGAACATCATGCGGCAGCGCGGAAGCTTCAACGTGATCCTGCGCGTGATCCCCTTCGAGGTGCCCACGCTGGAAAGCCTGGGGCTGCCGAGAGTCGTGGAGCAGATGGCGCTGGCCGAGCGCGGGCTGGTGCTGGTGACGGGCGTGACGGGGAGCGGCAAGACGTCGACGATGGCCGCGATGATCCAGCACATGAACCTGCATTCCGAGCGCCACATCGTCACGCTGGAAGACCCCATCGAGTTCCTTCACCGCGACAACCACAGCTCCATCTCGCAGCGCGAGGTGGGCACCGACACCGACTCGTTCCACAAGGGGCTGCGGGCGGCGCTGCGTCAGGACCCGGACGTGATCCTGATCGGCGAGATGCGCGACAGCGAAACCATCGAAATCGCGCTGAAGGCCGCCGAAACGGGGCACCTGGTGATCAGCACGCTGCACACCAAGGACGCCACCAACACCATCTCCCGCCTGATCGCCGCCTTTCCAACCGACGAGCAGAACACGGTGCGGCTGCGGCTTTCCGACGCGCTTCACGGGGTGATCTCGCAGCGCCTGCTCCCCCGGGCAGAGGGCCAGGGCCGCGCGGTGGCGGCGGAGGTGATGCTGCGCACGGGGACCATTGAAGATTGCATCCGCGACCCCGACCGCACCACGGAAATCCGCGACCACATCGCCGCCGGGCGCGAGAGCTACGGGATGCAAACGTTCGACCAGCACCTGGCGGACCTTGTGCGCGCCGGCACCGTCAGCTTCGAGGTGGCGCGCGCGGCGGCCAGCAACCCGGGCGACTTCGACCTGCACGCACGCCTGGCCGCCCCCTCCTCCGCCGACGCGGACCTGAGCGGGATCATGATGGGCTCCAGCTACTGATGGGCCTTCGGCGAGCGGGCAGCTGGATGCTTCTCGCGGCCGCATTTGCCGCCTGCGAGCCGCCACCGGTGGAGGACGCGGGCACGCCCGGCGCCACGCCGTCGATCGTCCCCACGATCGAGTTCGGACCCAAGGAGGAACGCAACTCGGCCGCCGCGTCCCGACGTTCCGACGATCGAGACGCGGGGGGACTGGCGTGCGTTGTGGCGCACGACGGGATCCGCGACGGCGACACGCTGCGCTGCAGGGATGGCCAGCGCGTGCGCCTGCTGATGATCGACGCGCCCGAGCTGGGCCAGGGCGCCAGCGGCGAGGCGGCGGGCGATGCCCTGCGCGCGCTCGCCCCGCCGGGAACCCGCGTGCGCCTGGAAACGGACGTGCGGGAGCGGGACCAGTTCGAGCGCCTCCTGGCATACGCCTGGCTGCCAGACGGGCGGATGGTCAACGAAGAGATGGCGCGGTCGGGATATGCAGTGGCGCTCGTCTATCCCCCGAACGTGCGCCACGCGGACCGCATCCGCGCGGCCGTGCGGCAGGCCCGGGCGGCTCGCCGGGGGCTGTGGGCGGAAGGCGGCTTCGATTGCGAACCGCGGGAGTGGCGCGCGGGCCAGTGCGAGCGCTGATCCCTCTACCCGCTGACGTAGTTTCGTTTCCAGGAGGTACAGTGAACTGCATGCGATCTCTGCTTCGTGGATGGATGGCGGCCCTTGCCGTGGCGCTTCCCCTCGTCTTCGGCAGCGCCGCTTCGGGCGAGGCCCAGACGCCGCGCTTCGAGGTCCGGGAAGCCGGGATCGAGGAGATCCACCGGGCATTCCGCGCCGGCCAGCTGACCGCACGGGCGCTGGTGGCGGCGCACCTGGCGCGCATCGACGCATACGACCGGCGGGGCCCCTACCTGAATTCGCTGATCACCGTGAATCCCGACGCACTGGCGGTGGCGGATTCGCTGGATCGGCAGTTCCAGCGGACGGGGCGGCTGATGGGACCGCTCCACGGGATTCCGGTGATCGTCAAGGACAACTACGACACCCGGGACCTGCCCACCACCGCGGGTTCGCTCGCGCTCGCCGGCTCCGTTCCCCCGGACGACGCGTTCCAGGTGCGCCGCCTGCGGGAGGCCGGCGCCATCGTCCTGGCCAAGAGCAACATGGCCGAGTTTGCCTTCACGCCGTACGAGACCGTGGGGTCCATGCTCCCCGGCTACACCCGCAACCCGTACGACCTCACCCGCGGCACCGCCGGGTCCAGCGGCGGCACGGCGGCGGCGGTGGCGGCGAGCCTGGGCGTGGTGGGGCTGGGCACCGACACGGGCAACTCCATCCGCGGACCCGCCTCGCACACGGCGCTGGTCGGCATCCGCTCCACCATGGGGCTGACCAGCCGCGACGGGATCGTGCCCCTGTACCTGGACCGCGACGTGGGTGGGCCCATGGCGCGCACCATGGCCGACGCGGTGCGGGTGCTGGACGTCATCGCTGGACCCGACCCCGCGGACCCCGTCACTGCCGAGAGCCGTGGGCGCGTGCCGCGCGAGGGGTACGCCGCGCACCTCCGCGCCGACGGCCTTCGCGGCAAGCGGATCGGCGTGGTGCGGCAGCTGTCGAACACCCCGACCACCGACACCGCGGTGCTGGCGCGCTTCGAGGAGGCGCTGCGGGTGATGCGGAACGCGGGCGCGGAGGTGGTGGACGTGCAGATCCCGGAACTGGACACCATCTCGGGCTCCCTGTGGTGCGGGCGCTTCAAGACGGACATCAACGCCTACCTGGCGAGCCTGGGGGCGCGTGCCCCCGTGAAGAGCCTCGACGAGATCGTGGCGTCGGGGAAGTTCCACCCGTCGATCGCGGGGCGCCTGCGTGAGTTCCAGCGCTTCACCTCTCCGGAGGAGGACGAGGCGTGCCGCGAGGCCGTCGCCAACGTGCCCAAGCTACGCGCGGGGGTGCGGGCCGTGCTCTCGTCCGGGCGGCTGCACGCACTGGTGTACCCCACGTGGAGCAACCCGCCCCGCCTGATCGGGGATCTCAACACCCCGCATGGCAACAACAGCTGGCAGCTCTCGCCTCCCACCGGCTTTCCGGCCATCTCGGTGCCGATGGGCTACGTGCAGGGGAACCTTCCCACCGGGCTCCAGATCCTGGGTGACGCCTGGAGCGAACCGGTGCTGATCCAGATCGGGTACGCCTTCGAGCAGGCGACCCGGCACCGCCGCCCGCCGCAGTCGACACCGCCGCTGTAAGGCCTCTACGCTGATGGTGCATCTACCTGGATGGGCTCTATGATCTCTACGATGTTGCTAGTTCGAGTGCTCCTGGTTCTCCTGCCGGCTGCCGCATTCACTGCAGCGCGCGCGCGACCAGCTGCAGGCCATGCGCCCCACGAATGATCCGGGTGGCGACATCGTGCTGTGACTCCGCAAATCGCTGATGGAAACAAGAACCGCCTCGGGATGCGCTCCCAGGCGGTTCTTTCGTTGGCGCCTGTCGTATGCTGCAGGCGGTACCGCCCGTCAGCGGGCGCCGCCGGAGCCCAGCAGGTTCAGGATCAGCGGGGTGATGCTCAGTTGCGTGGGGTTCGGCCCCACGGCTCGCCGAACGCGGTCGCGGATTCTGTCGCCGGAGGTGTTGGCGCGGGCGACGAGGAGAGGAATCTCGCTATCCTGCGCGGTGGGGCTGCCGTGCCACGACTGGTAGTGCCCCGAAAAGTAGTATCGATCCGCGACGGGAAGATGCATTCCGGTGCGCGCCAGCAGCAGCACGTCTCCCGCGCGGTGGCCATAGGGGCCGGCGGCCAGCCCGTGCAGCCGCCGCTCCAGGTCCAGCAGCTCCGGCCGTGGATGCGCGGCCAGGTACTCGCGGATGGGCACCAGCCGGGTGCCGTCCCACACCTGGAAGGGGAGCGCGTCCTGCCCCGGCGCGCGTGGCTGCCGCGCGAACACCAGGTCCAGTGTGCCGCGAAGGCCTGGGACGCCCGCGCCGGTCCGGTTCGCGGCGTCGAACGCGCGGACGACGGGGAGCACGTCTTCCCGCAGCCGCGGCGGCCGCTTCCAGTCGCACGGAGCGCCCTGCTCGGCGCAGGTGGAGCGGTCGGCCAGGTACACGTAGGCAAACGCGCCCTGGTACGCCACCGTGGCCTGGTAGTCTTCCTCGTCCGGGTGCGGGTTCAGGCGCAGCGCGCGCACGCGAAAGCCCGCGTTCCGCAGCACCTGCGGCGGCTCGTCGTCGCCGTCGGTCCCTAACGAGTGGCGGTCGTCCGCCAGCACGGGCGTGTGGCCGTGGTCGGCGACGAACATCACCCAGGTGGAATCGAGCGCCCCCGCCCGGCGGTACGCTTCCAGCACCTCCCCCACCCGCGCGTCCACCACCTCGGCCAGGTACCGAAGCTGGTCGGTCAGAGGATTGCGCGCCACGTGGGTGTACAGGTCTACCCCGGGAAAGTAGATCACCTGCAGGTCCGCCACGCCCCGGCTGTCGACGCTCTTCAGCAGGCTTTCCACGGCGGTGACGTCCAGTTCTTCGTACACCTCCTGGCCGGGCGACTCGCCGTTCACCAGCCCCTCGGCGGCCTCGGTGACGAGCCGCGTGTAGGCCCGCGGCTCCGGCATGGTCAGCAGGTCGGCGCCGCGGTGAAACGCCTGCAGCGACACGTACGACCGCACGCCGGCCCGCTCGTACACCGTGGGCACGCGCAGCACCTGCCCCATGTACTGGTCGGTAAACACCTTCAGGGCGTGCTCGTGCTCCGTCATGGTCACGGGCGCGGGCGCGTAGAAGCGCCGCTCCTCGCGCGCGAACCACTCGTTTCCCGGCACGCCCGTGTACGCCGGCGGCTGGCCCGTGAAGAGAGACGCCCACGCCGCGAAGGTGGTGGAGGGGAGCACGCTCAGCACGCCGGGCTGCATCCAGGCGTGCTCCCAGGTGCTGCTGTCGGGCGTCGGCCGGCCGAGGAGCGCGGCGACCCGCGGCATGCGCCCGGAGCTGACGGCGGTGCGCAGCGCGCCCTCGCCCACCCCATCCAGCGCAAAGACGAGCACGCGCGACCCGCCACGGGCCGGGCGCATGGGATCGCGCAGCACCTTTTCGCCGCCCTCCGCCACCAGCTCCACCATCTCGCGCGGGGCGTCGCCCTCGATCTCATAATACCAGACGACCCCCGCGGCGCCGAGCAGCGCCACGACGGCGAGGGTGATCCAGGCGCGCCGTTTCATCGTGGGAGAGCCGAACGTGCGGGCGGTGGCGGATGGGGTGCGCTGGACCGCGCGCCCCGTGCACAGGGATGAACGAAGGCGCGGGCTCGCAGGGACCATGCCCCGCGAGCCCGCGTCCGGCTCGAAGATGGGAAGCCGTCAGGCGGTCAGGCCGCGGCTCCGGCGGCGACCGGCTCCTCGTCCAGGATCATGGACGAAAGCAGCGCCAGGTGCTGAGGCGTGCAGTACAGGCGGATCTCGCCCTTTTCGCCGGCGCGAACGCGGTCGCGCGTAAAGCAAACCACCCGCCGGTCGGCGCAGAGGCGGTCGAGCGCGCGGGCGGCGCGGGGGGTGTCGGCGTGGCCTTCGACGCTGCCGCCGTGGCGCTTCCAGTGCAGGTGAAGGGCGACTTCTTCGGCGGAGACGGCGTCGTGTACGGTGGGGTTGAACTGGTCTTCGTCGAGCATCTCCAGCACCAGCTCGCGGTCGCGCAGGTAGCGATAGGCGTCGCGGGCGTCCTTTTCGCAGCGGTCGTCGCAGGGCACCGCATCGGTATGCACGGCAACGACGTCGCAGCATTCGCTGCCCACCAGGGTGGCTTCGTCACCGGCTTTCCACCGGTCCAGCGCGGCTTTTTCGGCGACCTTCCTGTTCACGGCGTCCACGGCATAGCGGATCGTCTGGCGGAACGTGATTTCCACCTCGTAGCGCTTTTGGTCCATCCTCGCCTCTCCGGGGGGTGACTCAGAACGCGGGCCGCTGGGGCCGGCTGGGCGGCGGCAGAAGCCCGCAATGCGCGGCGTATCTGCCAATATCGTGCTCACGTCGTGATACGCGTGATGGTGCAGAATATAATGGCAGATGGCACTTTAGTGTCTTGGGGATTTGTTCGGGTTGATAAACACGGAGAGTGAAAACGGTTTGGTGAGGCCGCAGGTGCTGATGGCGCATTCGGTTAGGGATGTGGATGGATGCGCGGGCAGGGATGGGGAGGAACTTCGGGCGGGGTTCGATTGGCTGCCTCGCATGCTGAGGGAGCCCCTCCCCCCTGCCCCCGTCCCCCACTGCGCAGGGGAGGGGGAGACCTGAACTGCGCTTCGGCTGGGCTGGCTCATGCCGCGGGCGGCCCCTCCCCCGACCCCTCCCCCGGCAAACTGCGCCGGGAGAGGGGAGAATTCAATTGCGCTTGGGCGGGCCAGGTGCACGCGATCTGGTGTGTACCCCCTCTCCCACGCTGTTTGTGGGAGAGGGTGGCACGCGTGTCAGCGCGGCCGGGTGAGGGCCCCACGGCAGCCGAGGCCTCGGCTTCGGTGACCGCTGCCGCGCCCTGATTCGTACGTGTCCGCGGCTAGATCCGTCGGCCCGCGGGGTTGGTGCTGCGGGCCAGTGTCGTGCGCCTGGGCTCAGGATGATAACTCGTTTCCTATCAATAACTTGAGGCCTACACCCCAGCCGGATCCCGCTCCCTCTTCCGCCGCAGCTCGTCCGCGCTGTCCGTGGGCGGATTCGTCGAGTTCCCGGGCGGTGGCGGATCGTCGTTCGGCCGCGGCCGGCGGCGAGCGGCGCGGAGGGCCGCACGGGCTTCTCGCAGCGCCTGGTCCATCCGCGCGCGGCCGGCCTCGCCGATGTCCTCGCCGCCGAAGCGGGCGCGGACGTACAGGCGCACCAGTTCCATCCCCGCCGCCGCGCCGGGGGCGCGCTCCCGCTCCAGCCGGTCGGCGAAGTCCATCGGACCCGCGGCGCCGCCCAGCCGCGCGCGCTCGTAGGCGCGCCGCAGCGCCAGGTAGCTGCGCGTTTCCACCGATCGAGGGCCGCTTCGTCCGCGCCGGATCCACATCACCCCCGCGCCGACGACGAGGAGCGCCATCGCGAGTGCCACCAGCGGTGGAACCCCGGGCGCACCTGGCCGGCGGCCGCGCGACCAGGGCGAGCTGTCTCCGTTGCCGCGGCTGAACAGGTCGCCGAGGCCGCGAAATACCGCGAGCTGCCTCTCCAGGTTGTAGTCCAGCACCCACTTGTACCAGCGGTGCTCCAGCCCGTCGAACCAGAAGCGGGCCGGCCACGACCATCCCGTCCCCGTCCGCAGGTTCACCAGCGTGCCGCGCGACGGCGGCGTGGGATCGAACGGCACCCAGCCCAACGTGGGAAACCATACCTCCACCCACGAGTGAGCGTCGTTTCCCGTCACGGCCAGGTAGGCCCCGAAGTCGTTCCACTCGCCGCCCAGGAACCCCGTGACGTTGCGGGCGGGGATGCCCACCGAGCGCAGCATCACCACCATCGCGCTCGAAAAGTACTCACAGTGTCCCGCGCGGCGGCGGAAGAGGAATCCCTCGATGGTGGCGTCGCGGCGGGTCTCGGGAAGGTCCAGCGAGTACTCGAACGTTCGCAGGTACGCCTCTACCGCACGCACCTTGCCCACGCGCGACGGCTGGCCGTGCGTCAGCGAGTCGGCCAGGGCGCGGACGGCGGGGGCCAGCCGCGGAAGCTGCAGGTACGCCGAAACCAGCGGCGAATTCTCCTGCGGGCTGTTGGCCAGCAGGCGTTCGGGAGGCAGCTCGCGGCCCGAGGTGACGGTGTACACCGGCTCGTCGGACCCGAAGAACCGCAGGTCGCCCGTGGGATCCTGGCGCACGCGGATGGCGGAGCGAGGCTGCACGGAGAGGATCGGGTGCTGGCCGAAAAGGACGTCCGCGCCGGCCGGCCCGCCGAAGATGCGCGTGCGGCGCGCGGGCCCGCCCCAGCGCCGGGCGTAGTCCGACCCGTACATCTGCCCGGGGAGGCCGCGGGTGCGGGACCAGCGCACCCCGTCGAAGCGGTCGAACGAGCGGCCGCGCCAGTATGTCGCCTCGGGGTACGCCGGGCCGCCGTCGGGAAACTCCACCCGGAACGCCACTTCCGGATTGGGCGTCAGCCGCCCGCCGTGCTCGCCCAGCGACACGCCGTCGCCGAAGCCCGCCATCACGTCGCCCGTTCCTGCGCGCCCCTGCACGTTCCACTGCCGCGGAAGGCGCGGGAAGATGACGAAGAACGCCACGCTCACCAGCAGCGTCACCGCCGACAGTGCGGCCGCGCCGGCCAGCGTGCGCCGGGGCACCCGCACGCCGGGCGCGTCGAAGCGTTCCGCCTGCCGCCGCAGCGAGCCGACCATCATCGCCAGGGTGGACAGGACGACGAAGGCCACGAACGCCGCGCCGAAGGCCAGCCCCGGGTAGTACGCCGTCGCGGCAATCATCAGCGCGAAGGCCAGCAGGTACAGCCGCCCGTCGTTCTTCGCCTCCAGCGGGCGCAGCGCCTCGCCGCCGAGCAGGACCAGAAGCATCGCCATCACGGCCGGCATGAAGTCGCCGACCACGACGAACGCCACGTACAGCATCCACAGGCACAGCGCCACGATGACGATGCGCGTGACCCGCTCGATCGACGGACCCCACGAGGGCGGCGGCAGGCGCACCATCGCCGCCGCCAGCCCCAGCGCGCTGGCCACCACGTCCAGCGTCCACCCGGCCCCCACGGCATACGCCAGCAGCGCCGCGAACGCCATCCCGGCCGTCAGCCGGCGGTGCAGCAGGGCGGCGCTCATCGCCCGCCCTCCGCCGCGGCAAAGACGTCGCCCCAGCCGGGGAGTGGCGTGCCGGCCGTCACCAGCACGCACTCCGCCGCGGGTACGGGCGCCTCCAGCCGCGGCGCGTCGGGGCGAAAGCGCGCACGGGCCAGCAGGTCGAGAACGCGCTCCATCTGCGCGGCCCCGCCGGCCGGCCGCACGCGCGCATCCTGCGTCGCCAGGCCGAACGCCTCGCCGCGCTTCAGGGCGGCGGATGCCACCGCGGCGGCGATCTCCACCGCGTCCTCGGCCAGGTCGCCGTCGGGCGCGCGCAGGTCCAGGCACAGCCAGAGCGCGCGTGACCGGTCGCGCTCGTACTCGCGGATCACGGGATGCCCCACGCGCGCCGTGGTGCGCCAGTGCACGTCGCGCGGGTCGTCGCCCGGGCGGTACGGGCGCAGGCCGCGGTACTCGCCGCGCGCGCCGGCCGAGCCTGCGTACGCCTCGCCCGCCTGGCGCACGCGCTCGCCCGAGGGCCGGGGCTCGCGCACGGGCCGGTCGGCGCGGGGCCAGACCACCGCCTCGCCGGGCACATCGCGGTCGCGCTCCTTGACGAACAGGCCGAAGGGAAAGGTGGTGGAAAGCACGATGGTTTCCAGCGGATACACGCCGCGGCGCTCCCAGGTGTGCTCGGCGCGGGCGACGCCGTGGGCGCCGGGCGCGATGGCCGCCACCCAGCCGCGGGCCTCGTGCCCGTCCTCGCCGGCTTCGATGGAATAGGCGGAAAGCCGGCGGTTGCCGTTGCGGATTTCGTAGGTGATGCGCGCGGGCGAACCCGCGGTGGCGCGGGCCACGCGGCGGCGCACCTCCAGGTTCCTTACCATCTGCTCGGAAAGAAAGCCGCTGAGGGTGATGAAGCCCAGCATGCCGCCCAGCAGCAGGAAGAGCAGGTTGTTGCCGGTGCCCACGGCGGCGAAGCCCAGCATCACCGAGCCGCCGGTGAAGAACCATCCGCCGCGCGAAAAGTGAAGCCGCCGCGGCGGCTTCAGCCAGCGACGGACGCGGGTGCGAACGTGGGCGAGCGACGTGGGAGTTGGAATTTTCACGCTTGGAAACAGCAAAGGAACTTGGGCGTATGCCTCGGCGGGGGCCCCTCCCCCGGCCCCTCCCCCGGCAAACTGCGCCGGGAGAGGGGGGAACTTCGGTCGGGGTTCGACAGGGCGCCGGTGCATGCGTCTGGGAGCCCCCTCCCCCCGGCCCCCGTCCCCCGCTGCGCAGGGGAGGGGGAGACCTGATCTGCGCTCCGGCTGGCCCCGCGCACTCTACTACGCGTGCAGTCCGCGAAGGCGGACTTCGTGACTTTCCAGCTGCGGTTTCAACCGCCGGGACCGGGCCTGGTCGGACGCTCCCTCTTCGGCCGCGCACCGCAAACCCGAAGTGTACCCCCTCTCCCACGCTGTTTGTGGGAGAGGGTGGACGAGCCTAAGCGAGGACGGGTGAGGGCCCCACGGCAGCCGAGGCCTCCGCCCCCGGTGACCGCTGCCGCGCCCGGGCTTGTACGTGCCCTCGGCTGGATCCTTCGGCCCGCGAGGTTCGCCGTGCAGGCCGGTCCGGTGCGCCTGGGCCTTCAGGATGACAGGCTGCAGTGTCTGCCTTTAAACCGGGAGCGGGATGACAGGCTGCGGTGTCTGCCTTTAGACCGGCATCGGGATGCGGGCGATCACCTCTTCCAGCACGCCGACCGCTTCCTGGTACGCCTCACCCGTCGCGGCGGAGGCGCCGGCCGGGAGCAGGCGGTGCGCCAGGACGGGAACCGCCAGGCGGCGAACGTCGTCGGGCACCAGGAACTCGCGGCCGTCCACCAGCGCGTATCCGCGCGCGGCCCGCAGCAGCCCGATTGCGCCGCGGGTGCTGGCGCCCGCACGGAAGCGAGGCTCGGCGCGCGTGGCCTGCACCACGGACATCAGGTAGTCCACGATGGACGCGTCGGCGTGCACCGAATCCACCCGCTCCTGCAGCGCGATCACGGATTCGGCGTTCAGCACCGGGCGGATGCGGTCAACCGCGTCGTGGGTGCCCGCGGACTGCAGGACCACGTTGCGCTCCTCGTCCGCGTCCGGATAGCCGATCGACAGGCGCATCATGAAGCGGTCGAGCTGGCTCTCCGGCAGCGGATAGGTGCCGTGCTGCTCCAGCGGGTTCTGCGTGGCCATCACCAGGAATGGGCGCGCCAGGTCGTAGCTGCGCTCGTCGATGGTCACGCGGCCTTCCTGCATGGCCTCCAGCAGACCGCTCTGCGTGCGGGGCGGCGCGCGGTTGATCTCGTCCGCCAGCACCACGTTGGTGAAGATGGGCCCCGGGCGCGTCTCGAACTCGTGGGTGCGCGGATTGTAGACGGAGACGCCAAGGACGTCGCTGGGCAGCAGGTCGCTGGTGAACTGGATGCGTCGGAACTCCAGCCCCAGCGCGGCGGTCAGCGCGCGGGCCAGCGTGGTCTTGCCCACGCCGGGGATGTCCTCGAACAACAGGTGCCCGCGGGCCAGCAGCGCCGCCAGCGACAGGCGCACCGTCTCGCGCTTGCCGCGGAACGCCGTCTCCACCTGCGCGATCAGGTCGTCCAGCAGACCGAGGTCCACCTCGGGAGCTTCAACGGAAACGGCGTTCAGCATGCCGGCTCGGGATCAGGATCTGAAGAGGGACGGGAAGCTTCCATGTACACCGCCGCCCTGCGATCGATGCACTTTCGCACTTTCGCACTTTCGCACTTTCGCACTTTCGCACTCACGCACTCTCACTTCGTCTCCAGCCAGTTCATCCCCACGCCGCCCTCCACCTTCAGCGGAACGTTCAGCGTGGCCGCGCCCTCCATCCGCTCGCGGACGAACTCCCGCACCGCGTCCTCGCTGCCGATGGGCGTTTCGAACAGCAGTTCGTCGTGCACCTGCAGCAGCATCTTGGCGGGGACCACGCCGGCGGCCAGGTCGTCCTGAATGCGGATCATGGCGATCTTGATCAGGTCCGCCGACGAGCCCTGGATGGGCGCGTTCGTCGCCGCCCGCTCGCCGAACGCACGGATGTTCCAGTTCTTGGACTTCAGCTCGGGGATGTAGCGCCGCCGCCCGGTAAGCGTCTCGACGTACCCACGCGACTTCGCCAGCTCGATCTGCTCGTCCAGGTAGCGGCGCACGCCGGGGAACCGCTCGAAGTACTGCTCGATGAACGCCTTGGCCTCCGACTGGGGGATGCCCAGCTGCTGGCCCAGCGAGAACGGCCCCTGCCCGTAGATGATGCCGAAGTTCACCGTCTTGGCCCGGTCGCGCATCTCCTTGGTCACCGCGTCCGGCGCCACGTCGAAGATCAGCGCGGCCGTCTGCCGGTGGATGTCGGCGCCGGCGCGGAAGGCGGTGACGAACGCCTCGTCGCCCGAGTAGTGGGCCAGGATGCGCAGCTCGATCTGCGAGTAGTCGGCGGAGACGAACACGTGCCCCTCGGCGGGGATGAAGCCGCGGCGGATCTCGGCGCCCATCTCCGTGCGGATGGGAATGTTCTGCAGGTTGGGGTCGGTGGACGAAAGGCGTCCCGTGGCGGCCACGGTCTGGTTGAACGACGTGTGGATGCGCCCCGTGTCGGGGTTCACCATGCGCGGAAGCGCGTCGACGTAGGTGCCGCGCAGCTTGTCGATCTGCCGGTACTGCATCAGCAGCGTGGGCAGGGTGTGGCCCTGCGCGGCCAGCGCCTGCAGCACGTCGACGTCGGTCGACGCGCCCGTCTTGGTCTTCTTGATGACGGGGAGCCCCAGCTTGCCGAACAAAATCTCCCGCAGCTGCGGCGTGCTGCCGATGTTGAACTCGGTGCCCGCCTCGGCGTAGATCTCGCGCTCCACGCGGCTCTGCTGCGTCCTCAGCTCCTCGCCCATCCGCGCGAAGAACGGCTCGTCGATCCGAATGCCGTTCCACTCCATCTCCGCGAGAACGTGCACCAGCGGCATCTCCACCTCGCGGAACAGCCGGTCCAGGTGCAGCGACTCCATCTCCGGCCCGAACTTCTCGGCCAGGCGCAGCGCGATGTCGGCATCCTCCGCGGCGTAGGTGCAGGCGTTCTCCAGCTCCACCTCGGCGAAGGGGATCTGCGCCTTGCCCTTCCCCGCCACCTCCTCGTACGAGATGGTCTTGTGGTCCAGGTGCTGGAGGGCGATGGAATCCAGCCCGTGCTCGCGGCGCCCCGGCTCCAGCACGTAGCTTGCGACCATCGTGTCGAAGTCGATCCCCCGGATGTCGATCCCCTCGCGGCGGAAGACCAGGAAGTCGTACTTCAGGTTCTGGCCGACCTTCTTGACGCCTTCGTCCTCCAGCAGGTCCAGCAGCGGGCGCATGGCCTCGGAATGGAGGTCCGGCAGGTTGCGGACGACCTCGCACTGCGGCCCGCCCTCGGTGCCGGTGATGGGCGTGGCGTCGCCCAGCAGCTCGCCCTGCTCCGGCCCGCGCGTGCGGTGGCGGAACGGTAGGTAGTACGCCTGTCCGGGGTTCACGCCGATGGAGATGCCGCACAGGCACGCCCGCATGGGATCGGTGCTGTCCGTTTCCGTGTCGACGGCGAACCGGCCGGCCCCGCGCGCCTGGTCCACCACCGCCCGCACCTCGTCCACCGTGGACAGGAGCGTGTAGGTGCCGGCCAGGCGGTTGGTCCGCACCTCCGGCTCCTCGGCCGGGGCCGCCCAATCGCGGGCGAGCGTGTGGAACTCCAGGTCCAGGAACAGGTCCTTGAGCCGGGCGCGGTCCGGCTCCTGGAGCTTGATGGCCTCCAGGTCCAGCTCCACCGGAAGGTCTTCGCGGATGGTCACCAGCCGCTTGGAAAGCCGCGCCGAGTCGGCGAACGCCTCCAGCGCCTCGCGGGCGCGCTTGCTCTTGATCTCCGCCGTGTGGGCGATGATGTCTTCGATGCTGCCGTACTGCTCGATCAGCTGCACCGCCGTCTTCGGCCCGATGCCGCTGACGCCCGGCACGTTGTCGCTGGCGTCACCGATCAGCCCCAGGTAGTCCACCACGCGATCCGGCTTTACGCCCAGGCGCTCGTGGGCGTTGCGCTCGTCCACCCACTCCTCTTCCACCGCCGTGGGGCCGCCGCGCCCGGGGTTCAGCAGGCAGACGTGGGGGCGGATGAGCTGGTAGAAGTCCTTGTCGCCGGAAACGATCACCGCCTCCAGCCCCTGGTCCACCGCTTTCCGCGCCAGCGTGCCGATCACGTCGTCCGCCTCGTAGCCCTCCAGCTCCAGCACGGGAATGCGAAAGGCCTGCACCAGCTCGCGAATGCGGGGGATGGAAAGCGCCAGCTCGTCGGGCATCTTTTCGCGCGTGGCCTTGTACTGCGGATACATCTCCACGCGCTCGGAGTCGCCCGCGTCGAACACCATGCCCAGGTAGTCGGGCTGGTGCTTCTCCATCACCTTGATCAGGAAGCGCGCGACGCCCCAGGCGGCGGAGGTGTTCTCGCCCTTGGACGACATCAGCGGCCGCGAGATCAGGGCGAAGAACGCGCGGTAGATCAGCGCGTAGCCGTCGATCAGGTACAGGCGCTCGCGGGTTTTCTCTGGCTTTTCTACGGGCATCGGGCGGGCCGGGTACAGGGGTCTTCGGGCGCCGCCAATCTACCCGCCGCGCCGCCCGTCCGACAGGCGCCCCGGCGGGAGCTACGCGCCTCCGCAGCTCCCGCAGCCGTCTTCCGCGCCGCCCCTGCCTGGGCCGCACCCGTCGGGAGACTCGTAATCCACGATGGCGCCGCGGCCGTCGAACTCCACCCGGCAGCACGCCAGCAGCATCTCTTCCAGCCTCCGCCGGGCGCGCTGCACCCGCGACTTCGCGCCGGAGAGCGAAAGGCCCAGCCGCCGCGCGGTCTCCTGCTGCGTGAGTCCGTGGAGTTCGGAAAGCCGCACCGCGTCGCGGTAGTGCTCGGGAAGCGCGTCCACGAGAGGATGGATGCATTCCGCCAGCTCCCGGCGCGCGGCATCGCTCCTCTCTCCTTCGGCCTCCGCCAGGTCCGCGGGCAGCTCCTCCGTGGGCCGGCGGGCGCGGTAGTGGTCGATCACCGCGTTCCGGGCGATCTGGTACAGCCACGGCTCGAACTTCTGCCCGCCCCGCAGCGTGTCGCGCTTCTGGTACGCGCGCACCAGGACGTCGTGCACGATGTCCTCCGCCGTTGCGTGGTCCTCCACGCGGCGCTGGACGAAGCGGAACAGCTGCTCGCGGTACGTGCGCCAGAGCGATTCGTCGTGGACGGCGATCATCGGCGGAGTGTCAGCGGTATCGTCGCGGACGGAAAGGGACGGCGGACGCGATGTCCGCCGTCCCACGATGTGCGCGGCTACTGGCACCCGCACCCCTGCCCCGCCGCCGGCTCCGTGCCGCAGCACGACGACTTCGCCGCCGGCTCGCAGCAGACCTCCTGCTTGGCCGTCGAGCAGCAGGAGGAGGGCGCGGGGATTTCCGCGACGACGGGGCGGGCGGGCTCCGGGTGGGTCTGCGTGGTCATGGTCGGGTCTCCCGTTGAGTGTGTCCTTCAATGGCCTTCACTCAGGGAGACGGACGGGTCACGAAAAGGACGCAGCCTACCGGATCACCGCCCGCCGCTCGCCGCGGTCGCGCTCACCCAGGAACTCGCCGACGGCCGCCAGCGACTCGATGTGGTCGCAGAAGATCTTGAACGTCGCCAGCAGGGGCACGGCGATGAACGCGCCGGGCAGCCCCCAGATCCAGAACCAGAAGGTAAGCCCCACCAGCAGCGCCACGGGGTTCAGCGCCAGCCGGTGCCCCATCAGCGCCGGACTGATGAAGTTGCCCTGGATGATGTTGATCACCAGGAACACGGCGGGCACCAGCAGCGCCTGGCCGATGGTGTCGTACACGGTCAGCGCGGCCAGCGTCAGGATGGCCGTCATGATCGCCGCGCCCAGGTACGGAATGAACTCCAGCACCACCACCATCGCGCCCCACAGCAGCGGGTTGGGCATCTTAAGCGCCCACATGGCCAGCGCTACCACGATGCCCTCGGTAAAGGTGATGGCGAAGGTGGTGAGCAGGTAGGTGGAGATGGACGCCTCGGTCTTCCGCGCGATCTCCACCGCCTTCTGCTTGTCGCGCAGGTTGGGGAGAACCTTGATGAGCTTTTGCAGGAACAGGTCGCCGGCCGCGAGCAGAAAGTACAGCAGGATCAGCACTTCCATCGCCGCGATCAGGAACTTCTGCGTGGTGCCGAACACCCGGGCGACCAGGCTGGGCTGGCGCACGACGACTTCCTGCGCCGTTTCCGGCCCGCCCACCGCGCCCGCCGCGTCTTCCACCTGCGCCGCCGTCTGGCTGGCGCGCTCGAACGGCTTCAGCACCTCGCGGATCCGCGCCTGCGCGGTGGCGAACGTCTGCGGCGCGCTCGACGCCCACCCCTGCACCGGCCCCGAAAGCTCGTATCCCACGAAGCCCACGGTACCCAGCAGCCCCAGGATGATGAGTCCCGCGCTCACGGGCGGGCGGATCTTGAACCGCGCCAGCGCCCGCACCAGCGGGCTGAACAGGAAGCTGAGCAGCAGCGCGACCACGATGGGCAGCAGGAAGGGCCGCGCGAAGTACAACGTGTAGAGCAGGGCCAGCACGGTGAGCGTGGTGATGCCGGCGGAGCGCCCACGCGCGCTGTCCATGGCCTCGCCGGTCCTGCCCAGGTCCGGCGTGGGCGCGCCCGCTTCCACCGGCCGTGCCTGCGCGGTGGCGTCCACGTCGGGCGTGAGCACCGAGTCGCCGCTTGGAGCGGCGGCGGGAACGTCACCCTCGGGCTGTGGCGTGGATTCGCCTGGGAGATTGGTAGACATGGGCCGTGTCACAGGGGCGGAAGACCATCTTCCATCAGGTGTGCAGAACTTGCGCCCCGCCGGATTTCGGGCGCCGGTTGGTTACACTCGTGTAAGTTACAGCCCTGTAAGTTAGCAGGGCCGTAATCTAACGAATCAGCGATCCATCTGCGCGTCGGCCGCGTATACGACGAAGGCCACGAAGGAAGAACTTCCTCCGTGGCCTCCGTGCCCTCCGTGTGAAACCGCCGTTAGCTCCCGCGGACGCGAGATCAGCCGCGCGGGTCCTCTGGCGGGATGATCGGCCCGGGAGGGTCGTCGGACGCGTCCAGCGGGTCGTGCGTGACTGGCTGGTGCTCCTCGAGCGCCTTGGGCCAGATCAGCGAGGCGACCACCGAGAACCCCAGCACGCCCGCCACCACGACCAGCGAGATGGCCACGGGAATGTGGAAGTGCAGCGCCGTCACCAGCATCTTTGCGCCGATGAACATCAGCACCACCGACAGCCCCAGCTTCAGGTAGTGGAACTTGTCGATCACCCCCGCCAGCAGGAAGTACAGCGACCGCAGGCACAGGATGGCGAACACGTTGGACGTGTACACCAGGTACGGGTCGCGCGTGACGGCGAAGATGGCGGGGATGGAATCCACCGCGAAGATCAGGTCCGTCGTTTCCACCAGCACCAGCACCACGAACAGCGGCGTGGCGGCGTTCTGCATCTTCCCGCCGATGTTCTGCCTGACGAAGAAGCTCTGTCCCTCGTACTGGCTGGTGATGGGAATGAAGCGGCGGATGAGCTTGAGCGCGGGATTGGACTCCGGCTCCACGTCCATCTCGTCCTGGGTGGCCATCTTGATGCCGGTGTACACCAGGAATGCGCCGAACACGTAGATGATCCAATGGAAGCGCTCGATCAGCAGGGCGCCCGCGGCGATCATGATGCCGCGCATGGCCAGGGCGCCCAGCACGCCCCAGAACAGCACCCGGTGCTGGTACTGCGGAGGCACCTTGAAGTACGCGAAGATCAGGACGAAGACGAAGATGTTGTCGACCGACAGCGCCAGCTCGATCAGGTAGCCCGTCAGGAACTCCAGGGCCTTCTGCTTGCCTTCGACGCCCTCGACGGGCAGGTACCCCGTCCAGATGGCCCCGGCGAAGATCAGCGCCAGGGCCGCGGTCATCGCGGCAAAAATGCCCGCTTCGCGCACCTTTACCACGTGCGCCTTGCGGTTCAGCACGCCCAGGTCGATCGCCAGGATGACGAACACCAGGAGCGTGAACCCCCCGTATGCCAGAACGTCTCTGCTCAAGCCTTCCTCCGGTGCGGCGCCGCGATGGTCGCGGCGCGAAGTTCGGTTACGCGCACGAAAAGGGGCGAAACCCTCGTCCCGGACCCGGCCGCGCGTGCGGCACGTTCCCGTGCGACGAAGGTCTCGCCCTGACGGCGGGCGCCCCGCGGCGCCTGCGTCCCAACCGGACCGTGCGGGCTGCCCCGCAGTCTTGACGATCCGGCCGCCGGCTGTCTCGCCGGTGAGCTACTCCCCTTCCTGAGTGCGGAAGCTATCCGGCAATTCCCCTGCCGTCAACGCAAGCCGCTCCCCGGTGCTGGCCCGCGGAGTGCGACAGCCACATCATTCACGCGATGATCACTCGAGTGGAGCAACCGAACCTGCTGATGCACACGCACCAACGGCTTCGCCGAGCCCTGTGCGCCGCGGCCGCCTCGCTCCTGACCGCCTCCGCCTGCGCTCCCGCTGTGCCGGACGGCGCCTCCGCCGCGACGCCGTCCGCCCACGGGCACCTGCTGATCGTAGGTGGCGGTACGCAGCCCGCGGAGCTGGTCGAGCGGTTCGTGGAGCTCGCCGGCGGGCCCGGCCGCGCCCGCATCGCCGTCGTGCCGATGGCCAGCGAGGCAGCCGAGGAGTCCGGCCGCGAAAAAGCCGCGGACCTCCGCAGGCTCGGGGCCGACGCCTTCGTCCTGAACCTGTCGCGTGCCCAGGCGCTGACCGACTCGGCGGCGCGGCTGTTGAACGGCGCCACCGGGGTGTGGTTCTCGGGCGGCGACCAGTCGCGGCTGACCGCCGTTCTCGCGGGGACGCCCACCCTGGATGCCATCCGGGCCCGCTGGCGCGCCGGGGCCGTGGTGGCGGGCACCAGCGCGGGCGCGGCGGTGATGCCCGACTCCATGCTCACGGGCAACCAGGTGCGCGCCGGCACCGACACGGTGGGCTACTACGGAGACGAGTACCCGGACGTACGCCGCGGCGCCATCCAGGTGGTCGCCGGGCTGGGGTTTCTCCCCGGCACCCTCATCGACCAGCACTTCATCCGCCGCGAACGGCACAACCGGCTGCTGGCGGCCGTGCTGGAACGCCCGACGCTGCTGGGCGTCGGCATCGACGAATCCACCGCGCTCGAAGTGGCCCCCGACGGCCGCTGGACCGTACGCGGCGCGAGCGCGGTATTCGTCTACGATGCCCGCGACGCCCGCGTAACCCCGGCCAGCGCGCCGGTCCTGGGCGCATCCGCGATCCGCACCCACCTGCTCGTTCCCGGCACCGTGTTCGACCCTGCCACCGGGCGAGCCACACTGCCCTGATCCCCCGCTTTCCGGGAAGGTTGACTTTCCGGTCCCAATCCGCTTATTTAGACGATCGTCTAATAGACGATCGTCTAAGTGACGAGCCTTACACGCGACCGCTCCGGCCACCGATGCTCGACGAAACGCTGCGCGCCCTGGGCGACCCCACCCGCAGGGAGATCCTGCGGGTGCTGCGCGCGGGCGACCTGACGGCGGGCGAAATCTCGGGCCGGTTTCCCATGACCGCCGCCTCGGTGTCGCACCACCTGTCCGTGCTCAAGGAGGCGGGGCTGGTGAAGTCGGAGCGCAACGGGCGCAACCTTGTGTACTCGCTGGAAACCACGGTTTTCCAGGAGTTCCTTCAGCAGATGCTGGATCTTTTCGGCAAGGGAGACGAACGATGAGAAACCGCTGGCTGGCCCCGGCCGTCACGCTGGCCATGTGGGCGTTCGCGCTGGCCATGTTCGGGCGGCTGCCCGCGATGGTGCCGTCGCACGTGAACCTGGCGGGTGAGGTGGACGGCTGGATGCCGCGCGCCTACGGCGCGTTCCTCCCCGCCATCATCGCCACGGCGATGGTCGGCCTGATCCACCTGGTGCCCCGCATCGACCCGCGCGCGGCGAACGTGGAGAAGTTCCAGGGCGACTGGCGGCTGCTGCTGAACCTGATCGTGCTGTTCTTCGCCGTGGTGGAGGTCACCACGCTGGGCCACGCGCTCGGCTGGCCGGTGGACCTGGGCCGGGCCAGCCTGGTGTCGGTGGCGCTGCTGTTCGTGGGCATCGGCAACTACCTGCCGCGGGTGCGCAGCAACTGGTTCATGGGCATCCGTACCCCGTGGACGATGGACAACGAGCGCGTCTGGCGCGCCACGCACCGGGTGGGCGGACGCACCTTCGTCACCGCGGGACTGATGCTGGGCGTGGCCGCCCTGCTGCCGGTGGCCGTCAGGCCGGCGCTGACACTCGTGTCCATCGTCGTCGCGGTGGTGATTCCCCTGATCTACTCGTACGTGGCATGGCGGCGCGACGTGGCCGGCCGGCCGCTGTGATCACGCATTCTCTCCCAATCGAAACGTGACTCCGATGAACGGACGGATGATGGCGGTCCGCATGATGGCGGCGTTGGTTGGCCTGCTGATCGCGGCGCCTGCCGTGGATGCGCAGACGCCAGAGCAGGACGCGGCGCGTGCGATGGAAGCGTGGACGAAGCTGGTGGACGACGGCCGCTATGACGAGGCGTGGCGGCAGGCTGCCCCGGCCGTGCAGGAGCGCGTTCCGCTGCCGGCGTGGGAGGCCAGCTTGCGCGGTGCACGCGGCAGCCTGGGCACGGTGTCGGGACGCGTGCTGGAATCGTCCGAGGTCGTCCCCGCCCCGCCCGGCGCGCCCGCGGGCGAGTGGGTGCGCGTGCGGTTCGTGGTGACGTTCGCAGGCGGGAGGGTCGCGACGGAAAGCGCCATCGCGCTCGGGGGTGAGGGCCAGTGGAGAGCGGCGGGCTACTTCATCGCGCCGCGCCCGCAGGCGTCGGACTACGCCGCCCCCGCGGACGCGCCGTACACGGCGGAGGAGGTGACGGTGAACGCGGGCGGCCACACCCTCGCCGGCACGCTCACCCTGCCGAAGGACGCGCGGAGCCGGGTGCCCGCGGTGGTGCTGATCACCGGATCAGGGGCGCAGGACCGCGACGCGCACTCGCCGCTGATCCCGGACTACCGCTTCTTCCGCCAGGTTGCGGACACGCTGTCCCGCCGCGGCATCGCCGTCCTGCGCATGGATGACCAGGGCTGGGGCGGTTCCAAGGGCGACCCGTCCGCCGCGACCACCGCGGACTTCGCGGACGACATCCGCGCCGGCATCGCCTTCCTGCGCGCCCGGCCGGAGATCGATCCCGAGCGCATCGGCCTGGCGGGGCACAGCGAGGGCGGGATCATCGCGCCGCTCATCGCGGCCGGCGACCCGCGCATCCGCGCCGTCGTGCTACTGGCGGCCACGTCGCGCACAGGCAACCGCATCGTCGACTTCCAGGTGCGGGATGCGCTCATCGCACAGGGTCTGGCCGGCGCCTCGTTGGATTCAGCCTTCGCGGCGGCCGTCGCCGCCCGATCCGCCGCGGCGGAGGTGCCGTGGGTGCGGTGGTTCCTGGAGCACGATCCGCTGCCCGTCGCGCGGCAGGTGCGCGCGCCCGTGCTGATCCTTCACGGCGCCACCGACCGCCAGGTGACGCCGGACCAGGCGCCGGAGCTGGAGGCCGCCATCCGCGCGGGGGGGAACCGCGACGTGACGGTGCGCGTGTTCCCCGCGCTGAACCACCTGTTCCTCCCGGACGCCGAAGGAACGGCGGATCCAGCCCGCTACGCCCGCCTCCCCGAAAAGCGGGTTCCCGGCGAGGTGCTGGGCTCACTCGCGGACTGGCTGGCGCAGCGCCTTCGCTGACCACGGCTGCAAAAAAGCGGGGGCGCCGCCACCAGGCTGCGTCCCCGCTTTCGTTCCCCCGCCGTCACCACGCGTCCAGCACGTCCTCGAACTCGCCGGCCATGGTGGGGTGCCCGTGGCGGTTGGCCGCCTCGATCCCCTTCTGGTACGCCTCGCGCGCTTCGTCGTCGCGGCCCAGGTGGCGCAGCGCGGTACCCAGCCGCCCCCACGCGTTGCCCTCGTCGTCGGTGCGGGCCAGGTAGCCGCGCAGGGCCTCGACCGCGTCGTCCCAGCGCTCCTCCTTTTCGTACTCCAGCGCCAGCCCGAACCGGGGCCGCGGGTCGTCGGGATGGGCATCCAGCATCTTCCTGAGCGCTGCGATTCGCGCTTCTGTCGTCACGGTGCCTCCTGGTTGCGGCGCGGCGCGCAATCTACGTAGTGCCGCTGAAGTTCGTGCTGATCCAGCGGAGCGAATGCCGGTAGATTCGGGCCTTGTCCAACGGTTCGAAAACATGGCCGCGGAGGCGGCTTATCGAATGAGCCCGATCAGGCTGGATCGGGTGTTCAGGGGACGATCAGGACGACCCACTCCAGGTTCGCGTCGGCTCGAATCTCGGTGAGCAGTCGCGGCGCGGATCCGGCCGCGGGCGGCGCGCTCACGCGGAAGTCGCGGCTGGAAAACACCCTGACCTGCATCGTGTCCGATCCCACGGTGGGAATGAGCTCCCACGGAATCAGGATGGGCGAGGGGAGCGGCCCCTCTCCGGAGATGCTGAAGCCGGGGCCTCCCCTCGTGAAGGATACGTGCCATCGCTCGTACCCCGGCGCCGGGAGCGTACCGGAAGAGCCAGGAAAGATGGGAAGCACCAGGTCCTGCCGGGCGCGGAGCGTCATCGACGGGCTGCCCCGGCGCGCCACGCTATACACCGTGAAGTTCGAAAACGGCACGGCGCCAAGCGTCGGCACGGGAAGCCGCACCCCAAGGCCGTTCGCCACGACCGCGCTGTCCAGCGGCACCCTGGCGGAGAATTGCCGCTTTTGCGTTCGCGTTCCGATCGCATTCTGCACGCGGAGCGTGTCACTTCGGAAATCGATCCGCTCGCCACCGCTCAACGCGATGAAAGTGGCCTGCACGTGGGTGGAGTCGGCGCCACGGCCGTGCGTACTCACCTGCACCTCGGCCACGATCACGCGACCGGGGGTGGTAGGAAGTACGCATGCTGCCGCGAGCGTGAGCAGGAGAAGTCCGGCACGAGGGGAAAATCGAAGCATGAGAGGGGATCGGATGTGGAGAAGGCGGAGCCAGATGGATCGGATGTGGGGAAGGCGCAGCCACGTGGAAGCGAGAACGCCTTACGGGGCGAATCGGGACAGGGTAGAGATCCGCCCCACGTTGGGCAATGATGCGAGGGATTTCCACTTTGCTACACGAGCGAGTCGGGGTGGGGCGCTCGCGATCCCGTTGCCACCGGCTCGGGCGAAATCGCGGCGGTGGCGGCACTTGGCGCGTTGTCAGCGGCGGGGGCAGGCGGTATCTTAGCGCCCTCACACGGAAGGGGTGAAAGCAGGGCTTTGAGCAGATCAACCATTTCCGCGGGCTCACGCGGTTTCGGCGCGGTAGCCGGGCGGCCTCTCGTGCCGCGTCCCGCCGGCTTACCAGGGCGCGGGCGTTCGCCGCTGACCGTGGTGTTCCTCACCGTGTTCCTGGACCTGGTGGGGTTCGGCATCGTCATTCCGCTGATGCCGCTGTACGCCGAGCGGTTCGGTGCCGGTCCCGTAGCCGTTACCTGGCTGCTGGCGGTGTACTCGCTCATGCAGTTTTTCCTGGCGCCCTGGTGGGGCCGCCTGTCGGACCGCGTGGGCCGGCGCCCCGTGCTGCTGGTGGGCATCGCGGGGTCGGCACTCTCGTACCTGGCGTTCGGCCTTGCCGGGTCGCTGGGGATGCTGTTCGCCGCGCGCATCGTGAACGGGGCGATGGGCGCCAACGTGGGCGTGGCCCAGGCCTACATCGCCGACATCACGCCACCGGCGGAGCGGGCGCGGGGAATGGGGATGATCGGCGCGGCGTTCGGGCTGGGCTTCATCTTCGGCCCGGCGATCGGCGGGCTGCTTTCGCGCATCGATCCCGCGGCGCCGTTCCTGGGGGCGGCGGCGCTGGCCGGCGCCAACGGCGTCCTGGCGTACTTCCGGCTCCCCGAGTCGCTTCCCGCGCACGTCCGCGCCAGCATCCCGCGCCGCGAAACCGGGCTACGGGCGCGGCTGCGGACGGTCATCGCGTCGCCGCCGGTGCTGCGCGGCCTGTTCGCCGTTTCGTTCATCACCACGCTGGGGCTGGCGGGAATGGAAGCCACACTTTCGCTCTGGGCCGACCGGCGCTGGGGCCTTTCGCAGGAGGCCGTAGGCTACGGATTCGCGGCGATGGGCGTGGTCGCCGCCCTCGCGCAGGGGCTGATGGTGGGCCGCCTGGTGCGGCGCGTCGGCGAGCGGCGCGCGGCGCTGCTGGGGCTGGCACTCGCGGCGGTGGGGATGGCGTGCATTCCGCTGGCGCCCTCGCCCGCCTGGGTGCTGGCCGCCGCGGCGGTGTTCGCCGTCGGCCAGGGTGCCACGGTGCCGTCCGTCAGCGCCATGATCTCGCGCCAGGGCGGCGCGTCCGAGCAGGGCCGCGTGCTTTCCGCCTCGCAGTCGCTTTCCGCCGCCGCGCGCGTCGTCGGCCCCTGGTGGGCGGGGATCGCGTTCGCCCACGTGGGCATCTCGGTCCCCTACCTGGCCGCGGCGGCGCTGGCCCTCGTCGCCCTGGGCGTGCTGGCGGTGGCGGTTCGCGGCGGGGAGGTGGCCGCATGATCCGCCCGCCCGCCCTTCGTCCCGGGTCGCGCGTCGCCCTGGTCGCCGCCGCGGGGCCGCTTCCCCCCGGGGGAGTGGAGCGCGCGATGGACCGCGTTCGCGCCTTCGGCTGGGAGCCCGTCGCGGGCCGGTTCTGTCGGGAGCGGTGCAGCGGCTACCTGGCCGGCACGGACGACGAGCGCGCGGCGGACCTGGAGGCGGCACTGACCGATCCCGGGCTCGACGCGATCTGGTTCCTGCGTGGCGGCTACGGGACCATGCGCATCCTTGACCGGATCGACTGGCCGGCCCTCGCGACGCATCCCAAGGCGCTGATCGGCTTCAGCGACAACACGGCGGTGCACCTGGCCGCCCAGCGCGCCGGAGTCGTGTCGTTCCACGGTCCGCATCCGCACACCGCCGAGTTCCCGGATTTCGCGCGCGACACCTTTCTTCCCGTGCTGACGGAGGCGCGGCCCGCGGGCGTGCTCCCCTTCCCCGCCGGCTCGGCGGGATGCGCGGAGGCGCTGGTGGAGGGCCGGGTCGAGGGGCCGCTCCTCGGCGGAAACCTGTCGCTGGTCGCGTCCACGCTGGGGACGCCGTTCGCCATCCAGCCGCGGGGCGCCATCCTGTTCCTGGAAGAGGTGGGCGAGCACGTCTACCGCCTAGACCGGCTGCTTTCGCACCTGAAGCTGGCGGGCGTGCTGAACGCCGTAGCGGGCATCGCCATCGGCGCGTTCAGCGAGGTGCCGGACGAGGGCAGCGAAGGACGGCCGACCGTGCGCGAGCTGCTGCAGGACCGGCTGGGCGACTTGGGCATTCCTGTAGCGTTCGGCTTCCCCTTCGGCCACGTGGAGGACAATTGGACGCTGCCCCTGGGCGTGCGCGCGCGGCTGGACGCGGGCGCGGGAACGCTGGAACTGCTGGAGCCAGCGGTGGCGGAGCGAGGATGATGGACGACCTCAGGCACATTCGCGTGGGGCTGGAGGAAGGCGCGGACGGCATGCTGATGGCGCATGCGCTGAACCTGCCCGGATGCGTCGCGATCGGCGCGTCTGCAGAGGAGGCGATGCGGGAGTTCGAGCGTTCTCTCGCTCTCTGGCTGCGGTTCCTTGCCTCCACCGGGGAGCGCGTCCCGGCGCCGGACGACGAGATCCAGGTTTCCGTGGACGAGTGGATCGCCACGGACGCGCGGGTCGGCGGGGCCGTGTCTACCGCGCTCTTCGAAGCCGACCTCGCACCGTTGCTGCAGGACGAGGCCGAGCTGGGGGTGCGGCGGCTGGGCGACATCCGCGGGCTCCTGCTGGCGCGCGTGCGCCGGCGGCGGAACCTGAACCTGGACGTGCCCGCGCCGGCGACGAGCGCCACGGTTCGGCAGGTTCTGGAAGAACTGGCGCGGGCGCAGTGGTTGTTGCTAAGCCGTTTGGGCGCCAGCCCCATGGCTGGGGCGCCGGACCACACGCTGGCCCGGCTGGACACTGCCGCCGCGCTGGTGGTGGACCGGATGACCACGCTGCCGGACGACGCACGGGCGCGGCGGCTGGAGCTGGACGGCGAAGAGTGGACGCCGCGCAAGGTGCTGCGGCGGCTGCTGGGGCTGGAATGGACCCTCGGGGTGATCGCGCTGGCGGGGCTGCAAGCGGCGGAAGCGGAGAACGGATGACGCTGAAAATTTATACGAAGACGGGCGACCGGGGCGAGACGGGGCTGTTCGGCGGCCAGCGCGTGGCCAAGGACCACGTGCGCGTGGCGGCCTACGGCGACGTCGACGAGCTGAACTCGCTGCTCGGCGTGGCCGTGTGGCACCTGGAGGCGGATGGGCAGGCGGAGCTGGCGGGGGGGCTGCGCGGCGTGCAGTCGGACCTGTTCACCGTCGGCGCCAACCTGGCGACGCCCTCGGTGGAGGACGGCGGCCGCGAGTCGCCGTGGATTCCCGCGCTGGCGCCGGGCCGCATCGAGGAGCTGGAGGCGTGGATCGACGCGGCGGAGACGGAGCTGGAGCCGCTGAAATCGTTCGTGCTCCCCGGCGGATCGGGCGGCGCGTCGTACCTGCACCTGGCGCGAACCGTCTGCCGCCGGGCCGAGCGGCACGTCGTCACGCTGTCGCGAGAGGCACACGTGGGCCCGGAATGGGTACGATACCTCAACCGGCTTTCGGACCTGCTGTTCACCCTGGCGCGCCTTGCCAACCGGCGCGCCGGGGTCGATGATGTTCCGTGGATGCCGAACCCGCGCGGCGCGGCCGAAGAGGGTGCCCCGCCGTGATGAACCGATCCTACTAGAGAGGATGCCCATATGTATCCGGAGATGCTGATCGCCCCCATGCGCCAGGAGCTTACGCGCTTGGGCGTGCAGGAGCTGAAGACCCCCGACGAGGTGCAGGCCACCCTTTCCGACACCAGTGAGCCCACGCTGCTGGTGGTCAATTCGATGTGCGGCTGCGCGGCGCGCAACGCGCGCCCCGCTGTGGCGCTGGCGCTTCAGAACGAGAAGAAGCCGGTCAAGCTGACCACGGTCTTCGCCGGCCAGGACCAGGAAGCCACGGCGGCCGCGCGCGCGTTCATCCATGGCTACCCGCCCTCGTCGCCCTCCATCGCCCTGCTGAAGGACGGCGAAGTGGCGCACATGATCCCGCGCCACCAGATCGAGGGCCGCACGGCCGAGGACATCGCCCAGGACCTGGTCGAAGCCTTCAACCGCTACTGCTGATCGCGTTTTTGGCAGACGCAGACGCAGACGCCCCCGCCCGGAGTTCCGGGCGGGGGCGTTTGCCGTCGAAGGGGCGGCCCCTGAACGAGAACCTGTCATCTGAACGAGAGCCTGTCATCCTGAGGCCCAGGCGCACCAGACTAGCCCGCAGTACAAGCCTCGCGGGCCGAAGGATCTAGCCGCGGACACGTACAGGCCAGGGGCGCGGCAGCGGTCACCGTAGCCGAGGCCTCGGCTGCCGTGGGGCCCTCACCCGTCCTCGCTTATGCTCGTCCACCCTCTCCCACAAACAGCGTGGGAGAGGGGGTACACTTCAGGAGTTGGCGCGTCGAGGCAAGCTCGGTGCTCGGGCCGGCGCCCCCCATCCCCAGCCCTTCCCCCGCAAACTGCGCGGGGGAAGGGAGCCAGTTTGGCGCGCTTCGGCAGCCGGAGCGCATCGAAGGTCTCCCCCTCCCCTGCGCAGCGGGGACCGGGGGAAGGGGCTGCCGCAGCATGCGACGAAGCTAGCCGGAGCGCAATCGAATTCTCCTCTCCCCCATGGGGTGTATGGGGGAGAGGCCGGGAGAGGGGGGCGGCCGCGGCATGCGCCAGTGTCAGCCGATCCGGCACGGCGTTCCCCCCTCTCCCGGCGCAGTTTGCCGGGGGAGGGGCCCGCTCGCGGATCGCACGCGAGCGGGGGGGTGGGGCGCCACTTGTCTACGTCCGTAGCGCCCGGCATCTTCCCGGGAAGGTCGCGTTCCGCCCGCACCGCCCCACGTACACGCGGCTCATCATTTAGGCAGCCATTCAGGAGCTTTGATGCGGCAGATGAACACCGTCGTTCCGCTCCGCACCGTCGAGCGCGACACCATCCCCAAGATCTTCTTCGGGGGCATCGACCGGCACGGGCGCGACGCGGCGATGATGTACAAGGCGGCGGGGCAGTGGCACGCGCTCTCCGACGCCGAGGTGGAGCGGCGGGTAACCACGCTCGCGGTGGCGCTGTCGGCGGCCGGGGTGGCTTCCGCCGACCGCGTGGTGGTGCTGGCCGAGAACCGGCCGGAGTGGGCCATCTGTGACTACGCCATCACCGGGCTGGGCGCCATCACCGTCCCCATCTACCCCACCCTTCCCGCCAACCAGGTTCAGTACATCGTCGCGGACTGCGGCGCGAAGGTGGTGTTCGTCTCCAATGCCGCCCAGGCGGCCAAGATCCGCGAGTTCCGGGTTCAGCTCCCGGAAGTGGAGAGACTGGTGGCCTTCGAGGGCGCCGCGGACGGCGTGGAATCGTTCGCGGACTGGCTGGCGGAGGGCGAACGCGAACTGGCCGCCGGGCGATACACCGGCTTCCGCCAGCGCGCGCTGTCGGTGCCGCGCGAGCAGGTGGCCACGCTCATCTACACGTCGGGTACCACGGGCAACCCCAAGGGCGTGATGCTCACGCACTTCAACCTGGCGGCGAACCTGGCGGCCTGCCTGCAGCACGGGATGACGGAGATCATCCGCCCGGGCGACGTCACCCTCTCGTTCCTGCCGCTTTCGCACGTGTTCGAGCGGATGGTGGACTACCTGTACTGGGACGTGGGCACCACCATCGCCTATACGCAGGTGGAAAAGGTGGCCGACCACCTTACCGAGACGCGCCCGATGGTGACGGTTTCGGTGCCCCGGCTGTTCGACAAGATCTACAGCAAGGCCATCGGGGCGGAGGGATTCAAGGCCAGGGTCGTCGCCTGGGCCCGGGGCGTGGGAAGCCGCGTGGCCGCGCTGCGCGAGGAGGGCCGCGAGCCGGCGGGGCTGCTGGCCGTGCAGAACCGGCTGGCGGACCGGCTGGTGTTCAGCAAGCTGCGGGAGCGCACCGGCGGGCGGGTGCGCGCCTTCGTCTCGGGCGGGGCGCCGCTGTCGCCGGAGGTCGCGCGCTTCTTCCTGGGCGCCGGTCTTCCCGTGTACGAGGGCTACGGGTTGACGGAAACGTCGCCGGTGATCGCGGTCAACGCGCCGGGGAAGATGCGGATGGGCACCGTGGGGCAGCCGGTGCCGGGGGTGGAGCTGGCCATCGAGCCGTCCACGGGCGAAATCCTCACCCGCGGCCCGCACGTGATGCGGGGCTACTGGAACGATCCGGATTGCACGCAGGACGCCATCGACGCGGAGGGCTGGTTCCACACCGGCGACATCGGCGAACTGACGGCCGATGGCTACCTGCGCATCACCGACCGGCTGAAGAACCTGATCGTTACCGCCGGGGGCAAGAACGTGGCGCCGGCACCGATGGAGAACCTGGCGGTGATGTCGCAGTACATCTCGCAGGCCGTCATGCTCGGCGACCGGCGGGCGTATCCGGTGATGCTGGTGGTGCCGGAGTGGGAGAACCTGCGCCCCTGGGCCGCCGCCAACGGCCTCCCGTCGAGCGATTCCGCCGCCCTGGCCGCCGATCCCAGGGTCAGGAAGCTGCTGGAGGCGGAGGTCCTGAGTGCGCTTCGCGACTTCGCCCAGCACGAGCGGCCCAAGAAGATCGCTGTCATCCAGGACGAGTTCACGATCGAGTCGGGGATGCTCACACCCACGCTCAAGATCAAGCGCAAGGTGGTGGAGCAGGTGTACCGCGAGGTGATCGAGGGCCTGTACGGCGGCCCCGCGCTGCCGACCTGACCCGCACCGTCACCAGAACGAAGCGGCGGCATCCCGAGAGGATGCCGCCGCTTTCGCCACCTGCACCCCCTACCTACGCACCGCCTCGATCCCCCAACAGGATATCGCCTACCTCATGATGCAGTCCCGCGCTCATCGCCAGATACTACGTCCAACAGCAGTCGCTCGCACTCTATACTCCGTCCTAGTATGTAACCTCCCAACAAGAGTGCCCGTGGTGAGCGAAAGTCCCCGAGGGCCGCATACCCCATGTGAGTCGCTTCCAATCCCTGTGCGATAGCCGCGACCGCACTCAACGCAGGAAAGGCAAACTGCACGGCAGTGAGTGTGCCTTCGACAATCAGGTTGACTTGTGTCCGGGCCGTCTCCCGGCGTTTAAGATCCTTGAAGCGAGTTGCCTGCTTTTGGGTCAGGTGAGATGCAACAGCGTAGTCCACCTCGAACAGATATGCCTCCAAAGAGGCGAGGAATTCTGGCATGTTCGGAACCCGTCCATTGCGAAACGCCTCCATCGCTCTGACAACCTTTGCCCTGGACTTCAACTGTGTCACTGCCGCTAGGGACGACGCTGGCATCCAGTTCAGGAACTCCCGAGACAGAACCGCAGTAGGTGGCAAGTCATAGGCTTTCGAGGATATTTTCTGTTCCCGAAGACGCCTGACCAGACGCCGATCCCCGAGCGTTAGGTCAACCGGAGAGAGGCGTTGGCCGATAGGAGCGGGGACATCCAGGTTTGTATGCATTGCGATCGCGACATTATGGCGGTATGCACTTGCGACGATACGATCAATCCGCCGCGCTGCACGGGGCGCCAGAGCTCCACTGCTGAGTTGTGTGTCGAGCCAATCGCGAAGAGTTTTGTAAAGGAGCGTCGGCTGGTTCTGCACGTAATCGTACACCCGGGCCCGAACGTCTCGGCTGAGACGACCCCTTCCAATAGCCGCATCATCCCTGAGCGACGCTAGCGTTCTGTGTTTGAACAACGAACTGACCTTGGCGATATCGTATTCTTCCCGTACTCCTGCTAGATGCTCTTCGACGTACTCCACAAACGCAGGCGAGGGCACGTTCGCGACCCCTCTTGCATGATGCTCTCGTCGTAATTCGTCCAGCGAACCGCTCCCGCTACGCAGCGCAGGAGTAAGGAGCCCTAGACGCAATAGTACCCAGAGGTCGCTCGGAGAACTATCTACGCGAGCAGAGTTCTCGGCATCCCACAGTAGCGCGCGCAACCGGAAATTGTTGTTGATTTGTGAATCCCCGATGATGAGGCGGTCGAAAAACAGCGCCTGCGAGAGGATGTACGCCCGGAGTTTTCCGCCGGCGAGTGGATTTTCATGATGTGTATCGATCTCGCTGAGAAAAAGCTTAGCTGTCGGCTTCCTCATGATTCAATCCTCCGAGAAGATATTGCTGTAGAAGCAGAACGGTCACGGCGTCATTGACCGTTCCTGCTGCAAGCAACCCCGGTACTTCACTCAACGCATACTTCATGGAACGCACGATCACTTCCGACTCTTCAGGTCGCGCCTGCGTTCCTGAACACCCTTGCGCAACGAAGAGGTGGAAGGGAGCATACGCAAACGCGGGGTCCGTGTAGATCATGCCCGCTGATCGGATCTCGGTGCTTTGGAGCCCCACTTCTTCCGCGAGTTCTTCGTGCGCGATCTGAACGGGAGCAGTGCCGGTCCGGCCAAATCCCTTGGGTACTTCTAACACGGTTCCACGCGCGGAATGCCGGAAGCTCTCCACAAGGATGATCTCGCCCGTTAGCAAAATCGGGAGGACAGCGATGGAGTACGGCGCCTCCCACTCCCATCTTAGATATGTTCCAGTAGCGCCTTGTGGAAGGAACTCGACGAAGTCGTCGTACAGCCGCCCATATCGGCTCTCGTAGACGAGTCTCTCTTGAATGATTCGGATCTCGGGGTCACTCATCACTTGCCCTCCCACGTTCCCGACGTTTCTCCGCGGAGTGCTTGCGCGAAAAGCTGGCGATGCGCGCGTCATTACGGGGTCAGCCAGCTATGGTCACATCGCCTGGGACCAAGCCGTCGTGCTCCAGCGGGCAGGAACGCGGGCGGCGAATCGCTTAGAGCGCGTCCGTGGACAGTTCCGCCGGGACGCCCGGAGGGCGTGACGAAACAACGTGTGTGGGACCAAAGCCGTGTTCGTTGTCGGTGGCATCCGTGACTGCGTTGGAATCCCTGCACCGTCCAAGACGCGACGACGTAGTCGCCGCCCGCTTCATACGACGCCCCGCGCAACGGGGCCCAGCCCCGGCGCGGCGACGTCAGCCGTAGACGCCGACTAACGCGGATTCGGGCGACGGCATTGCGGTTTCGCGGCTGCGGAGCGCGTCCTCGGCCGCGGCGTCGATCTCGGCGGTGACGCGCGCCTCGATGTCGTCCAGCGTGCCGCGCGCGATCCCCTCCTCCTCCAGCCACGCCTCGTACAGCCCCACGGGATCGCGGCGGCCCCACGACGCGAACAGCTCCGCGTCGAACATGCTGCGCGCCTCGCGCTCGTCGTGCGTGGCGTGGCCGCCCATGCGGAAGGTCTCGGCGACGAGCAGCGACGGGCCTTCACCGGCGCGCGCGCGGTCGGCGGCGATGCGCGTGGCGGCGTACGCGTCGAGCACGTGGTTGCCGTCGAACAGGCCGCCCGCCAAGCCGTACATCGCCGGCCAGTCCTCGAACGACCCTGCGGCGTGCTGGGTGAGCCGCGTTCCCAGCGCCACCTGGTTGTTCTGGATGATGAAGATCACCGGCAACCGGTGCACGCCCGCGAAGTTCACTCCTTCGTGGAACGCCCCCGTCTTGGTGGAGCCGTCGCCCACCCAGGTGAGGCCCACGCGGTCTTCGCCCCGCTGCTTGAAGGTGAGCGCGATTCCGGCGATCACCGGCACCACGTCGCCCACGTGGCTGATGGGGGGGAGCACCCCCGTGCCCAGGTCGCCCACGTGCAGGTCGCGGCCCATGGACGGGCCGTCCGCGGTGCCCAGGTAGCTGCGGAAGATGTCGGCCACGGGCATCCCCATCTCGTGGCACGCGCCCGAGTTGCGGATCATGGGCGCCACCACGTCGTGCCCCGGCCCGGACCGCCGCAGCGCGTGCACCGGCCCGATGGTCGCGGCCTCTTCGCCCACGCCCAGCCACGCCTTGCTGATCACCCCGTTCTTCACCCAGCGCTTGAGCGCGACGTCGTGAAGGCGGTTGCGGAGCAGCCCGGCGTAGATGTCGAGCAGCTGCTCCTGCGAGAGCGCGCGGATGACCTCCGCGCGCTCGCCGCTGGCGTCGATGCGCTCGCGGTACGCGCGAAGCTGCTCGGGCGCGGCAGTCCAGTTCTGGTACTCAGGCGGGTCGTATGCTGCGAAACGCTTCATCTGCGTCGGCTCGGGCGCGGGGATTTCAGGGCGGGGGAGCTTACGGTGTGGGGGCGGGGACGGCAAGAAGTGGGGGAGTGGGGGAGTGGGGGAGTGCGGGAGTGCGGGAGTGCGGGAGTGCGGGAGTGCGAAAGTGCGAAAGTGCGAAACTGCGTGACGGGCCTCGGTTGTCATTCCGAAGGAGCGGCCACGACCAACCCGGCCCGCACACCGCCGCCCGCAGCGACTGAGGAATCCGCCACACACTCGCCGAAGCGCTCCCCAACCGCGGGCACCACGGCATCTCTCGATTTGCGCGGCAGATCCGTCGGCCGACCCGCACCCACCACGCAAACTGCCCCGCGCAGGCATCGCGCGGGGCAGTTCCATTCCATCCGCCACTGGGCCGATCAGGCCGTCGCCGGCTCGGCTTCGGGCTGCTCCTGCGGGGCGGCGGCGGCATACGCGTCGGCGTCCTCGTCGTGCACGCAACGCGTGATGTGCGTGGCCATCACGTCCAGCTGCGAGCGCGTGGGCACCTCGGCGTTGGGGTCCGGTAGCTGAAGCGGGAACGGCGCGTCCTTGGGTACCGGAATCAGGTGCACGTGAAAGTGGAACACGTCCTGTCCGCCGTCGGCGCCGTTGGGCGAAAAGATGTTCACCGCCCGGCAGCCGGTCGCCTTGCGCAGCCCGGGAAGGATGCGCTTCGCCACGGCGAACGTGCGCGTCGCCAGCTCTTCGGGAACGTAGAACAGGTTCTTGTAGTGCTCCTTGGGCACCACCAGCACGTGCCCCCGGTGCAGCGGCTGGATATCGAGGAACGCGATGATCTCTTCGTCCTCGTGGATGACGCTCACCATCTCGTCCCCGCCGATGATGCGGCAGAAGACGCAGTTGGGGTTCTGATTGGGATCCACTCCGGCCTCCGGCGGTGTTGTCTGACCTCTCGAAATGCGGCGCGCACGCCGCGCTCAAGTACCACGCGGGGTGCAAGAGGCAGGCCGAGAGCGAGCAGAATCCTACGCCGCCACCGGCACTTTCACGTACTCCACCCGTGAAGCGGGTGGGGGGATCGGCTCCCCGTCCTCCCGCATCCCGTCCAGATGGAATTCGATGGCCTCACGGATGAGGGCGCGTACTTCCGCTTCTGAATCTCCCACGGCGACACAGCCTGGCAGGTCCGGAACATAAGCGCCGTAGCTGGTTTCGCCCCTTTCGATGACGATCGCGTATTCCATTTGGCTACTCCAGCGATGCTTGTTTGACGATACTCTTCAATATCCCCGGTGGCACATCTTTGCTCCGCTTCCCGGCAACGGTGACGGTTCCGCGTTTCACCGGGTGTTTAAACTGACGATGGCTTCCCTTCGTCCGCGCAAGAACCCAACCATCCGCCTCCAGCATTGCGACTACCTGCGCTACGGTCATTGGCACAGGTCCAGCCCTCCTTCTGCTCCGAAAGATGAACGACTCGGAGCAGATTACCTGCTGCTGACCAAAGCGCCAGTACTGCCCGCACTGCCGGACCGTCCCGCGGGGTGGCGGGTGGCGATGCGTTCGGCGACCACCGTGGCGACGGCCATGATGGTTTCCTGCGGGTTCACGCCGGGTGCGGTGGGCAGCAGCGAGCCGTCCGCCACGTAGACACCGGGGACGCCGTGCCGCTCGCCGTCGGGCGTACAGCCGCTGATTCGCGGGTCGTTGCCGATGCGGCAGGTGCCGTTCACGTGCGCCGACATCACCCCCAGCTGGTTGGGGCCCGCCGGCCGCGCCGCGATCGTCCCCAGCTCCGCGGGAGAGCGCATCCGGCAGGCGGTGGCGTGAAGGGTCGAAACCTCCTCCGCGCCCGCGGCGAACTGGATGCGTGCCGCGGCCTCCATCCCCCGAAGCAGCCGGTCGCGGTCCGGCGAAGACATCCGGTAGCGGATGCGGATGCGGCCGGCGCGATCCACGGTCACCCCGCCGCTGGACCGGCCGCGCTCCGCCCCGTCACGCACCAGCACGATCATCGACGCCAGGTGGGGCCCCGCCTCGACCAGGTCGCGGTGAGGCGCGCCGAACCCCGGCATGGACGCGGCGGCCAGCCCGGCGTACATCGGCGGCGTCTCGATCCAGAACCCGTATCCGTCACCGCCGCGCAGGAACTCGTCGCAGATGGCGGAGAGCGGGATTCCCGCCCCGCCGTACATCTCCCGCGCGTACCGGCCAATGACCGCCGTCGTGGGGTGCAGCCGCAGAAAGTCGCCGACGCCACCGCCGCCCATCCCCGACTTCTGCAGCAGCACCGGGGTGCCCACCGCGCCCGCCGCCACCACGACGATAGGCGCCTCGACGACGAGGGTGCCCCGCGGCGTGCCGGTCTCCCTGTCCAGCACCGTGGCGTGCACCCGCTTGAGCGGCGACCCGCCTCCGCGCTCCGCCAGCTCCATCCGCTCCACGCGCACATCCGTGAACAGGCGCGCGCCGGCGGCCAGCGCGGCGGGCACGTACACGTCCGCCGCCCCGCGCCGCGCGCCGTACCGGCACCCCAGCCCGCACGAGCCCGACCGCACGCACCCGTGCGCATTCACGCGGACCGCGCCCGCGCTCCACCCCAGCGCGCGGGCGCCATCCAGCAGTGCGCGATTGGGCGGATTGTGCGCGTCGTCCGGCACGCGCCGCGCCGACGTCTCTTCCTCCACGCGGTCGAACACGGCCGCCATGTCGGCCGGGCGCATCCCCACCGCCCCGTGCTCCGATGCCCACTCGTCCAGCACCCAGTCGGGGGTGCGCAGCATCGCCAGCCAGTTGACCGTCGTGCCCCCGCCGACGGCGCGGCCCTGCAGCAGGGGAATCGACAGGTCGTCCGTGGCGCGGGTTCCCCCATCCGCGTACAGGCGCGGCATCATCTCCGACTCGCGTTCCGAAAACTGCTCGGCCCGCCAGAACGCACCCTCCTCCAGCAGCACCACCTCGTGGCCCGCCTCGGCCAGGCGTGCGGCCGCCACCGCTCCACCCGCCCCGCTGCCGATCACGCAGACCCCGGCGCGCACCCGCGTGTCGCCCCGCAGCCGCGCGCCCTGCACCACGCCGCTGATCTCCGGGTCCGACAGCAGATCCAGCTGCGGGCGGATGGAGATCACCCGCGCGCTCCGCGGCCCTCCCGCGCCCGTCCGCGCGACCGGCTCGTCCGGCTGGTTGGGCCCGGGGAGCGGGCCCTCCCACGCAAGCTCGGGACGGCGCAGGTGGAACGGGGCACGGTAGCCGGGCGGATGGTTGGCGGGATCGGCGTACCAGGTGGAAAGCACCAGCCGGCGCAGCGCCTGGAACGCCGTGCGGAGCGCCGGCGCGGGGCTCACCTCCCACCGCCGCAGCCACGCATCCTGCCGCGCCGAATCCAGCGCGGAAAAGCCGGAGGGCCGGGCCGCGCCGGCCAGCCCAGCGAGGCGCGAATCCAGCAGGTTCAGCACGAACCCGGCGCGGCGTGCACGCTCGGCGTCCAGCGTGCCGATGCGCACCTCCACGGCCCGGGCCAGCCGCGCAGCGGACGGGTCGGGCTCGTCCGGCAGGGGCACCATGCGCCTGCACAGGGCGACGAGCGTGGCTTGCTGGCGCGGCGAAAGCATTCGAATGCGCAGCGGGTTCGGGCCTGGAGGCCCGGAAGGGGAGGACGTGCGATGGGGACGGGTGGGGCCGGTGAACGTTGCGGCGCACACTCCTGTTTGTCAACGCGGCCGACCGGTGGCGGGTTCTGGCGCAGGCGCCCCTAAAGCCGAGTCAAAGCACCATCTAGCAAGGAGATAGGGACGGAAAGCGGCCCGCCTCTTGCAACCCGGGCCCACCCCGCCGCCACGCGGCGGGAGCAGGCGGAGAACCCGGGAAAAGGAGCGGAGGATGAACTACGGACGGGACTACGGGAACCGCAACTTCATGGATCGCGCGGCCGAGACGGTGCGCGGCTGGTTCGGCGGCCGCGACGACTACGGCCACGACTACCGCGGCGGCGGGATGCACAACGGCGGCATGTACGGCGGCGGCCACGACCGCGGCGGCTGGAACCAGCACGGCGGCTACCGCGAGATGGGCGACGTCAACGGCGGGTACACCGGCGGAATGGGCCGCGGCAACTTCGGCTCGGGGTACACCGGCACCAACTACACCGGCCAGGGCGGCGGAAACCGGTACGACGCGGGCTACCGTGCCGGCCACGGGCGTGACGGCTGGAGCAGCCACGACACCGGTGGCTACCGCCCCTCACACGGCTTCGCGGATGTGGACTGGGACGACGACCGCGGCTATCGCGGCGGCGGCCAGGGCGGGTACGGCGGCCACGTCGGGGGCCGCGGCTACATGGGCAGCCAGGGGAACGCCGGGTACGGCGGCGGCTACCGCAACGACATGGACGAGCCCGGAATGCGCGGCGGCTACGGCGGCGCGAACCGTGGCGGAATGGGCCGCTACGGTGCGGACTACCGCGGCGGCAACACGGGCAACCTGGGCTCGGGCGGCGGCGAGTACAACGCCGGCAACATGGGCGTGGGCGATGCCGACGGCGGGATGGGCGGGCGCTACGGCGCGTACGGGCCGTACGGCATGGAGCGCTTCCGCAACGGCAGCAGCGGCGGCGTGCCCACCGGCCAGTACTACACCGGGTACGGCGTGGGAAACAGCCATCGGCCGTAACCGCGCCGATGGCGGCGGGAGCGGGCTCCGGGCGTCCCCGGGGCCCGCTCGTGCGTGCGCCCGGCATTGACGCGCCGGATGTTTGGCCCCAATTATAGACCTGGATTTCGGTTACACCCCGCGGGAGCTGTACTGTGACAAAACGGATGGTTACGGCCCTGTGGCTGGCGGCGCTCGGGATTTGCGCGGCCGTGCCCGGGGCGGAAGCGCAGGGCACCGGCACGCCGGCGCAGATGGTGGACAACCGCCCGCGCGGGCTGGTGACCCGCGAGGAGCTGATGGAAAACCGCCTGCGGCAGCTGGGCGTCGACAACCCCGACCCGGCGCCCACCGCGCCCCGCAACCGCGCCGACAGCGTGGAGTGGGTGCGCTGGCGGCGCGCGGCGAACACGGCGACGGGCCGGCGCATCGTGGTATCCATCTACGACCGCAAGCTGTGGCTGATCAACGGCCAGGACACGCTGATCGAGGCGGCGGCAGGAGTGGGGATGGGCGTGGTGCGCGGGCCACGCGGCATCGGCAGCTACGATTTTTCCACCCCGCGCGGGCGCCGCACGGTGCTGGCCAAGGAAGAAAACCCGCTGTGGAACCCGCCCGATTGGCACTACTGGGGCCAGGCCGAGGTGGTGCGTCCGTTCCCCGCGGGCGGCATTTCGCTGGGGGACAGCGGCCGGGTGGTGCGGCGCGGCGACAAGGTTGGAATCGTGCGCGGGGGCGAGTTCGAGGCCATCCCCGCCGAGCGCCCGCTGATGTTCAACGGCGTGCTGTACATTCCGCCGTTCGGCACCGTCAACCGCAAGATCCCCGAGGTGCTGGGCAAGTTCAAGCTCGACACGGGCGACGGCATCCTGATCCACGGCACCAACGATCCGCTGGCCGTGGGCTTCTGGGGCACCCACGGCTGCGTGCGCCTGTTCGACGACGACATCCAGTTCGTCTACGAGAACGCCCCCGTCGGCACGCCGGTCTACATCTACTAAGCGCAGGCTGGATCAAGAGGAGAGGCCCCATCCGCCGCCGCGGATGGGGCCTCTTGTCGTTGTCCACGTTCCCTCTGCCGTTCTCTTCTGCGGCTCTGCGTGAGGCCCGCAGTTGCAGTTCTCTGGGTTGGATCGCGCGCCGGGGCGAGAGGAAGCAACGCGATCAGGCTCGTGCCCCCCGGTCGGTGGCATCGCGCGCCGTGTGTGGCAGATCCCTCAGTCGCTTCCATCGATGGTGCATCCGGCAGCTCTCCCGTGGCCGCTCCATCGGGATAACATCGGTCCGCTCGACATCCCTGAAAGAGAGAACCGCCGGACGCACTTTCGTGCGCCCGGCGGCTTGTGCAACTGCGGGTGAAATCAGAGCGCGATGCCGACGCGAATGCCGAACGTCGTCTCATCGCGGATGGAGAGAGCGTCGTCCGACAGGAACATGTGACGCACCTCACCGCCCACGGTCACCAGGCCCAGCCCCAGCGTGGCACCCGCCTTGATGCCGAAGTTGGTGTCGGTTTCGTCCTCGTCCTCGAAGCTGGCGCGGGTGAACACCACCTGCGGCTGCACGTAGCCCGCCGCCTCCACGAGGGGAATGCCGAGGCTGGCACCGATGCCGACGCCAAGGGGGATCTCGGTGTAGTTCAAGCCGTCCTCGGAAATGTTGCGCACTTCACCGACGGCGCATGCCGACACGCGCGGCCCAACCATCAGCCCGAGCGACACCGCCTCGAACGCCACGCCCGCGTACAGCTCGTCCAGGCTGTTGTCCTCGCCCTCCTCCCCGTCCTCGGCCGAGATCACGTTCAGCCCGCCGTACACGCCCAGCGGGCCCGAGAAGTTGTAGTTGGCCTCGACGCCGTACGAATCCACGTCTTCCGGGAAGTCGGCGCGCACGCCGAAGTAGAAGCCGCGGTCGGACGACGGGAAGCCCGCGCAGATCTGGGCCTGGGCAGTGCCCGCGAACGCCAGCGTGGCGACGGCCGCGAACAGTCCAGCGACAGATTTCTTCATCGCTCGATCCTTTACGAAACAGGTTTCACGCGGACCATTTCCGCGCCTGTGCCGGAGCACGGCAGGGCTCCGGTTGGGAGATAATATGCGGCGAATGGCCGGGCGGGTCAAAGGTCGGGCGACCCATTCGGCCTACCCCGCCTCGTCCTGAAATCGGCCGTTCCGCACGCAAGCCAATGCAGATCAGCAAGTTGGATTCCAAACCTCTGGAGCAGCACGCACCTCCTTCGGAAACTGCTACCGGGGCACCGCCCTGGTCTGGGTCAACCGACTCATGTAGGCATGGGTAGAACCGCCTATCCTTGTGGCGCGTTCCGGGGCACGGTGCCCCGGAGCCTGACCTCCCCGCGACGACGACGGGGAACGCCGACCTCGGAGCGACGAAAATGCAACGCACCTCGCTGAAGTTCTTTGCCGCCCTGGCGCTCGCCGCCGCCTCCGCCGCCTGCACGCAGGGCAACGCCAAGACGGCCGACACCGCCGCCGCGCCCAACGTGGTGACCATCACCGCCGCCGACTTCACCTACCAGTCGCCGGCCACCATCCCCGCCGGGATGACGACCATCCGCCTTGTGAACGACGGCACCGAGCTGCACCACGTTCAACTCGTGCGGCTGGACGACGGGCACACCGTGCAGGAGCTGATGCAGGGCATGGGCGGGCACGACGGGCCGCCGCCGCCCTGGGTGCACTTCGTGGGCGGGCCCAACACGCCCGTCCCGGGCGGTGGCGTGTCGGAGGCCACGCTGGACCTGAAGGCCGGCACGTACGCCATGCTCTGCTTCATTCCGTCCAAGGACGGCGTACCGCACGTGGCCAAGGGAATGGTAAAGCCGCTGACCGTGGTTCCCGCGGAAGGCGCCCCGGCCGCGGCTCCCGTGGCGGACCTGGACATGAACCTGGCGGACTACTCGTTCGCCACGAACACCGAGCTCACGGCGGGGCGCCGGACCATCAAGGTGCAGAACGTGGCCGTGCAGCCGCACGAGGTGGTCCTGGTGCAGCTGGCCCCGGGCAAGACGCTGCACGACATGATGGCGTGGATGATGAACGAGAACGGGCCCCCTCCGGGGCGCCCCGTCGCCGGGACCACGGGCCTGGACCGCGGCGAGGTGAACTACATCACGGCCGACTTCCAGCCGGGCGAGTACGCGCTGCTCTGCATGCTGCCCGACGCCAAGGACGGCAAGCCGCACATCGCCCACGGGATGGCGCGCCAGATCACGGTGCGCTGACGCACGGAAGGTGATGTGAAGATTCGCCCCCGCCCGGGATTCCGGGCTGGGGGCGGATTTTTTGTGCCTCGTGATCAAGGTGAGTTTCGATGGAGGCCGGCGCATGCCGCGGGTGGGCCCCTCCCCCGGCCCCTCCCCGCATGCTGCGCATCCGGAGAGGGAGAATTCGATTGCACTTCGGCTTGGGAAGGTGCACCGTACTGGCTCCCTTCCCCTGCGGCCGTTTGCGGGGGAAGGGTTGGGGATGGGGGGCGCCGGCCCGCGCGCCGGGCCTGCCCACCCACGCCTCCACCCTGGGGTGTACCCCCTCTCCCACGCTGTTTGTGGGAGAGGGTGGCACGCGTGTCAGCGCGGCCGGGTGAGGGCCCCACGGCAGCCGAGGCCACGCACACGAACTACGCTCATACCTGTCTCAGCTATCCAGCCAGCAGCCGCAGCGACGACCTGCCCGCCACCCCGAGCTGTGCGTACGTGCACTGCTCCGGGGCCTTGTCGGGGCGCCAGCGGACGAACCTGGTCCCATGGCGGAATCGTCCGCCGCTCATGTGGTCGTAGCCCACTTCCACGACAAGTTCGTGCGCCAGGGACTCCCATTCCGTGGACCGCTCGTTCATCCGCGTCCACCGGCTGGGGCCTCCGGGCGCAGAGCCGGTAAAGCCGGGCGGCCCGCGCAGCGCCTCCAGCCGCGGCGTGAGCGCTTCGCGCTCTTCGCGGCTGATCGCCGAGCAAAACCCCACGTGGTTCAGCAGGCCCTGGTCGTCGAACAAGCCCAGGAGCAGCGATCCGACGATCGGCTCCTTTTGCGCGTAGCGAAACCCGCCGACGACGCAATCCACCGTGCGGACGTTCTTGATCTTCACCATCCCCGTGCGCTCGCCGGACAGGTACGGCAGATCCAGCCGCTTCGCCATCACCCCATCCAGCCCCCGCTCCCCCTGCTCCAGCCACGCGCGCGCCTGCGTTTCGCTGCAGCTGGCGGGCGACAGGCGCACGGCCCCGCCGAAGAACTGCCCGGCGAACGCCTCCAGCTTTTCCCGGCGCTCGCGCAGGGGGCGGTCCGTCAGCGGGCCGCCGCGCGCGCCCAGCAGCAGGTCGAAGCCCACCATGATCGCGGGATGCGCCGCCGCCAGCTTGTTCACGCGGCTCGCCGCCGGGTGCAGGCGTAGCTGAAGCTCCTCGAACGACAGCGCGTCGCCCACGGGAACGACGATCTCGCCATCCAGCACGAACCGGCTGGCGTTCAGCCCGCGGAGGGCGTCGACCACGTCGGGAAAGTAGCGGCCCAGCGGCTTGCCGGCCTTGGACCGGAGTTCCACCTCGTCGCCGTCGCGGAAAGCCAGGCAGCGGAAGCCGTCCCACTTGGGCTCATACTGCCACTCGTCGCCGGTCGGCAGCTCGTCCCACTGCTCGCTTTCGGCGACGGGAAAGTCGGTGGCGATCGGCAGGTTCACAGCAGCCCCGCCAGGTTGAACCGTCCGCGCTTCTGCGTCAGCGGCTTCCACAGGTCACCCGTCTTCGCCAGCCGCGCGGGGGCGTTGCGCAGGTCGAACGCCTCCAGTTCGACGCCGCCCTCCACTTCCTCCCACGTCACCGGCATGGACACCGTGGCCCCCGGTTTGGCGCGAACGGAGTAGACCGACGCCAGCGTGCGGCCCCACGCGTTCTGGTTGTAGTCCACCAGCACCCGCCCGTGCGGCCGCTTGGCGACGCGGTACTCGGCCGTCACCAGCGCGGGATCGATCTTTTCCATCGCCCGCGCGAACTCCTTGGCGAAGCTCCACACCTGCTTTTGCGTGGGCCCGTGCACGATGGGCACGTACACGTGGATGCCGCTGGAGCCCGTGGTCTTGGCGTACGACGTCATCCCCAGCTTCCGCAGGTTGTCGCGCACCATCAGCGCCGTCTGCCGCACCTTCGCGAAGTCGGCGCCGGGCACGGGGTCCAGGTCGAAGTGCAGGTAATCCGGCCGGTCGGTGTCGTCGCAGCGAGAGTACCAAGGGTTCAGGTCGATGCACCCCAGGTTCACCAGCCACAGCAGCGACGCCAGGTTGTTGACCATCGGAAAGTCGATGACGCTCGCCGATGCGTGCTCGATGGAGCAGGTCTTCAGCCACGAAGGCGCGTTCTCGGGCGTGCGCTTCATGAAGAAGAACTTGCCGTTCCACCCGTTTGGATAGCGCTTCATCACCATGGCGCGGTCCACCAGGTGCGGCAGCAGGTACGGCGAAACGGCGACGTAGTAGCGCAGCAGGTCGCCCTTGGTGATGCCCAGCTCGGGCCAGAACGGCTTGTGGAGGTTGGTGAGGTTCACCGCCCGCCCGCCGACGCGCACCTCGCACGCCTTGCCCTTCTGGGGGATGATGTCGGGCGTGGCCTCGGCGTCGGGAACGCTGGCGGTGGCGGGCCGGGGCCGCGAGGCCGCCCTGGGCTTGGCGCGGGGAGAGGCGGGCTGTGCGGCGCGTGGCGTCATGGGGCGGATTTCTTCCACGATCGAGGTGACAGTTTGGGCGGGCGCCTGCCGGTGCGCACCGCCCCGAGCACGGGCGCGTACTCCAGCTCAGGCCCGTCGGCGGCGGCGCGCAGCATCAGCCCGCCCCGGCTCATGTCGCCGCGCCCCACGAAGTCCACGGGAAACAGCAGCCGCTCCCCGAAGATCCCCGCCAGCACGTCGACGTACTTGCCCGACGCCACGCTTCCCAGCAGAACGAATGCCGTTCCCGGCCCGGCCGCCTCGTTCAGCGCCCGCGCGTGCTCCTCCAACGGCCCGCGGTAGCCGGCGTTGGTCACCGAAACGTCGCCCTGCTCGGCGAACTCGCGCAGCACCGAGAGCGGGATGGGCGACTCCGGAGGCACCAGCCCGCGCGTCGGCGTGATCACGAGCGCACCCGGCAATCCCGCCGGCGGCGCGGCGAAGGCGCGGGAGTAGGCGATCTTGCCTCGGAAGTACAACCCGCTGAGAAAGCTGAACACGTCGCCCAGCGGCGCGCCGCCCGGCTCGCGCAGCTTCTGCGCGAGTGGAAACGAGGCCGCGTCGCGCATCACCATCTGCCCGCGCTTGCCCCCGGAGTACGCAGGCGACAGCAGGAAAATTCGAGGGTAATCCATAAGACACGGCCGAGCAGAACGCGTGCCGGGCTGTGCACCCCGTTCACATCCCGCCACACGTGGTACCAGTTAAGTGCATGGGGTTGCGGAGGATGGGACGGGAGAGCATAGTACCGCGCCCGTCTGTCCACGATGCACACTCTTGCTACGTATAACGCTATCCGTTATAGTCGGCGAGGAGAGGATCTGGACGGCCACTCGCCCCCCCCAGCCCTCCCGCCCGTACGATGATCGTCTCGTTCAGAGATCAGGGCACATACGACGTTTCGGTGAAGCTCGATACCCGGGCAGCGCGGCGAACCTGCCCTCCCATTCTGTGGCCGTCGGCACGCGCGCGGCTCGAGCGCCTTCAGCGAGCGAACAGGCTTCAAGATTTGCGCACGCCATCGGGAAATCGCCTAGAGGCGTTGCAGGGGAACCGATTCGGGCAGTACAGCATCCGGATCAACGACCAGTATCGTGTCTGCTTCCGATGGGAAGAAGGGGGCGCGGGGGACGTTGAGATCGTCGACTACCACTGATGAGGAGCCATGATGGCCATCAAACGACACTCACATCGGACGGCGGCGGCCGAAAGCCTGAGCGTGCACATCCACCACATGCTCCCGATCGGTGGCCCTCCGAGTTCCCCGGGCGAGATGCTGCTGCACGAATTTCTGGAGCCGACGGGGATGACACAGGCCGAACTCGCCAGGCGCATCGGCGTTTCGTACCCGCGTGTAAACGAGTTGGTGAATGGGAAGCGTAGCCTCACGCCCGATACCGCCCTGCGGCTGGCCCGCCTATTCGGGGTTAGCGTGGAGTTCTGGATGACGGGGCAGATGCTATGGGACATGTGGCACGTGATCTACTCGCCCGTGGCCACTGATATTGAGAAGATCGAGCCGATGTGGCCGGAGATGGGTGAGGCGGATATCGAGGAAGAAGACGAATTCCCCGCCGTGCCCGAGCAGTCCGCCGCCGACTGATCTGCCAGGGCGGCGCGCTGCTTGTCCCCCAGCTCCGCGCGCGCCTAACTTGGGCTCTCCTCTTCCGCGCCCCCCTGCTCGGAGCGTCGCATGGCTTTCTACATCCGCCCGCAGTCTCCCCGCGGCATCACGCTGGGCATCGCGATCGTCCTGTGGCTGGTGGGAGCGCTGGAGATGCTCGCGGGTATCCAGCTGCCGTGGGAACTGGGGCGATGGGCGCTCCTGCTCGCCGGCGCATTGCTGATCCTGGGCTGCATGCTCAAGGGCCTGTGACGCGGATGCGCGACTCAACGTTGGACTGACGATGATCTCTCGAAGTGCCTGTCTCCTTCTCGCTGTCGCGATGCTGTCCGCCGTGCCCCCGCTCGCGGCGCAGGCCGCCGCGCCGCCTGTGGGCGAGATGATGAGCCCGGGCGTGTCCGCCGCGCTGGCGCGGCACCGCGCGGCCACGCTGCGCGACGTGCGCTATCGCCTGGAGCTGGACGTGACGCGCGATTCCACCGCGTCCGGCCGAGTTGCGGCCACGTTCACCCGCGCCGCGGATGCGGGCGACCTGGTGATCGACTTCCGGGGGCCGTCCCTCGGGACTGTGACGGCGAACGGGCGGACGGTGGCGGACCGGGAGTGGAGGAACGGGCACCTGCGCATCCCGGCACGGCACCTGCGCGCGGGCGAGAACACCGTCACCGCCGAGTTCACGGCGCGGATCGCGGCGTCGGGTGCGAGCATCATCCGCTTCAAGGACGATGCGGACGGCTCCACGTACCTGTACACGCTGCTGGTGCCGGCCGACGCAAACCAGCTCTTTCCCTGCTTCGATCAGCCGGACCTCAAGGCCCGCTTCACCGTCGGCATCGTCGCGCCCACGGAGTGGCAGGTGCTGGCGAACGGCGCGGCGACGGGTGTGGTGCCGGTCGGGGAGGCCAGGCGCTGGTCGTTTGCGGAGACGGATCCCATCAGCACCTACCTCGCGGCGTTCGCGGCGGGGCCGTGGAAAGTGTGGAGGCCGGAGTCGACGGGGGGCGTGGGCCTGTTCGCCCGGGCCAGCCGCGCCGCGGAGGTGGAGGCCGACACGCTGATCGCCGTGAACCGGCGCGCCGTAGCGTGGCTGGAGCGCTACTTCGGCGTGCCGTATCCCTTCGACAAGTTCGACATGCTGCTCGCCCCCGCCTTTCCGTTCGGCGGGATGGAGCACGTGGGCGCCATCTTCTACAACGAAAACCAGTTCATCTTCCGCGAGGCGCCCACGCTGGGCCAGCAGATCGGGCGCAAGTCCACCATCTACCACGAGGTGGCGCACCAGTGGTTCGGCGACCTGGTGACCATGCGCTGGTTCGACGACCTGTGGCTGAAGGAGGGGTTCAGCACCTACATGGCCGCGCGGATGCAGGACGAGCTGGACCCGGAAAGCGAGGCGTGGAAGACGTTCTACCTGCGCAATAAGCCGCTGGCCTACGGAACGGACCAGACGTCGGGCACCACGCCCGTGTGGCAGGACCTGCCCAACCTGGACCTCGCGAAGAGCAACTACGGCCCCATCGTCTACAACAAGGCGCCATCCATCATCAAGCAGTTGAATTTTCTGGTGGGTGATTCGGCGTTCCAGGCGGGGCTCACGCGCTTCCTCACCCGCCACGCGTACGGCAACGCGACATGGCGGGACCTGCTGGATGCGCTGGAGGCGACGTCGGGAACCAGCCTGGACGCATTCGGCGAGCAGTACATCCAGCGCGCCGGAATGCCGGTGGTGCAGCCGCGGATGGAGATCGTGAACGGGCGGATCACTGGCCTGACGCTGCACCAGCGCCCCGCCCGCGAGCTGGCCGGCGACCCGGGCGGATGGTGGCCTGGCCGCGTGCTCGTGCGCCTGGCGTACCACGACGAGGAAGACGTGGCGATCCCGGTGACGTTCACCGGCGAGGTGACGCGTGTCGCGACGGCCGAGGGGCTGCCCGCGCCCGACTACGTGTGGAGCAACGAGGGCGACTACGGCTACGGCCTGTTCCTGCTGGACTCCGCGAGCGCGGCGTACGTGGCGGAAAACATCGGGCGGGAGGAGGACGGGCTGCGCCGCGCCATGCTGTGGGGCGCGTTGTGGGACGAGGTGCGCGAGGGGCGGATGGACCCGGCGGCGTTCGCCCGGACGGCCATGCGCGAGCTGCCGCGCGAGCGCGACGAGCAGATCGCCGGGCTGAACATGGGCCGCGCCTGGACAGCGCTTTCGTCCTACCTGCTGGAGGATCGCGCCGCACCACTGATGGGCGGTTGGGAGCGGCTGCTGCTCGCGCGCTCCGAAGATGCCTCGCTGACCTATGGCGCACGCAAGGCCAGTCTGGACATGCTGGCCGGCACGGCGCGGACCGCCTTCGGGCGCGGGCTGCTGCTGGAGTTCCTGGGGGAGACCCGTACGTTCGAGGGCGCGGCAATCAAGCAGCCGACGCGCTGGTCCATGGTCGAGCGCCTGATCGCGCTGGGAGCGCCCGGGCCGCAGGCGCTGATCGACGCCGAGGCCGCGCGCGACACCACGCCGGAAAGCCCGCGCCGCGCGTTCATCGCCGCAGCGGGCATCCCCACGGCGGATGCCAAGGCCGGGTACTTCGCGCGGTTCCTGGACGATCCGCGGCTGAACGAGGAGTGGGTGACGGCGGCCACGGGACCGTTCAACACGCCACTGCATTCCGAGCTCACGCTCAAGTACCTGCGTCCCTCGCTGGACCGGCTGGAATGGGTTCGCGACAACCGGCGCATCTTCTTCCTTCCACGCTGGATCAGCGCCTTCGTCGGCGGGCAGGACAGCCCCGAGGCGCTGGCCATCATCGACCGCTTCCTGGCCGAGAACCCCGGCCTGCCGATGGACATCCGCCGCAAGGTGCTGCAGTCCCGGGACGAGTTGGAGCGGACGGTTCGCGTCCGTGCGGCAGCGGCGGCGCGCTAGCGGATGTCGCTGCTCACGGTCTGGCTGACGACGTTCGGCGTCGCGCTGCTCAGCGCGCTGGTGCCGGTGGTGAACATCGAAATCTACCTGCTCGGCGCCTCGGCCCTGGCACCGTCCGCGTTCGTGGTGCCGCTGATCGTGGCGGCGACCGCGGGGCAGATGCTGGGAAAAACGGCGATGTACTACATGGGGATGGGCGCGCTGAAGCTGCCGGGTACGCGCTGGAAGGTGGCGATGGAAAAGGTGAACAGCCACATGGAACAGCATCCCCGGATGGGCGGCGCGCTCGTGTTCGCGAGCGCCAGCGTGGGCCTCCCGCCGTTCTACATCATGAGCGTGGCAGCTGGCGCGGCGCGGATGAACCTGGCCTGGTTCATCATCCTGGGCTCGCTCGGACGCCTGATCCGCTTCGGTGTGATCGTGGCCGTGCCGCAGTTCGTCAAGGGCGGGTTCCATTTCTAAGAAGGACGGCCTCGAACGTGGACTGGCGCGAGCACATCCATTCGGATCCAGCTGTCCTGGCGGGAAAGCCCGTCCTTCGGAATAGCCGGCTGGGCGTCGAGTTCCTGCTGGGGCTCTTCGCGGCAGGATGGCCTTCGGCTGAGATCCTGAAGGCCTATCCTCAACTTACTCCGGAAACGCTACGCTCGATCTTCGCGTTCGCCGCGGAATCCATGCGGGAACCCTCGTTTTCTTTGCCGCCACGCTCGGGGGAAGATAAACCCGTAGTAGCGCCCGCCAGATCGGGTTGCCCGCAGATTGCAGTAGAGGGCGGGTGAGATGAAACGCGCGGGGGAGTGGCTGCTCCCCCGCGTTTCACAACCGTTCCTGGTACTGCCGTGATGGATCGCATCTACGCGCCCCTGGCGCTTGCCGCGCTGCTGGCCGCCTGCACCCCCGGTGCCCCGGCGACCGGCCCCTCGCCTGATCCCAGGCCCGACCCCACGCCGGGGAGACCCGCCGCGCCGCGCGCGCTTGAATATCAGCCGATCAGCCCGGCCCTGCCACCGATCCCGGAGGCGAACGGCGCGCTGAACATCCGCGTAATCCATCCCACGCCCACGCAGGGCCGGCCGCGGGTGGACTCCACCTTCATCTACGGCTCCGTGGGCAGGGGCGGCGTGGCGCTGTTGATCAACGGCACGCCCGTTCCCGTGGCCCGCAACGGCGCGTTCATCGGCTACCTGCCGATGCCGAGCGATGGCGTGTGGCGTCTGCGCGCCATGGCCGACGGGCAGGAAGACACCGAGCAGGTCGCCTACGCGCAACCGTCCGGCGGCGGTAGCCCGGCCACCCCCGCGACGCCATCGCAGAACGCGGTGTTCAGCCGCGCGCGGCTGGGCACCGTCACCGGCGGCGCCGACACCCTGGCTACCGGCAGCGACGCCATCTACGCCCGCCCGACGCCGACCGGCTCCTACCGCTGGTTCTTTCCGCGCGGCGCCCGGCTGAGCGTGCTGGAGCGGCGCGGCAGCCAGTACCGCGTGCAGCTCGACGGCGCGACCGAGGCCTGGGTGGATGCGGAGAACATCGGCCTGGCGGATACGACGGCCACGCCGCCGGATGCCACCCCGATCCAGGCCGCGCGCGTCATTCGCTCCGGCCAGAACCTGGACGTGAGGGTGGCGGCGCGCGGGCGGCCGTTCCTGGTGGAGACGTCGGAGACGGGGGCGACGATCACCGTCTACGGCGCGACGAGCGCTCAGGCGCGCAGCGAGGCCCCGGCGGATGCTTGGTACCGGGGCGCCACGACCACGGCGGCAGGAGCATCGACGCAGTACGCGCTGCAGCTGGCGAGCGCGCCCTGGGGTTACAAGGCGTGGTACGAGGGTGATGGAACGCTGGTGGTCCGCGTGCGCCGGCCGCCCGCCATCGACCCTGCCAATCCCCTGCGCGGACGCCGGATCGTGATCGACCCCGGCCACCCGCCCGCGGGCGCCACCGGGCCCACGGGCCTGTATGAGGGCGACGCGAACCTGGCGATTGCGCTGCCGCTGGCGGAAAAGCTCCGTGCCGCGGGCGCCGAGGTCATCATGACGCGTACGAACCGCGAGGGGATGGTCAGCTCCACCCAGTCCGGGCCGGAGCTGCGCGCGCGGGTGGCGCTGGCCGTCCAGCGCGACGCCGAGATGCTCATCTCCGTGCACAACAACGCGTTCGGCGAGGGGGCCAACCCGTTCCGGGCGCACGGCACCAGCGTGTACTACTTCCACCCGTTCTCGGCGGCGCTGGCCCGCGCGCTGGACCGCGAGATCGTGGCGGTCACGCGCATTCCCGACATCGGCGCGCGATCGAGCAACCTGGCGCTGGCCCGGCCCACGTGGATGCCCACCGCGCTGACGGAATCGCTCTTCATGCCCATCCCCGAGCAGGAAGCCGCGCTGCGCAATCCCGAGTTCGTGGAGCGCCTGGCCGACGCGCACCTCCGCGGCATCGAGGCGTTCCTGCGCGAGCGCGCGGGCGGGGCTCGCTGATGAAGGCGCTCGTCATCACCAAGCCGGGCGGGCCGGAAGTCCTGGAGATGCAGGATCGCCCGGTTCCGCAGCCCGGGCCGGGAGAAATTCGCGTAAAGGTGCACGCCTCGGCGCTCAACCGGGCGGACCTGCTGCAGCGGCGGGGCGCCTACCCCGCCCCGCCCGGCGCCCCGGCCGACATCCCGGGGCTGGAGTACGCCGGCGAGGTGGATGCGGTGGGCGAGGGCGCCGGGCTCTGGGCCGTCGGCAACCGGGTGATGGGGATCGTGGGCGGCGGCGGGCACGCGGAATACGTGGTGGTGCACGAGCGCGAGGGCATCCGCATTCCCCAGAACCTGGAGTGGGAAGACGCCGCTGCCATCCCCGAAGCGTTCCTGACCGCGTACGACTCCCTTTTCCGCCAGCTGGACCTGACCGTCGGCGAGCGGGTGCTGATCCTGGCCGTCGGCAGCGGCGTGGGGACGGCGGCGGTGCAGCTGGCCAGCGCGGCGGGGGCCACCGTCATCGGCACGTCGCGTACGGCGGCCAAGCTGAAGCGCGCGGCCGAGCTGGGGCTGGAGACCGGCGTCGACACCTCGCGCGAAGACCTGGCCGAGGCGGTGAACCAGGCCACCTACGGCAGCGGCGTGCACGCGGTGCTGGACCTGGTGGGTGGCAAGCTGCTGGAGGCATCGCTGCGCGTGGTGGCCCTTCGCGGCCGCGTGGTGGTCGTCGGCACGACGGGCGGCTCCAAGGTGGAGGTGGACCTGGGGCTGCTGCTGCGCCGGCGCATCCACCTGTTCGGCACCGTGCTCCGCAGCCGGCCGCTGGAGGAAAAGATCGCCCTGGCGCGCGAGTTCTCCAACGCGGTAATCCCGCTGATCTCGGCCGGGCGCATCAAGCCGGTGGTGGATTCCGTCTTCCGCTTCGACCAGGTGGCCAAGGCGCAGGCGCGGATGGAGGCCAACGAGAGTTTCGGGAAGATCGTGCTGACGTGGTAGGGGCCGGGGGATGAGGATCAGGGGCCGGCGCATCTGAAACTTCCCGTCCGGCGTTTCGTTCGCCATCTTGTTGTTGCGTACCGGGCGTCGCTTGACGCTCGGTGCAGATCGTCCCCTCGCAGGTGAGTGAGTCCATGTCCCAGCCCAGTTCCGTTCCCGTACCGCTGGAGCGGACGCGCGAGCAGACCATTCAGCAGCTCTGCCAGCACTACGCGGTCGACAACCTGACCGACGCGGGGCTGGAGGAGCGGCTGGACCGCGCGCACGCCGCAGGTTCGCTCGAAGAGCTTCGCTCGCTCGTGTCGGACCTGCCCGTGCTGCACACCCAGGCAAGCATGGCCACCGCGCAGTCGCCGGCGTACGCGCCCGCGGAGATGGGGTCGTACAACGCCGACTCGCAGATCATCGTGGGGATCATGGGCGGCGCCGAGCGCAACGGCGCCTGGTCGCCCGCCAGGATGACGACGGTGATCGCGCTGATGGGCGGGGTGGAGCTGGACCTGCGCGAGGCGCGGTTCGCGCCCGGGGTGACGGAAATCAACATCCTGGCGATGATGGGCGGCGCGAACATCGTGATTCCGCCCGGCGTGCACCTGGACATGAGCGGGGTCGCCATCATGGGCGGCTTTACGCAGAAGGGGCACACCGAGGCGCCGGGCGACGGCAGCGCGCCCATCCTGCGCATCGGCGGCTTCTGCCTGATGGGCGGCGTGGAGGTGAGCGTGCGCTACCCCGGCGAAAAGGCCAGCGATGCCAAGCGCCGCGAGCGCCTTTCACGCGAAGCCGCCAAGCTCGCCTCCGGCCGCCGCAGCCTGGGCTCGTAGCTCCGCCCCCATCCGACGGCCAGGGCACTCCCCGTCCCTGGCCCGTTCCACCCTCCCCGCGTTTCCCGCCCGACATGACACCCGAGGACATCGGCGCACTCATCTCCACGGTCGGCCTGCTGACCCAGGCCGGCGGCGCCGTGCTGATGCTGGTGCTGTTTTCCGTGCTGCTGCGGGCCAACCAGCGCCGGCCGTACTTCGCGTACTGGACGCGCGGCTGGGCGGCACTCGTCACCGCGCTTGCGGGCGTCGGCATCCTGTACCTGCTGCCGGTGCTGCCCACGGGCGATCCCACGCCCATCGTGCGTGCGGCCGGGGTGATCTACCAGGTGGGCAAGCTGCTGTTCATCGCCTACCTCGTCGGCGGAACCCTCAACTACTTGCTGGGGCTGGACCCGCTCCGGTTCCGCCGGGTGGCGCTCCCGTCCGCGCTCGGGTTCGCGTTGGTCACCTCGTTGATCCCCGGGCTGGACCTGAACTACGTGATGCTGATGCAGGCGCCCGTGGTGGTCGCCGCGTTCGGCGCGTGCTCCCTTCTCTTCCTGCGCCTGCCCCGGTCGCGCGCGACGCTGGGCAGCAGGGCCATCGGCGTGGTGTTCGGGAGCATCGCGGGGCTGTGGGCCCTGTACGGCGTCGCGCTGGCCATGGTGAAGATTTACGGCGTTCTGGGAGTTGCGCGGCCGCTGAACTTCGTGCTGCAGTACAACAGCTACTTCGATCTGCTCGCGCAGATGCTGCTGGGGTTCGGGATGGTGGTGGTGCTGCTGGAGGATGCCCGCCGCGAGGCCGACGACGCGCGCGCGCAGCTGGCGGTGGCGCACGATCACCTGCGCCGCGTGTCGCTGTACGATCCACTCACCGGCGCGCTGAACCGCCGGGCGTACGACGAGGGCGTGGGATTGGAGGCGGTGGGCGCGCGCTTCGGGACGGCGCTGGTGATGGACATGGACAACCTGAAGTCCGTCAACGATACCTACGGCCACGCCGCGGGCGATGACCTGCTGCGGCGCACCGTGGAGACGCTGCGGAAGTCCGTCCGCCCGCTGGACCGCGTGTACCGGCTGGGCGGCGACGAGTTCCTGGTGCTCTTTCCCGCAGCGCGGGCGGAGGACGTGATGCCGCGAATCCGCGCGGCCCTTCGCGAGGCGAACGAGGGGCTGGATGCGGGACAGCACGAGCGCCTGGGCATCGAAGCCAGCATGGGCGCGGCGGACTTCGGAGGATTGGAAGATCTGCCCGCCGCCGTCCACCGCGCCGATCAGGCCATGTACCAGGAAAAGGCGCGCAACCGCGCCATGGCACCCCCGCGGGTGCCCGTGGCGTAGCGCTGGAGCGGATGAATCCGCCGCAACAACCGCGGAAAGCCTCGCAAACCCCGCGAGGCTTCACCTGCACGCACCCGCCAGCTCTCTAGCGCGCATCGCTGTCATCGCCCCGCTCGGAAACTGCCTGCGGCTCAGAGTCCCCCATCACGCCCCCGCCTCAGCGAAACACAGCGTTCCCTTCATTTTTCGATCTGCTCGCCCGGTTTCGGCCAGCAGCCAGTCGTCCCCTGATTGTTTCGCGCGTACAAGGCTGTTGCGGCGCTCGCGCTTGCGCCTTAGATAGGACGTGTCGGAAAACTCTTTCGTTCCGCTCCGCAGTACCTCCTTCCTGTTCATCACCCCTGCATCCGTTTTATGACATCCATCGATTGGACGCTTGTCGCGGCCGTGCTGTACGTCGCGCTTTCGCTCCTGGTCCTGTGGGCCGTGTTCCGCGGGCTCTGGGCCGCCGCTCGTGCGGTGGGCGGCTCGTTCGGAACCAGGGGCACGGTGCTGGCCGGCAGCGCGCGCATCAAGCTGCTGGGCCTGGCGATCAGCGCGCTGCTGTTTACGCCGCTCATCAACCGCCTGGCTCGGGCGGTGCTCAACCTGTTGGTGGCCCTTACCGACCGCCTCCCCCGCCACCTCCTCGCCCACTGGCGCACGCAGGTAGACGTCTGCGATCCCGCGGGGGCGCGCTGCGTCGGTGACACCCTGCTGGTGCTTGCGCAAGCCACGGGCGGGGGGATCGCCTCCGCGTTTCGCGCATCCGGAATTCTGTCCATCGGGTTCGGCTACGTAATCTTTTTTCTGGCGCTCTGGGCGCTGGCCACCCACGCACTGAACGCGATCTTCACACGGGGCAAGGAGGGCAAAGACCTCGACGTGCGCGACCTGCTGGTGGACAAAGACTTCAAGGTCGCCAGGCAGAATTTCCTCTTCTTCCTGATCCTGTTCATCGGCGCGTATCTCAGCCTTGCATCCATCGCCGCCATCCCTGACCTGAGACCCGAAAAGGGGAGCGTTCCCACCGCGTTTTCGTCCGTTACCCTCACGCAGAACCTGGTGAAACAGCAGTTGGCGATCGGGGAGGGGTCACAAAATCTAGACAACCCGCTCGCGCTCGCGGAGCGCATCCTGTACCCAGCCCTCGTTCCGGCCGCCACCGGCGCCACCGCCGAAAACAGGAACCGCCCGACGGGCGAATCTGCGCGGCGTAGTCCCGGGACTCTCACCAGAAAGGGAGCCAATGTCGCCGCCGACACCGGGAGGAACGAGGCTCCACGGATCGCGAGCGACGATCGGGCGCAGGATGGCGCCGCAACCCAAACCACGACGACCGGCGCGGGCCCTCAGAATGCGCAGACGGAGACGGTGGTCGGTGAGGGCCGCGCGGATCAACCCGCGACGACAGCGGAACCGGTGGCGCAACGCGATTCTTCTACCGGAGCCCCGGCTCCGGTAGCTCAGCCCGACTCTGCCACCGGAGCCCCGGCGATCCCGCGCATCAATCCCCGCATTCCGGCGCAGCACAAAACGGCGCTGCAGGCTCAACTGCATGAGCTGCGGCAGGTATGGGGAGATCGAACGGCCGAGCTCGATTCCACGGTCTCCACCCTGAACCGGGAGAGCAGCGAAGCCCGGCTCCTGGCCGCAGCCGCCTACGTGGACACCGACACCACGCGTCGGCTGCGCGAGCAGCGAACGTACTTCCACCGGCTGCAGCGATGGTTCGTGGAGGTGCAGTCGGACCTGCGGGCCGACTATGACGACTCTCGCGTGGATGTGCTTCGCCTGGAGCGCAGGCTGAGGAACTGGAGCATGGCTGCTTCGGGCTACCTGACCAGCGATGCTCCGGATCCCGCGCAGTTCCAGGCGGTTCGCCGGCATGGCCTGCGGTTGAGCGCCGAAGCCGCGGTCGGCGACGAGCGCACGCCCCGTCTCCGCGACCCGCTTCCAGAACGGGGCGAGGGGCTGGGTCCGTTCCAATACGTCAGCGGGTGGCTGCTGAAGACGGATTCCATGCCCCTCACCCTCATCGTGGGGATGCTGGGTTTTGGCCTGCTGGGCGCGGCGGCGTCCACGTTCGTGCGGGAGCAAACGCGGCGCGAGCGCCGGGAATCCGCCTGGATTCGGCGCTGGCAGCGGGAGTACGCGAAGCGGCCGCCCTCCGACTCGCACAAGGAAGCCGCGGCCGATGCCGCCGCCAAGGCCGATGCCGCAACCCCGGACAGGCCGTCGCAGCCTCTGGTGCTCAACCTGCCCAGCGTAGTGATCCGGGGCGGCTCTGCCGCCATCGTCGTGTTCCTGGGCATCATGGGCGGCCTGTCGGTGCTTACGCAGGAGGCCGAGCCCAACCCCTACGCCCTGCTGTTCACCTGTCTGGTGGGCGCCGTCTTCAGTGAGAACGTCTGGCACTGGGCAGAGAAGCGCTTCGGGCTGAACCTGGGCGGGGAAGAGCCGGACGAGGCGGATGGGTCCGGCAAGAAGGGCCTGGACGCGAAGAGATCCGGCGACACGGAGGAGGATGGCGGGCAGGAGGGTGAGGGCGTAGAGGAAGGGGAAGGCGGGGAGAGCGGAGAGGAAGGCGGTGACAGCGGAGAGGGCGGCGGCGGCGAGGGCGAGAGCGAGAGCGATACGAGGGGCGGTGGCGGCGACCCCAAGCCCTGAAACCTGAGCGCCACCCATCGCGCCCGCCGAGCACTGTGCTCGGCGGGCGCGCCGCTTCTATCGAGATCGCTCGCTACCGTCCCGCTGGCCCGGTGCGTGCCGCAGCAGGCGCGGCATCGTATCTTCTTCCAAACGCCCGGCGCAGCGGCGGGGTGCCATCCCGCCTTCGCCCGCACGGAACTCGACAACCACGGCACATGCTCGTCATTCAGCCCGACGCAAAGGGAGCCCGCCTGGAGCGCGCCCTCAAGGAGCGCATCCGCGGCGAGGTTCGCTTCGACGCCAAGTCGCGCCTGCTCTACAGCACTGACGCCTCGCTCTACCAGATCCTCCCCGTGGGCGTCGTGGTGCCCCGCGACGCGCAGGACGTGCAGAACGCGGTGCGGCTGGCGGCGGAGAACCGCGTTCCTGTGCTTCCGCGCGGTGGCGGGACGGCGCTGGCGGGGCAGACCGTGGGTCCCGCGCTGGTGCTGGATTTCGGCAAGTTCATGAACCGCGTGATCGAGATCGACCCCGACCGCCGGCGCGCGCGCGTGCAGCCGGGCGTGCGGCTGGATCGGCTGAACCGCGCCGCGGCGCCGCACGGGCTGACCTTTGGGCCGGACCCGGCCACCATCCGCCAGTGCTGCCTGGGCGGGATGATCGGCAACAACTCGTGCGGCGCGCGGTCTCTCGTCTACGGGAAGACGGGCGACCACGTGCACTCGCTGGACTGCGTGCTTCACGACGGCGGCGGCGCGCACTTCGGGCCGGTGGGGCGCGACAGCGTGGAGGGGATGGCGGGCGTGGAGGGCGAGCTGGCGCGAAAGGTCCTGGGGCTGCTGGAGCCGGAGCGCGAGCGCATCCTTTCGCGCTATCCCAAGGTGCCGCGCCGCGTTTCGGGCTACAACCTCGACGCCATGCTCGAGGCGCCGGAGCTGAACCTGGCGCACCTGGTCGTCGGGTCCGAGGGGACGCTGGCCACCGTCGTGGAGGCCGAGCTGGGGCTGGTGCCCGTGCCTCCGCATCGCGCGCTGGTGCTGCTGAGCTTCCGCGAGCGGTTCACGTCCTTCGACGCCACGCCGCACATCCTGAACGAGGCCGGCCTTTCCGCACTGGAAATCGTGGATTCGCGGGTGATGCAGGGCGCGCGCGAGCTGCTGGACTTCCGCTCCACCGCGTTGATGGCATCGCCAGACGCGCTGGGCGTGCTGTTCTGCGAGTTCAGCGGGGAGACGGCGGACGAGGTGGCCGAGCTGGCGCACGACTTTGCGCGGCGCGCCCCGGGGCTGCCGGGCCGTCCCGCGGCGGCCGTCTACCTTTCCGCGCGCGAGCAGACTGCCGCGTGGGCACTGCGCCAAGCGGCGACGGGGCTGCTGTATCGAACCACCGCGCATCGCGACATCAAGCCGCAGGAGTTCGTCGAGGACACCGGCATTGCGCCGGAGAAGCTGGGCGCCTACACGCGCCGGTTCGAGGAGATCGTCGCGCGCAACGGCACCACGCTAGGCTTCTTCGGGCACGCCGGGCAGGGCTGCCTTCACATCCGCGTAGACCTGAACCTCAAGCGCGGCGAGGACGTCGGACGGATGCAGTCCATCGCGCACGAGGTGGCGGAACTGGTGGTGGAGTTCGGCGGATCGCTTTCCGGCGAGCACGGCGACGGGCTGGCGCGCAGCGAGTTCCTGCCGATCATGTTCGGGCCGGAGATCATGGAGCTGCACCGGCAGGTGAAGCGCGCGTGGGACCCGGAAGGCCGCATGAACCCGGGCAAGATCGTGCCGCCCGTGCAGCGGATGAGCGAGAACCTGCGCTTCGGCGAGGCGTATCGCGCGCATCCGCCGGAGACGTGGTTCGACTACTCGGAGGACGGCGACTACGCCGTGGCGGTGGAGAAGTGCAACGGCATGGGCGTCTGCCGAAAGCTGGACGCGGGGACCATGTGCCCGTCGTTCATGGTGACGCTGGAGGAGCAGCACAGCACGCGCGGCCGCGCGAACGCGCTGCGCGAGGCGATGACGGGCAGCCTGCCGGGAATGCGCAGCAAGGAGGTGCTGGAGTCGCTGGACCTGTGCCTGCAATGCAAGGCGTGCAAGACGGAGTGCCCCGTGGGCGTCGACATGGCGCGCTACAAGGCCGAGTTCCTGGCCCAGCACCACCGCGAGCACGGGGTGGACCGCAAGGCGCAGTTCTTCGGGCGCATCCACGACGTGGCGCGCGCGGCATCCATCGCACCAGGGTTCGCCAACTTCGGGAACAAGATGTTGTCGGGGATGATCAAGCGGATGGGCAGCATCGATCCGCGCCGCGACATGCCCACCTTCGCGCCGGAGCCGTTCCGCCGCTGGTTCAAGCGCCGCCCGCAGCCCGCGACGGCCGATCGCCCGACGGTGATCCTGTTCGACGACACCTTCAACGGCTTCTTCGGCACCGAGCCGCTGAAGGCCACCGTGACGGTGCTGGAGCGCGCCGGCTTCAACGTGCAGCTGCCGAAGACGCAGGTGTGCTGCGGGCGCGCGGCGGTGAGCAAGGGGCTGCTGGACCACGCGCGCGACCTGCAGACCACGCTGCTGAACACGCTGGCGCCCGAGGTGGAGAACGGCGCGTGGATCGTGGGCGTGGAGCCCAGCTGCATCCTTACGCTGCGCGACGAGCTTCCCGACCTGGTGCGCGACCCGCGGACCAAGTCGCTGGCCGCGGCGTCGGTGACGCTGGAGGAGTTCCTGGCCAGCCTGCCGGACTGGAAGCCGGGGCGGCTGGACGCGCGCGCCGTGGTCCACGGCCACTGCCACCAGAAGGCGCTGGTCGGCATGGAGCCCACGCGCCAGGTGCTGAGCCGGGTGGAGGGGCTGGAGTTCGAGATCCTGGACAGCGGATGCTGCGGGATGGCGGGCTCGTTCGGCTACGAGGAAGGCCACTACGACGTAAGCAAGGCCTGCGGCGAGCGCGTGCTCTTTCCCGCCGTCCGCGGTGCCTCGGCCGAGGACCTGGTCGTCGCCCCCGGCTTCAGCTGCCGCCACCAGATCGCCGACTTCTGCGACAACCGCCGGAGCCTGCACACGGCGGAGCTGCTGGCGATGGCGGGGTAACTGAGTCGCGCGCTTCCTGAGCAGCAACCATCCGCGTAAACCTCAACCCGGGACTTGGCCATGACGTGCAGCACCATCATAGGAACCTGTTTGGTCAATTCGAACATGATCAACCGGCTTGAGGATGCGGAGCGTACTGTAGAGCAGGTTTTCCGCGATGAGTTCCCTCGCGAAAGCTTCGCTGAGTGGAACAGGGAGCTTGACGATCAGGTCGCGCGGCAGATCATCAACAGTGTTGGGCGGGCTTCCCGCATCAACGTTCGGATGTTCATTGAGGATCTGCGGAGATAGCTCCGGATAGCGCGCAAGTTTAGGCGTCAGACACTGCCAGCAGATCTGATTCGTGCGACAACCATTGATCGCTGCACACGGCTGAACTGCTGGCGGCCTGGGTATGATGTGCTATTACGAGAACTCGGAGAGTCTATGGCATTCGTCCAGACTTGGGCCGCTCTACAGGCCCACTTGGAACCCGGCACAACGATTCCGAATTGGACTGTCCACAGCGGGGTCATCGGCGAGCCGTTCAAGATCGCCAGCATCAGCGCCAACATGGTCATGGTCGATGCGCCAGGCGCGATTACCCTTCAGTCGGTCAGGCGTACAGACGTCGAAGCCGTGTACGAGAGGTGGGACGACTATCTTCGTCGCGAGATTCCACGAAAGACGTTCAACCCACTCACGCGGGAATCAAAGTACGTTATCAGTATCTTGAGATGGTTGCAGGACCGATCAGGTGGAAACTTGCCATAAAGTTTCTCTGATCCCACAACTAAAATGCAGATGCCGAACACCTCCGAACGTGTGTTCGAGCTTCTAGCCGAGGCTAAGAAGCTCGCGGAAGAGTTCCGCCAACTCACCGGTAAACCACTCGGTATCACAGGTGAGGTAGCAGAGTACGAAGCGGCTCGGCTCCTCGGGCTAGAACTCTCCACTGCCCGACAGCCAGGTTACGATGCAGTCCTGCATACACCTGACGGTGAATGGCGCTTACAGATCAAGGGCCGGTGTGTACCCGATGCCTCCAGCCCGAGTCAGCGCCTCGGCAGTATTCGACTGGAGAAAGAGTGGGATGCTGTTTTGGTGGTTCTGATGGACGAGGATCTCGACGCCGTGGAAATCTACGAGGCGGATCGGGACGCCATCGAAGCCGCATTGCTCGCACCAGGTCTAAAGCGCGAAACGAACGTGGCGCGCTAGCAGTAAGCAAGTTCAAGTCAATCGGCCGACGTGTCTGGGCACGAACGTCAAGGTAGGCGCCAGCATGGCTCGGCCCCTCGGAGCGCGCGCCATCACAGGGCCTGGTCAGCATGGAGCCCACGCGCCAAGTGCTGAGCCGGGTGGAAGGGCCGGAGTTCGAGATCCCTGACAGCGGATGCTGCGGAGTGGCAGGCTCGTTCGGCTACGAGGAAGGCCCCTACGACGTGAGCAAGGCCTGCGGCGAGCGCGTGCTCTTCCCCGCCGTCCGCGGCGCCAAGGCCGACGACCTGGTCGTCGCCCCCGGCTTCAGCTGCCGCCACCAGATCGCCGACTTCTGCGACGAGCGCCGGTCGGTGTCCACGCCGGAGTTGCTGGCGATGGCGGGGTGACCTCACAGCCCCAACGGGTCGATTAAAGGCGTATACTCCATCCTATTCCGGAGCGCTAGCACATGCCACAGCAGGGCTTGATATTCCGAGTGCTCGTAGCTTCACCGGGCGACTGCGTTGACGAGAGAAGAATCATCCCTGAGGTGATAGCAGCGTGGAATGCTGTGCATTCCGTCGCGAGCGCCGCTGTCATCGAACCAGTCTTGTGGGAGACGCATGTCCGGCCGGCGATGGGAGACCGGCCGCAGGGCATCATCAACAAGCAACTCGTCGAACGCTGTGATCTGCTCATCGGAGCTTTTTGGACGCGGTTAGGCACACCAACCGGGGTAGCCGAATCCGGTACCGCTGAAGAAATCGAGCAGTTTCGTGCGGCTGGTAAACCAGTGCTCCTGTACTTTTCATCTGCTCCCGTGGTACCAGAAAGTCTGGATCAGGATCAGTATCGAGCATTGGTCAGCTATCGTGAGCGTCTGGCACGAGATGGTCTCTATTCTCGATACGATTCTTTGGGTGAGTTTCGGGAGCAACTCCAGCGGCACATTGCCGGGACGATGATCGACCTTCTACAAGCGGCGGATCCACAGCATTCCGTTGCTCCGTCGCCGAATGCTGATCCGTTGGCTGAACAACGTGCGGCGGTTCGCGAATTTCAACTGCAGTTCGGTGCCTTTCTGCGAAGGCTTACAGCTGAATGGGTAGCTGAACGCGACAGCCATCCGCACAGTATAGACGAAGGCAAATACATCCTCGCGCGGGCAGCGGATGAGGTTGCGCATTTCCGCAGCATGATTACAGATGATTCATCTGGTGTCTCAGGGATACTTGATGATGCGGGGAAGCGTTTGCGTAGCCTTCGAAAGCACATGCTCTTCCTGGATGGGGGAGCATCCCGGCGGGAATTCTGGGCAGAAGGCGACGCGGTACTGGAAGCCCTGAACTCAGCCTACGATCAAATCACTCAGGTTCTTGGCGAAGGAGACGCGCCGAGTTCAAGTTGAATCCACCGATTGCTCCGAGGGTGCCAAAGGCGGTGTCGTGTTTAACCTCTGGATGCGGATCCTGCGGGATGGCAGGCAGCTTTCGTCCGAGCAGGGCCACCCCGAGGGTTAGCCGGCCCTGCGGCGAGCGCGTGGTGCTTCTCGCGATTCAGTCGCCACGCGCGCGTTAGTCAAGGATGCATTATTTTCCGCTAGCACCGTATCCGCTGTCGCCGCACAAGCATCCCGCAGGTCGTCCGCAAACTCCAGCACGGCCTCAGCAACCAGCAAATCCATCGACATCTCGCATTCGGAGACGTAGCGGGAAAGCTTGATCGAGGAGTACGCGACGGCTTCCAGAGCGCCAAAGCGATCCGACAGCATCTCCAGCAGGCGTGCGGGTGAGGCTCCCGTTGTGTTCATCGCATCCTCCTTATTGCTTGCGCCTCCGGCGGAGGATGCCTATCGTGTAGACATCCCGATCAGCCATCCGGCGGTTGGGAGATAGAGGGCAGTCGCGAACTCTTGGCCGGGTGAGCGACTGCCCTTCCTTGTCTCTGTATGGTAATCCGCCTACTCGATTTTGTCAACGGATTCCCGTACCGCTTGTTGGAGGGGTGACGCGTGGGTGAATCGGAAAGGCTGCAGAAGCTGGTTCAGGAGATCATCCGTGAGAGCGAGCTGCCGCGCACCCTGCTCGCGAGGGATGCGGAGATCAGCCGCGCGGCTATCGAAGCGTGGCTATCTGGTAATCGCAATCCTACGTCCCAAAGCGCGGAACAACTGGCCGCGGGACTGGAGCGCCGGGCGACGCGGCTCCAGTATCTGGCGTTCCGGCTCCGCAACCGACTGGAGCAGGATGGATGATCGGGTGAACAATTTTGTTTACCAGGCGAACTGAACGGGGTTTCCGCGCGTAACGGATCGGCCGATCAGCGTACCATGTCGCGCCGGGACTTGGGAGCGCGCGCCGCTGGCCACCACCTCGGAGTCGTCGCGAAGCGGACGGACAGCCGCCATTGTGGTAAGGCGAGTGCCACACCCGTATACTACTTGTCTCGCCGGCGGTCCCTTCCTCCCGCAGCAGGAACCACTCGCATGAAACAGCTGCTCACCCTGCTGCTGTGCGCGGCCGGCTGTACGGCCCACGCCGTGCCGGCAGGCCCGCCCGCCCCCGAATCGGCGCCCGCCCGCTACCTGTACGTGTGGGCCGGCGACGCCGACGAGAAGCACCAGGACTTCCTGGCCGTGGTCGACGTTCAGCCCGGCAGCGCCACCTACGCGCAGGTGATCGCCACCGAGCCCGTGGGGCTGACGGGCTCCATGCCGCACCACCTGGAGTACGAGCTTCCTGGATCCGACCGCCTGCTGTTCGCCAACGCGCACCACCACGAGCAGATCCTGCTCTTCGACACCCGGGAGGCGGAGCGGCCGCGGCTGGCCCGCACGCTGCCGCCGCCGGCGCCGCTGCGCTATCCGCACGACTTCTTCCGGCTGCCCAACGGCAACGTGCTCGTGGGCTACCTGCGCAGCGAGGGTCCCAGCCCGGAGCCGGGCGATACCACCATGCCGGGCGGGCACGGCGGAATCGCGGAGCTCGACCCGGAGGGCCGCCCGCTCCGCACCGCCAGCGCGGCGGACCCGGCCTGGACTGTGCCCATCCGCCCCTACGCCTTTGCGGTGCTCCCCGAATCGGACCGGGTGGTCACCACCAGCGCCGGGATGATGGAGCACAGCAGCGCCGACGTGGTGCAGGTCTGGCGGCTTTCGGACCTCGCGCTGCTCCACACGCTGGCCGTGCCCCCCGCCCGGCGACAGGACGGAAGCGTGCTGCCGAAGGGGCACGAGCTCCCCTTCGAGCCGCGCGCGATGCCGGACGGGAGCGTGCTGCTGAACGCGTTCGGGTGCGGCCTGTACCACCTGACGGGCATCGGCACGGACGCGCCGCGGCTCCGGAACGTGTACACGGTCGAGCTCACAGGCGTGCCGGCCGACCGCAGGGGTGCCTGCGGCATTCCGGTCGTGGTCGGCCCCTACTGGGTGATGCCGGTGGGCCGGATGAACATGCTCGTGACCCTGGACGTGCGGGACCCCGCGCGCCCCGTGGAGGTTTCGCGCCTGGTGGCGGATACCCTCTTCCGGCCGCACTGGCTGGCGAAGGACCCGGGCTCGCAACGGCTGATCGTGGGCGCGGAGACCAGCGGTGAGGAGCGCATGCTGATGGCGCGGGTGGATCCCGCCACCGGGCGCCTGTCGTGGGACGACTCGTTCCGGTCACCGGACGGCAGCCTGGGCGTGAGCTTCCGCCGTGAGCGCTGGCCGCACGGCGACACCGGCGAGGCCTTTGGGCACGCGGCGCTCTTCCGGCCCTGAGGCACGATTTCGCGCATTCATCCGGGGGCTCAGCACCGAGACCCCGTCCGGCCCTACCGGAGACTCTCTTGACCCTCTCCCGGATCACAGCGTGCCTAGCGCTCTCCGCCGCGCTTTCGATGCCCGCGACGGCGCAGTCCGGTGCGGCGCCGCCGGACTTCATTCTGACCGGAGGGAAGGTCTTCACGGCGGATTCCGCGCGCCCGTGGGCCCAAGCGCTCGCCATCCGCGGCGAGCGCATCGTGGCGGTGGGCACCAACGAGCAGGTGGAGCGGCTCGCCAGCCCGGCCACGCGCCGCATCGCCCTGGGCGGACGCGTGGTCATCCCCGGCATCAACGACGCGCACGAGCACGTGCCCGACGTGGCGCTGCCCGGCGCGTTCCGCACCGGCCCCTCGCCCACGCCGAATCCCGAGCTCGGGCCGGTGCTCGACTCTATCCGAGCGCTCGCCGCCCGAACTCCGCCGGGAACGTGGATCCAGACCACCATCGGCCTGGGGATGCTGAACGACCCGGCCGCGCGCCGCGCCGCGCTGGATTCGGCGGCGCCGCATCACCCGGTGCTGCTGTGGACGTGGTGGGGGCACGGCGCCGTGGCGAGCAGCACCGCGCTGCGCACGCTGGGAATCGCGGACGACGCGCCCGATCCGCCGGGCGGGTGGTACGAGCGCGATGCCGCGGGGCGGCTCACCGGGCGCATGGACGAGTACGCCGAGTACGGCGCGCTCCGCCGGCTGTACTCGTTTCTCCCCGACACCGCGCTGGTGTTCAGCCTGCGCCGCTTCGCCGACGAGTCGCTGCGGATGGGCGTAACCTCCGTGCAGAACATGGCGAGCAACGCCGAGGCCGCCCAGACGGTGCGGGTGTTCCGCGCGGCGGCACTCCCCATCCGGGTGCGGCTCATCCGCTGGCCCATTCCCTCGGCTCGCGCTCGCCTGGAGCGGGAGTGGGACGCGGCCGATCCGCACCCGGCGCCGAGAGTCACGGTATCCGGGCGGAAGTGGGTGATCGACGGCACGCCCAACGAAGAGCTGGCGCTGAGGCGCACGCCGTATCCGGGCCGCCCCGGGTGGTACGGCCGCCTGAACTTTCCGCTGGATACCGTGCGCTCCATCCTTGCCGAAGGGCTGCGGCCGGGCGCGCCGCAGCTTCACCTGCACGTGGTGGGCGACAGCGCGACAAAGCTGGTGCTGGCGCAGATGGAGGCGCTCGCGCCGGCTTCGGCGTGGCGGGTGCGGCGGGTGCGCATCGAGCACGGGCGCGGGATCGTGGGTACGCAGGTGGACCGCGCCCGGCGGCTGGGGATCATCATCGCCCAGCCACGGGCGGGCGCGCCGCTGGCAACGTGGCGCGCGGCCGGCATTCCGCTGGCCTACGGATCGGACGGGGTGGCGAGCCCCTTCCACAACCTGATGGTCGCCACGTCGCCGTCCGACGCCCGGGAGGCGCTCTCGCGCGAGCAGGCCGTGACCATGTACACGCTGGGCTCGGCGTACGCGGAATTCGCCGAACGCGACAAGGGCAGGCTCGTGCCGGGAATGCTCGCCGACCTTGCCGTCCTCTCCCAGGACATCTTCACGGTTCCCGCCGAGATGCTCCCCCATACCGTGAGCGTGCTGACCCTCGTCGGGGGCCGCGTGGCATATCAGGCAGCCGACTTCTCGGCCGCGGCGCCCTGAATCGCGCGGATCGGCGGGCCTGGCATGCCGGAATCCCGCCGTGCGGACGCTATCCTTCGGGCACACGTACCGTATGGGGAACGGGAGGAGAGCCCCGCAGACGCAAACCGCCGCCGAGCCGGGGCTCGGCGGCGGTTTGCGTTCCCGCGGGAACGCCTGCCGCTACTGCGCAACGAAGCGGTACGCGTTGTTCTTCCAGGTCCACACCACCACCGCCGCGTGCTGGAAGATCTTGGGCTGGCCCTCCTGCACGATCTCCCTGGCCACCGTGCCGACCACGTCACCCCACGAGTTGATGGAAACGGGGAAGCAGAGCGGAGCATCGGGAACGGGCGACCGCAGCTTCTGCAGGCCGTACTCGCGGTACCACACCGCGGACCCGCAGGTACCGTCGGTCCCGGCGGAGATGCCGTTGCCCACCAGGACCACTTCACCCCAGTCGTTCACGTCCTTGGCCAGGTAACCGCCGGGCAGCGCAAGCGTCTCGCCCTGGGGCGTCCGCAGGAAGTTCACCCCTCCGCCGTCGTACCCGGCGATGTGGCCGTTGTCGCTGATGGCGAGTCCCCGGCCCCCGCCCATGTCCTGAAAGCCGTTCGCGGGTGTCCACAGGAACCAGTCGGACGACGCCCCCCGAAAGTGTTTGCCCAGCGAGCCGACGACCGCGCCGGAGCTGTTCATGTCGAACGCTTCACCGCGGGTGTTCGCGGGGAGCAGGTACTGGAATCCGTCTTGGTAGTGCCAGCGGAACGCCCGCGGAAGGTCGGAGTTGTCGCCCGGCAGATATCCGGTGCCCACGATCACCGAGTTCTCGTTGATGTGCGTCGCCACGCCGATGACCTGCACCTGGTTGGGCCCGCGAAGGTACACGCCCGTGCCGTCCGGCTCCCACGCCACGGCGCGATACTCGGAGTGCCCAACGCTCTGCCCCCAGCCGTTCCTGTTCAGCGCGATGCCGCCCGCCCCCGGCGCGGGTTCGCCCAGGGTGGTGGTCTTCGTACCGCCGCTCTTGCTCCAGGTGAACACCGAGGGGGCGCCCGCCGCGTCGCGGCGTCCCTGCACGCGCGCGTCTTCCGTTACGCGGAACACCTCGGGCTGCCCCGCCCCGGAGACGTTCAGCACGAACGAGCAGCGGCCGGAGCAGCTGGTGCTGGCCGCCATCGCGGTCATGGGGTCTACCGGGCCGGTGGGCTCCGACCCGACGTTGCCGGTGGGTGAGCCGTCGCAGCCCGTGATAGCGAGAGCGGCGACGGCGGCGAGCGTGGACCTGGCGCGCATGGATACCTCCCTGTGTGTACTCCTCCCCGACCGTGGAGCAGGCCACGCAGGCAATCGGTGTGCCGTATGTTTATCGCCACGGCGCGTACAAAACGAGCAGTTCCACGGCAGTAGCGCTGCGGTTGGGGATGTCGGCGAGCACCTGGCCAGCGCCGGTGCACAGCGGCACGTAGTCGCCCGCGCGCCCTCGATGCGGTGCGCGTCGCGCATGGATCGGGGACCATCTCGCCCCGTCGGCGCTCCCGGCTGTTCCGCGCGAAATCCACCGAATCGCGTCGGCTGCGCGCGATGGCGCTTGCCCTACATTTGGCGCGACCCCATTCATTCGCGACGATCGTTGAGCAGGCCGGCTTGATTTCCTCCTGCATTCACTTCCCGGAGCCACCCCCCCATGGCCAATCAGAATTTCGCGGGCACCGTCCAGTCGGGCGGCACGGGGCCCGTCGCGCCCCTGCCGGGCTACACCGTCACGCTGTACCGCGCCACCCCGGCCGCCCCCACCCGCCTCGGGAGCGCCACGACGAGTGAGGACGGCAGCTTCTCCATCCCGCTCGCGGAGGACGAGACGGAGAGCATCTTCTACGCGACGGCGGTCCGCGAGGGGGCCGTCCTGGCGACCATCGTGGGGCCGCGGATCGGGGACGAGGCCGTGATCAACGAACTCACCACCGTGGCCGCGGCGTTCAGCATGGCGCAGTTCACGGACGGGGCCGCCATCGCGGGAAGCGCGTTCGGGCTGCGCATCGCCGCGATGATGAACGAGAACCTGGTCGATCCACGGACGGGGGCGTCGTCGCAGGTGCTGCTGTCTCCGCCCAATGCCGACCAGACCAATGCGCTGCGCTCCACTCGCTCGCTGGCCAACCTGTTGGCGGGGTGCGTGCGCGGCGTGCCCGGCGCGGAAGACCGGCTGATGGAGCTCGCCACGCCCGCCGGCGGCGCCCGGCCCGGCAACACCTTCCAGGCGCTGGCGAGTATCGCCCAGCATCCCGCCAACAACGCAGGCCCCCTGTTCAACCAGTCGCAGGGGGTGCCCACGGTGTACTCGCCGCCGCTGTTCAGCGCGCCGAACGCCTGGACGCTGGCCGTAAAGGTGAACGATTCGGGGGATGACCAGTACATGTTCGGCGGGCCGGCCAACATGGCATTCGACCGGAACGGCTACGCCTGGATCGCCAACAACGTGGTGCAGGGCACGCCCAACTCGGGAAACTTCGTCGTCGTGCTCAAGCCGGACGGAACGCCGGCGGACGGCCGGGACGGCACTCCGAAGTCGCCCGTGTCCGGCGGCGGACTGATCGGGCCCGGCTGGGGCATCACCATCGCCCCGAACGGCAACGTGTGGGTGGGCAACTTCGGCTGGGGCGATCCCGACACGCAGTACCCGGTGAATGGCACCGTGTCTGCCTTTGGCCCCGATGGCACGCCGCTGTCGGGCGACGCGGGCTACGGCGGCGGGGGCCTGGACCGCCCGCAGGCCACCGTGGCGGACGCGGAGGGGAACATCTGGATGGCCAGCTTCGGGAGCGGCGACGTGGTGGTGTTTCCCGGTGGCGACCCGGAGAAGGCGGTTTCGCTGCCCAGCGGCGACGAGCCGTTCGGCATCGCCTTTAGCCCGGACGGGGACGCGTGGGTTTCCAACAGCGGCGGCCTGGGGTGGCCGAAGGTGGGCGACGGGAGCGTTACGCGCTACCGCCTGGAGGACGGCGCGCTGACGCAGACGCTCGACGCCGTCACGGTGGGCGCCGGGTGCAAGGTGATCGCGACGGATTCGCTGGGGAACGCGTGGCTCGCCTCGGGCGCGGACAGCAGGGTGTACCAGCTGAACCCGGAGGGCGAAGTGGTCGGCGCGTACACGGGCGTCGGCGGGATGGACGCGCCGTGGGGCCTGTGCGTGGACGGGGACGACCACGTATGGGTGGGCAACTTTGGCGCGCTGGGGCTGGAGAGCGACTACACGTACGCCGGGCTCACCCGGCTGGCGGGCGCCAACCCCGCCACGCGCCCCGCGGGGCTGAACGCGGGCGACGCCATCTCTCCCCCCACCGGCTACACGCTCCCCAGCGCCGGGCAGCCCGTGCTGCTGCACAATGGCGATCCGGTCTACAAGGACGGCACGGAGTGCTACAGCCCGCTGATGCGTGCCACCAGCTGCCAGATCGACCAGGCGGGGAACGTGTGGGTGGTCAACAACTGGAAGCCGCGCTTTCGCACGAACTTTCCGACCGACACGGGCAACCCGGGCGGCGACGGCGTGGTCATCTTCATCGGCCTCGCCAAGCCCCCCGCGTGGCCCTGGGCCGAACCATCCTCCTGAACCGGGCTTCTCCGCCGGACCCATCGCGACGGTGCCCGGCCGGCGGAGCTCACCACCCCCCCGATGATCGGCGCCGTCCTTTCCGGCCGGTCGTGGGCTGTTCAGGACACCCACTCGACAACGCGGCCCAGGGACGATAGTTTGCCGCCCGCTTGGTCCTCGTAGCTCCCGAAAACCGCTCTTCCCCGACCCACGACCCACGACCCACGATCCAGTACGCGCCCCCTGTTTGGGGCCCTATACCCGCGAAGCGTACATCGACGCTCGCCTTGTCGGGGCGGTCCACGCTCCGCCGTTCACGGCGCTCGCTTGCCTGAACCCACCGGTTCGTCACGCGACGCCACCCCCGCTCCAGGAGATGGTTCATGCGAAAGAAGATGATGTTGGCCCTCGTCCCCCTTACGGCCCTGGCGCTGAATGCCTGCGCCACGCTGTTCACCGGCACCAAGGACACGATCAACTTCAACTCCAATCCGGCCGGCGCGACGGTGCTGATCGACGGGATCGAAGTCGGCAAGACGCCGATCACCGTTCCCGTGAAGAGGAGCCTGTCGGGCAAGACCGTCATCCTCCGTATGGCCGGCTACCAGGACCGCACGTTCGAGCTGAGCCAGGAGTTCAACGTCGTCAGCGTGCTGAACCTGGCCAGCATTCTCGGGTGGGGGATCGATGCCGCGACCGGCTCCATCATGAAGTACGACCGCAAGGACTACCAGATGGACCTGGAGCGGCGCACCAGCATGGCGCAGCAGCTAGGGGTTCAGCACGTGGTTCTGATGGACGAGCTCGCCCGGGACGCCGAGGGGAACAGCATCATCCCGCAGGTGTTCGGCGGCAGCATCGCCATCGTGGACACGCAGACTCAGCAGGTCATCGTCGCCAAGTAGCAGTGCCGCGGGTACGCTGGTGGTAGGCGTAGAGCACCGACGCCCGTCAGGACATCGATTCCTGGCGGGCGTCCGTGCGATCCGCCTGCCCCGTGCAAGATCCCCATCCGACAGAAAATGATTGACACCGTGGCCGGCGGCACCCTACTCTGTCTCTGCAACACTCTGTTACAGCCCCCCAAACATCCACGGAGCCCATTCATGCAGATCAAAGGACAACAACGATCGCTCGAGTTGCCGCAGTTCGTTCGCCTCGCCCCCGCCGAGATCGTCCCGGAGCTCGGTCCGCTCGCGCGCCTCGTTGGCACCTGGACCGGCAGACAGGGGTGGAACCTGATCGCCGTGCCCACCCCCCGCAGCAAGCCCGAAGGTTTCACACTCCTCATCCGGCCGTACTACGAGACCATCACCTTCACCCCGCTGGGCGTGATGGTTCCCGACCGCGGCGCCTCCGAAATCCTGAACATCAACGGCCTGGAGTACTCGCTGAAAGTGAGCGACCTGGTGACGAACGAGCCGCTGCACCTGGAGAACGGGATGTGGCTCTACGCACCGGACCCGCAGGATCCGAATGCGCCGACGATCGTGCGCCAGGCCGCCATCCCGCACGGCAACTCGGTGCTCGCGCTGGGCAACTCGCAGCAGTTCGACGGGCCGCCGACCATTGCCGAACTCAACACCCTTCCCGTGGGCAGCCCGGACCCGCCGCGGCTTGGCTACACCGACGTGTACCTGCACCCGGAGCTGCCCCAGGTGCCGGGGCTGCCGCCCTTCAGCACCGCGGACGCCAACGCCGTGCTGCGCACGGCGATCGAGGGCCAGGACATTCTGAACACGTTGACGATCTCGGTTTCGACGCAGCCGCCCAGCGGCGGCGGCGGGATCGTGAACATCCCGTTCATCCAGAAGAACGCCAACGCCACGACTTTCGAGGCCATCTTCTGGATCGAGACGGTGAAGAACGACGCAACGGGCGAGACGTTCGACCAGCTGCAGTATTCGCAGCAGACAAACCTGGAGTTCATCAAGTGCGGCAGCGGGTGCAGCCCGGACGGCAGCGGGCTGATCGTGTGGCCCCACGTCAACGTCAATACGCTGGTCAAGCAATAGCTACCGCAGGCGGGGCGTGGAACCCCCACCGTTCCACGCCCCGCCGGGCATCCCGCACAGCCGCTGTCCCTCCGCCAATCGCCGTCAGCGCACCATCTCGCGCAGGGACTGGGAGCCGGCGCGGCTGGCTACCACCTCCGAGCCGTTGGCGAAGCGGATGGACAGGCGCCGCTCGTCGTAGGGGCGGATGGCGGAGATGTGGTCCAGGTTCACGATGTGCGCCCGGTGCACGCGCCGGAAGCTCGCCGGATCCAGCCGGCGCTCCAGCTCGTTCAGGCTGATGTCGGCCAGTACCTGGCCAGCGCCGGTGCACAGCGTTACGTAGTCGCCCGCGCCCTCTATGCGGTGCACGTCGCGCATGCTCACGGGCACCATCTCGCCGCGCCTGCGCACGAACAGCCGCTCTAGGTACGGCTCCGCGGCGGGGACCTGCGGTGACGGCGCTGTCGGCGCTGTCGGCGCTGTCGGCGGGGCGGCCAGGCGGCGCGCCACCCGGTCCACCGCGGCCTGAAAGCGCGTCCATCCGAACGGCTTCACCAGGTAGTCGTACGCCTCTACCTCGAACGCGCGCAGGGCATACTCCGCGTACGCCGTCGTGAACACCGGCGCGGGGCGGTGCGCGGCGCGGTCCAGCACCTCCAGCCCGGTGCACTCCGGCATCTGAACGTCCAGGAACACCACGTCCGGCGCCAGCCGGTCGATCAGCTCCACCGCGGCCATCCCGCTCTCCGCCTCGCCCACCAGCTCCAGGCGCGGGTCGCGCTCGATGAAGCGCCGCAGCCGCTGCCGGGCCAGCGGCTCATCCTCCGCGATCACCGTCCGCAGCGCCATCGCACTCACCCCTGCCCCGCCGCGGCTAACGCAGGAGCGCCCGCTAGAAGCCCCACATCGACGCGGAACCCTGCCCCGGGCGCGGTGGTGATCCGCATCTGTCCGCTGTCTCCATCGCGCGCCACCAACCGGCCGCGCACCAGCCGCAGCCCCGCGCCCGGCGCACGCTCCACCTGCTCGAGGATGGCGCCCGGCCCGTCATCCTCCACCGATAGGTGCAGCCGGCCGCCGTCCCGGGCCGCGCGGATGCGGATGCACGTCGGCGCCACGCGCATGGACGCCGCGTGCTTCACCGCGTTCTCCACCAGCGGCTGCAGCACGAACGCCGGCACGGTGCACCGCAATGTGTCGTCATCCACCTCCAGCTCGGCGATCAGGCGCGCGCCCAGGCGAAGCTGCTCGATCCACAGGTAGTCGCGCACCAGCTGCATCTCCTCGTTCAGCGGCACGTCGTCGGCCGCGTCCAGGCGAACGTCGCAGGTGCGGTGAAGCAGCGTGCCGAATCGTTCGATGGCCTCCTCGGCCCGCCCATCGCCCGCGCTCACCAGCTCCAGCAGCGAATGAAGGGTGTTGAACAGGAAGTGCGGGTTGATCTGCGCGCGCAGTGCCTGCATCTCCGCGCGCGTCCGCAGCGCCTCGGCCCGGGCGGCGCGCGCCTCCTGCTGGCGCAGGCGATCGCCCACCTCGGCCACGTAGCGCACGGCCGCGATGGTCACGTACAGCAGCACGCCGGCCCCCAGCTGCCAGCGAAGCTCCTCGAAGGTGAGCGTGGCGACTTGCAGCCGCCCCATCCACAGCGACTCCACGAGGGTGCGCACGGCCAGCATTCCGCCGCACCACGCCAACGAGTAGGCGATGGCCAGCCCAACGTGGATGCCGAAGAACGCGACGCGGCCGCGGCTGCCCCACGGGATGCGCGCGCACGCGTGCACCACCCCGATCCCGGCCAGTGCGGCCGGAAGGGTGTTGCTCACCGCCAGCATGAAGATGGGGCCCACGGGGCCGCCAGCGGCCATGATGGCGCCGAAGTACGCGGCCAGCATGGGGAGCCACGCCACCGCGTACAGGGCCCAGCGGCGCCGGCCGGAGCCGGCGGTCATTGCCATGGTCATGCGGATCAGGGTGCGGGAACGCGCAGGGCCTGGGCAGCGGCGCGGAGCAGCGCGGCGCGGTCCGCGGGGGGAACGGGCACGTCCGCCGCCACGCCATTCCCTTCTACGCGGACGCCGGCGGCGGTGCGAAAGTCCATCGCGGGGTACCGAAGCCGCCATCCGGGCGCCACCATCACGTCCGCCGCCGAGAGCATGGCGCCCGCCGTGCGCTCGCCGATGGTGACGGCTCCACGCGATTCCTTGAGGATGGCGGCCACGGCCTCCGCGGCGCTCCCGGTATTCTGGTCGGTGAGGATGGCGATGCGCCCCGTGTACGGCCGCGCGATGCCGCCGCCGATGTACAGCATGGCCGCCCCCCCGGCGGCATCCACCGCGCCCGTCAGCATGGCGCCGCTCACCGAGCCGTCGCTGGGCAGCGGAGGGATGGTCGCCGGGTCCAGCGCGGCCGCGGATCGCATGCCCCGGCTGTCGAACCCGCGGCGAACGACGAAGTAGCCGGCGGGCACGGGCCTGGCGCTCAGGTGCTGCCCCAGTCGGTAGGCCAGGTCTACCGAGCCGCCCTCGTTTCCGCGCAGGTCGATGACGATGGCCGGCAGCCCCGCCATCGCCGCGAAGGCGCTGTCCATCCGCATCACCTCGGGCATCAGCGCCGCGCCCGACGGGCTGAAGCTGGCGATGCGCAGGTACCCCATCGACGGCGACAGCACCTGCCAGCTCACGGACGGGGCGGGCGCGGCCGGCGCGGGCGGGGTTGCCGTGTTCGCCGACGGCGGCGCCGCAAGGCGCACCACGGGGGTGAAGCCCAGGTGCGAGGTGCCCAGCGCACGAAGGAGCCCGCTGATGACCGCGTACGCCTCGCCGTCGGAGCTGGCGGCGGCGACGCGGCCGCGCGCCTCGGCCACCAGCCCGGCCCAGTCGGCGCCGTTGTACCCGGGATCGAAGAAGTGCCGTTGCAGCACCCCCACAACACTGTCGAACACCGCCGTCCCGGTCAACGGGGCCAGCGTCTCGCGCGGCAGGCGCATGCCGGACACGGAGCGGGGCGCCTGGCCAGCGGCGCGCCAGCTGCCGCGCAGGGAATCGCCTCGCACGGCCACGTCCAGCGCGGACTCGACTCCCCTCGCCGTCAGGGCGACCACGAGCCCCGAGTCCGTCCGCGTGGCGGAGGTGGGCACGACGGTCTGCTGCCAGGAGAAGGCGCGGGGAGTGAGCACACCGCCGCGCTCGTCCAGCGACAGCACGGTCGTCAACGGCCGCGGGCCGGCCACGCGGACGAGCCAGTTGCCTGCGAGTTCGGGCCGCTCCTGCGCAGGGGCGGCGGACGCGAGCGCGGGCGTGAGCAGGAGGGGGATCAGAAGACGGCTGAGAGAATGCATCATCGACCGAAACGGTGCGGGGAACGGAACTGCCACGTGCAGCAACGGTGGCGTGTCCCCGCGCCGCGCTCAAGCGTCGTTCGCCCAACCGGCCACCCGCGCGCCCGAGCGGGCGGTAGCGGCGCCGGGTGGCGAGCCGTCATCTCCCTGGTGCGGGAATGGACCAAGGGTGATAGATTGGCCGTATGCAGCCTTTCGCTGCAGGTGCTGCCGAAGGTGGAGCGGTTGGAGGTACGGTAGCGGAGAGTGGATGCTGTGGGATGGAGGGGGGCTTTCGATGCGAGCGGATGCTCGGAACCGAGGGAGTTCTGCGCTCCGACTGTTTGGGAATAATGCAGCATTGGAGTGCCCGATCGATTTCGTGCTGATCAGGGCCGGAGTAGCGGGGTAATCACCGACTAGCGCAGGTCGGTGCGGCCGATGTGTCTGCGGCATGAATATCGTGGATCGCCGAGCCCTGAACGTCTCGACATCCTCGACGTGAATGCCGTCGGTGAGCCGCCTCGGGCGAGGCGGTTGTGTAGCCAGTTCCGAGCTAGAGCAGGGCGAATTCGAGTCCAGTCCTGTGGATGTGTGAAACCTAGGGCCGGGATAACAACACACCACCCGAACTCTGTACATCCAATGCCCCTCGATTTGTCCACGACACTCGTTATAGGTATCAGTGCTACCGCGCTGTTTGATCTTCATGAGGCGGACCGCATGTTCTCGGAGAAAGCGGCACTAGATCCCGATACCGCGATCGACGAATACCGCGCGTACATGCTGGCGCGGGAGGATGATCTGCTTTCCCCTGGAACGGGCTTTCCTCTGATCAAGGCACTACTCCGTCTCAATCAGCATACACTTCCAGGCGCTCCGCCCATCGTTGAGGTAGTCGTGATGTCGCGGAATAGCCCGGAAACCGGAATCCGCGTCCTTCAAACCATCAGGGCGATGGACCTTGGGATCTCCCGCTCCGCGTTCACAGCTGGCGAACCTGTAACGGATTACCTTGAAGCGTTCGACGTTGATCTATTCCTCACGACGAGTGTTGCCGATGCGCAACGGGTTATTGATAGCCGTACGTGCGCTGCCGCTGTTCTGTCGCCCCCTCCTCGAAACGCGCCGGAACCTCCGGAAGAGCAGGTGCGGATCGCGTTTGACGGTGATGCTGTGCTTTTTGATGAAGAGAGCGAATTGGTTTACAAGAAGCATGGGCTCGCCGCATTCCATCAAGCTGAGGACAACCTCCAGCATGTCCCTCTGCCGGAAGGCCCGTATGCGGCTTTTTTGAAAAAGCTGGCGAAAATGCAGGAGCGGCTCCCGATGCGGGTAGAGCATTCACCGGTTAGAATCGCCATCGTGACCGCCCGCAACAGCCCCGCAGAGATGCGTGTGATTCGCACTATGCGGGAGTGGGGTGTCTACGTAGACCAGGCATTCTTTCTTGGCGGGGTTGGTAAAGGGAAAGTGCTCGGTGCATTCAAACCACATATCTTCTTTGATGACCAAGAGGTACACTTACGCGACGCCGCCGGCTTAGTGCCTAGCGGGCGCGTCCCCTACCTCACTGGTTCACTATTAGCCTCCCCGGCAGTGCTGAAAGAGGCGGAGCCACTCGGGGCTGAGCCTGGCTCGAATGCGGAAAGTGAACGACTCGGCGATGACTTTGGCTCTCCTCCAGAGTAACCGTCGGTTAAGTGGAGACTGCCGCTGCCGCATTCCGCAGATCATCCGCAAACTCAAGCACAGCTTCAGCCACCAGCTGGTGCATCGACATCTCGCACTCAGAGACGTAGCGGGAGAGCTTGATCGAGGATTATGCGACGGGCTTCTAGCGCGCCGCAGCGGTCCAACAGCATCTTCAGTATTCGGTGTGGCCTACGTGCTGAACGGCCTGGGTAAAAACCTCTGCCGAATGTGACGCCACCTCTCCGGTTGCACAACGCTTCTAGACCGATTAGGATTCTCATGTGTGCCTACCCTCAATCTTGTCCGCAGAACGGTGAAGCTGTCCACGGGAACACATATATGGCAAAACGAATGGCTTCATTCCCAATATCGCCAAGCACTCGCTTCAATACCTAACCCACCCTCTCGCCTCAGATAATCACACCATGTGGCCTTACGATCTGCTTAACTCCGATACTGCTACCGCCCCTTGGTATAGCATGACACTGCGCGACGACGCACCACTCATTATCACGCTGATCTCAATCGCGATCACCGCAATCATTTCGTTCCTCGCATTCCGGATCGCGCGGACTATCGAACGCCGGCGGATTGTTCTGGAATTTCTCCGTGAATTGAATAGCACAGAGATGATGCGTGATCGGCACAATGCCGTGCTGGCGCTCCGGAAGTTCAGCGAGAACCCCACCGGCGCACAGGCGTTTGAGCGGGAAGTCTGGAGCTTTTTGGTCGACTCGTCCCATCTGGAGTGGTCTCCGGGCTGTGGATATTCTCACTTCGGCCGCGGGCACGACAAACAGCCCGTGCTGATCGATGCCGCGAGAGACGACCGCAACGAGGAAGAGTTTGTCCGCAGCCATGGACTGGCGAACTTCATCTACTTCATTGCCCGTGTGCAGATCTGCTGTGACAAGAATTTGCTTGACCAGCGGCTTGCAGATCTATTTCTCTACTCTTGGTTCCTGCACTATTATGCGTTCCTCGCCCACTTTGCGAAGGCGCTACAGGATCAGGTTAACGACCACGCCCCGGTGCATCGGCATCTCCAAGCAGGATGGATTGAGGGTATTAATTCAGCCGTGCGTAGGATGGAGAACCTAAGCGGTGTACACAATCCAACGCACTCCGATAGGCCTTCAAGGCCAATGCAGGTGCATCGCTTCATGCATGATCTGTGGTTAACGCTGCGGAACGGCAGAGTCCGTTCTCCGGCAACGGTGGAACGTTCGCCAAGAAGTGCCGCCCCAGCAGCAAACGCAGAAAAAATGCTACCCAATTCAGAACGAGTGCGGAGTTCAAGAAAGAAGCGCGGCGGTAAGCCCGCCCGGAGATGATATACTGCGCGTCGGACACTACACGGGACGAGTATGTGGCCGCGAGAGTTCATCGGATCCGAGATGGAAACCGTTCCTGGGTTTCGCAGAGACGCCCCCCCTCCTGCCCCTACAGCAGATGGACGCACAATTCGAAGTTCCCACTGATATAGCCACCGTGTGCGCGGCTGCGGCCAGCATTTTGGCTTTCATATTCGCCGTCTACACACACCGCCAGCAGCGCCGCTCAGAGAGGCGTGCTGCAGCCTTTGCGCTTCACCAAATGTGGTCTTCGCCACACCTTATGGACGCGCGGGGCTACGCAGCGCGTATCTGCGACGACGTGTTGCTCGGCAGGATGCCGCTTGATGCCTACGCCTCAGATGAAAGGTTCATCGCGTGCGTATCGCAGGTTGAACACTTCATCGTCGATCTTGAGCGCCTGCTGTCGGCCAATGTCGTCTGTCCAGAACTGGCGCAGTCGCTGTTTTCTGCGAACGTTAATGGTTGGATCGATCGCTTGGACAAAACCATCTACGCGGCTCCCCGCGTACACTCATTCCATTCGGGAAAGAACGCCGAATCTGCCTACAAGGATTTTCATACTAAGCTGACTCCCATCCGGAGACACTTGAAGGAACAGCAAACACTTCGAAACGGCCCATCCTTTAGGAAGTGGAGGCACTACTTCGTTGACTCTCCTACGATTTTACGCGCGTTGCGCAGATCCTCACCGAACTCCAGCACCGCCTCGGCGACGAGCAGGTCCATCGACATCTCGCACTCGGAGACATAGCGGGAGAGCTTGATCGACGAGTACGCGACGGCTTGCAGCGCGCCGAAGCGGTCCGCCAGCATCTCCAAGATCCGCGCGGCTGAGGCTCCTTCCATGTTCATCGCATCCTCCTCGTTGCTTGCGCCTCCGGCGGAGGATGCCTATCGTGTAGACATCCCATCTGCCTCGCGGCGGGTGGATTGTAAGGGCAGTCGCGAACTCTTGGCGGGGTGAGCGGCTGCCCTTCGGCATTGGCTGTATGAATAATGTGTAGGCGGACACCTGTCAACGGTTTCTTCCTACACCATAAACGGAGGCCTGTATGGTTAAGCCTGAGCGAATCCAGAGGGTCGTCAGAGAGGTGATTCAAGAGAGCGAGCTTCCACGCGCGCTACTCGCACGCGACGCGGAATTGAGTCGCGCTGCGCTCGAAGCTTGGATGTCTGGCGTACGGACCCCGCAGAGCGAGAGCGTAGAGCAACTGGCCAATGGCCTTATGCGACGGGTAAACCACCTCCAGCAACTTGCGGTCAGATTGCTCGCGCTGCGGGAGCAGATGGACGAACCAAAGTAGCGCAGTGTATTGATATATAGCTCACACTCGGATTCGCGTAGGATCAGAAATTCTTCGTTTTGGCGAGCATCGAGGGGGGCCACGTGTTATCTGACCACCAAATTTCTCAGAATGCCTCCAGAGTGGGGATATCCCAAATCCGCGCCGAGGCATGTTCAACCGGCTTCTGAGGACGGCTGTCGCGATCGCGTGCGTGGGCGCGCTCGCCTCCTGCGCCGCGACCAGAACGCCCGCGCTCCCCATGGCGCGCGCTGAAACGCTCGGTTTTTCGCAGGCGGCGCTCGACCGCATCGACCCCGCTCTCCAGGCGTTCGTCGACTCGGGAAAGGTGAGCGGCATCTACGCCGTGATCGCCCGCCACGGCCGCATCCGGTACGAGCGCACTTTCGGGCGGATGGACCTGGCGCGCGGCACCCCCATGCGCCCGGACGCGATCTTCCGCATCTACTCCATGACCAAGCCGGTGGTCGCCGTGGGTGTGCTCCGCCTCGTGGACCAGGGCAGGGTGGGGCTCGATGATCCGGTGTCGAAGTACATCCCATCGTTCGCGAACGTGAAGGTGTTCGCCGGGGGAACTGCGGATGCCCCGATCCTCCGGGCGCCCGACTCGCCGATCACCATCCGCCAGCTCCTGAACCATACCTCCGGCCTGGCGTACGGGCTGACGCCCGGGCCAGTCGATACCATCTTCAGCCGGGCGAAGCTGTACGATGCGGGCCGCACGCTGGAGGAGTTCGCCGACAGCCTCGCGCGCATTCCCCTGCTCTTCTCGCCGGGAACGCAGTGGAGCTACGGCTCCGGGCTCGACGTCGCGGGACGGGTGATAGAGGTCGCGTCGGGGCAGACGCTCGACCGTTTTCTCGACGAGCAGCTCTTCCGCCCCTTGGGGATGCGCGACACCGGCTTCCGCATCCGCCCGGAGATGCGGGACCGCCTCGCGACCGTGTACACCACCGGCCCCGATGGCACGCTGCAACCCGTCCGGGGCGACGGGCTCATGGCGATGTTCGAGCCTGAGGCGCGCTTCTTCTGGGGGAGCGGCGGCCTGCTTTCCACGCCCGACGACATGCTCCGGTTCACGCAGATGCTCCTGGACGGCGGCGTGTTCGGGGAGACGCGCATCCTGCGGCCGGAGACCGTCGCGCTCATGACCCACAATACGGTGCCGCCGGAACTGACCCCGGTGCCGAGCGGCACGCTGCGCGACCCCACGTACGGGTTCGGGCTGGGCGTAGCCGTCAAGGTCGACACCGCGCGGGCGACGCGGCCGGGACCGGCCGGCATCTTCCGCTGGTCCGGGTACCTGGGGACGTACTTCTGGGTGGACCCGGAAAACGACCTGATCGCCATGGTCTGGACCCAGCTCTCCCCCGGAAGCCGCGTTCCACTGGAGGCGACGTTCCAGGAGCTGGTCTACTCCGCGTTGGGGAACAGGGAATAGAGCGGCGAGGACGCGGAACCGCGCGTTGTGCATCACGTTAGGCGTGGCTTGTGCGAGGGATGCTCGGACGTTTCGCACCGTCGATGGAATCGAGCGGTGCGAGTCCGACACCCGAATCGCAGCGCTTTCCGCATGGCTCAACCCGCTTTCGACAGCGCCTATGCGCGGCTCCCGGACCGGTTTTTCGCCCGTGTCACGCCCACCCCGGTGAAGGCACCACGGCTGATCCGGGTGAACGCGCCGCTGGCGGCGGAGCTGGGCATCGACCCGGACTGGCTCGCCAGCGAGGAAGGCGTGGCCGTCCTGGCCGGGAACCGCGTTCCCGACACGGCCACGCCCATCGCCACCGCGTACGCCGGCCACCAGTTCGGCGGCTTCGTACCGCAGCTGGGCGACGGCCGCGCCATCCTGCTGGGCGAGGTCATCGACCGGGGCGGAACCCGGCGCGACGTGCAGCTCAAGGGCGCGGGCCCCACCCCCTACTCGCGCCGCGGCGACGGACGGGCGGCGCTTGGCCCGGTGCTGCGCGAGTACCTGGTCAGCGAGGCCATGCAGGCGCTGGGCATCCCCACCACCCGCGCACTGGCCGCGGTGACCACCGGGGAACGGGTGGTCCGGGAGACGATGCTTCCCGGCGCGGTGCTGACGCGGGTGGCATCCAGCCACATCCGGGTGGGTACGTTCCAGTTCTTCGCCAGCCGTGGCGACGTGGAGGGCGTACGCACGCTCGCGGACCACGTCATCGCGCGGCACTATCCGCACGCCGCCGAGGCCGAGCACCCTCACCGCGCGCTCCTCGAGGCCGTGGTCCAGGCGCAGGCCGAGCTGGTCGCCCGGTGGCTGCTGGTCGGCTTCGTCCACGGCGTGATGAACACGGACAACACGTCGGTCGCCGGTGAAACCATCGACTACGGCCCGTGCGCCTTCCTGGACGAATACGATCCCCAGGCGGTGTTCAGCTCCATCGACCTCTACCGACGCTACGCCTACGGCAACCAGCCGGCCATCGCCCAGTGGAACCTGACGCGGCTGGCGGAGTGCCTTCTCCCGCTCCTGGGGGACGACGCCGACGCCGCGGCCGAGGATGCCGTTCAGGTGCTGGAGGCATTCGGCCCGGCGTTCGAACGGGCCTACCAGGGCGGCCTGCGGCGCAAGCTGGGCCTGTCTACCGAACGTCCAGGTGACGCCGCGCTCGCGGAGGAACTGCTGCAGGCGATGGCGGCGAACCTCGCTGACTTTACGCTCACCTTCCGCGGGCTGAGCGAGGCGGCGGCGGACGAGGAGGCAGATGCGCACGTGCGGAGCCTTTTCAACGACCCCGGCGCATACGACGCGTGGGCGCCCCGGTGGCGGCACCGGCTCGGGGAAGAGCCGGGCGACGCCGCCGCGCGCCGCGAAGCCATGCTCGCCGTGAACCCCGCCTTCATCCCGCGCAACCATCGCATAGAGGCAGTGATCCGCGCGGCGGTCGACCGGAACGACTTCGCCCCCTTCGAGGAGCTGCTGACGGTGCTGGCCAGGCCGTTCGACTCGCAGCCGGCCTTCGCGCGGTACATGGAGCCGCCGGCGGCGCACGAGCGGGTGCACCAGACCTTCTGCGGCACGTAGGCGAATGCACGGTGGCGCGCTTCCCGAAGAACCGCCACCGCCGCCCTGCTTCGCCCTGGTGTCGGGGGTGCGGCGTAGCGGATGACGAGACCACGAAGCAAGGGAGGAGCCTCCTGGTATCCAGGAAGCTCCTCCCCATGTGGTGCCGGTTTGCTGCTGCCTCCAGTGGCTGATGGGCCTGGAGTTCAACCGCAGGGGCTCACGTCGCAGGACCACGTGATGGGCATGTCCACGCAGTACAGGCAGGGATCGCTAGGGCCCATCGAGCCGCAGTTGCACGTGTCGGGGCCCTGCGTTTCAAAGCCGTGCACCGTTCCGCGGGCGTCGGGGGAGCCCGGCTCGACCTCGAATTGCTCGACGTTGAGCTTCTCGACCTGCAATCTAAGCTTCTTCTTCATCGTCCAGCTCCTGCATTCAGGGTGGGATGCGGGCGGCACTCGTCTGCGCTGGCGAGGCCGCACCGCCACTTACAATAACCTATACTGCCATAATTCCCAAGCAGTGTCTTCGAGCCCGGTGCCGACGACGCGCGCAGAAGGTGGCATGCGAGGACCCGGAGTGCACGGATTGTCGTAACGCCGGCCACCCGGCATCTTGGGCGTTCCCTGGTTCGAGCTTCCCTCCTGGAGTGAAAGCATGCGGCGTCTCTCCCCCGTAACCCTCGCCTGCGCGCTGGCGGTCGCGGCCTGCTCCCCACCGGCGGCGGACCTGGAGTCCCGCATGGAGCCGGCGCCGGCCGCCGACCTCCGGACGAGGCTCGATGCACATTTCCAGGCGGCGGCCCGCTCCGGGTTCTCGGGCGCGGTGCTGGTCGCGCGCGAGGGCGAGACGGTGCTGAGGGCGGGCTATTCACCCGGTGGGACGATCACTCCGGAGAACGCCTTCTGGATTGGATCGCTCGTCAAGCCGATCGCGGCGTCCGCCATCCTCAAGCTCGTGGACGAGGGGCGGCTCTCGACGAACGATTCCATCGGGCGGTTCCTGGGCGGCGTACCCGCGGACAAACGGGAGATCACCGTCCATCATCTGCTCACGCACACGTCCGGGCTTCCCCACGCGTACGTGGCTGAGGGGATCACGGACCGCGGCGCAGCGGTGCGTGCCATCCTTGCTCTTCCGCTCGAACGGCGGCCGGGGGCGCAGGCCTCCTACAGCAACGACGCCTTTACGCTGCTGGCGGCCATCGTAGAGATCGCATCCGGCCGCCCGTACGAGCAATTCGTGGAGCAGGCGGTGCTGAACCCCGCGGGGATGGCGCACAGCGGGTTCTGGCCGGGTCCCGCGGCCTCCATCGCGCCGGTCGGGAGCATGCCGCGGCCGGAGATCGCGCGCCCCAACTGGGGGTATCGCGGCGCCACGGGGATGTACAGCACCGTGGACGACCTGCTGGCGTTCACCCGTGCCCTGCGCGGCGGGCGCATCGTTTCGCCGGGATCGGCGGCCCGCGCCATGGGCACCCAGGTGGACCGGTCCGGCGACGCCTCGGACATCGGATACGGCTGGTTCCTCGCGGAACGGAGCGGCGTTCCTCTGATCACCCACTCCGGCGCGGAGACTGGACTGGACCACTACGGCTGGGTGTACGTCCTTCCCGCCAGCGGCCTGACGCTGGTGCTGCTTTCCAACTCCCCGGAAGAGCTCGCCGGCCAGGTAAGCCGTGGAGCACTCCGCATCATCCTCTCTGCCCCCTGACCGTCATCGGAGCGAAGCCCCGAGCCGGGCCGGGAAGGCAGCTCGGGATGCGGGTTCCGTAAGGGTCGGCGGCCCGCCTCGTGCGCATCGCGAGCGGGCCGGACATGCCATAGGTTCGCGGCGGCGGTCCAGGCAGCCAGCCGGAGGTGCCGGCGGCGGGACACGGACCAGAGTCATTCGGAGCGCGGGGATACGTGCCACGCACCACCAGCGAAGGAGACGGCAGCGGGCGTGAGGCGGCGGCCGAGCGCGCGCGCCTGGTCGCGGAGCTCGCGACCGAGCGCGAGCGGCTGCGGTCCGTCGTCCTGCACACGCCGGCGCCGCTCGCGCTGACGGAGGGCCCGGACCACCGGTTCACGCTCGTCAACGAGGCGTACAAGCGGATCAGCGGCGGCGGGCGCGACGTCACGGGCCTCACGCCGCGCACGGCGTTTCCCGAGCTGGCGGGCAGCGGCATCCACGAGGTGTTCGACCAGGTGTACGCCACCGGCGAGCCGTGGGTGGGCCCCGAGACGCTGGTGCGCTTCGACCGCGACGGCACGGGCGTGATGGACACATGGTTCGACCTGCGCTTCGAGCCGGTGCGCAACGCGGAGGGACGCGTGGTGGGTGTGCTGAACCTGGCGGTCGAGGTCACCGAGCAGGTGGGCGCGCGGCGCGCGGTCGAGGAGCTGCTCGCCCGGAGCGAACGGGCCCGCGCCGAGGCCGAGGCCGCCCGGGCGGCGCTCGCGGCCAGCGAGGTGCAGTTCCGTATGCTGGCGGACGCGATCCCCACGCTCGCCTGGACGGCGCAGGCCGACGGCTACATCGACTGGTACAACGCGCGCTGGTACGAATACACCGGCACCACGCCCGAACAGATGGAAGGCTGGGGATGGCAGTCGGTGCACGATCCGGCGGCGCTCCCCGACGTGATCGCGCGGTGGCAGGCCTCCATCGCGACCGGCGCGGTGTTCGAGATGACCTTTCCGCTCCGCGGCGCCGACGGGCAGTTCCGCCCCTTCCTCACGCGCGTCGTGCCGCTGCGGGACGCCAGCGGACGGGTGGTGCGCTGGGTGGGCACGAACGCCGACGTGACCTCCGAGCGCGAGGCGCGCGCGGCGGCCGAGCGCGCCCAGGCGGCCGCCGAGGCCGCGAACCGCGCCAAGGGCGAGTTCCTGGCGGTGATGAGCCACGAGCTGCGTACGCCCCTCAACGCTATCGGCGGCTACGCCGAGCTGCTCGAGCTGGGCATCCGCGGCCCGATCACCGATGCGCAGCGGGCCGACCTCGCGCGCATCCAGGCGAGCCAGAAGCACCTGCTCGGGCTGATCAACCAGGTGCTCAACTACACACGCGTGGACGCGGGCGCCGTGCGCTACGACCTGGCCCGGGTGCCGCTGGCGGACGCGCTCGTGGGGGCGGAGGCACTCGTTCTCCCGCAGGCCCGGGCGCGCGGGCTCACCCTTGCGCTCGGGGAATGCCCGCCCGGGCTCGTGGCGCGGGCAGACCCCGACAAGCTTCAGCAGGTGCTCCTCAACCTGCTCACGAACGCGGTGAAGTTCACCGAGACCGGGGGCGAGCTGCACGTGACCTGCGCCGAGCGCGAGGCGCAGGTCGCGATCGCGGTGGCCGACACCGGGGTGGGGATCGCGGCCGAGAAGCTGGCGAGCATCTTCGAGCCCTTCGTGCAGGTGGACCAGGGGCTCACGCGTCAGCACGAGGGTGTGGGGCTGGGGCTGGCGATCAGCCGCGAGCTCGCGCGCGGCATGGGCGGCGACCTGACGGCGGAGAGCACCCCGGGCGTGGGAAGCACCTTCACGCTGACACTGCCACGAGCCTGAGGGCATAGAGGACGGAAGAGCGTCGGGCCGCCGGACGCGGAGGGCCCGCGGCAGCATGAGTTCGTGCGGGTGCGAGGGCGCGGGAGCACAACCTCAAGAACGTGAATATCGACATCCCCCGCGACGCGCTGGTGGTGTTCACCGGCGAAATCGTCGCTCGCGTGTAGCGCCGCCTGCACCGTGCCCTTCCACGAGTATACCGACTCACGAAGATCAGCATCAGCTGCCCCGTAAAAGGGAGAAGCTCTGCTCCCGTCGATGGGCGCTCGACAACACTTCCCAAAGGCGGTTGTGATCGCACTCAGACTAACTGCCCAGTTCTGTGTACGACTTCGCTAGAAGAACTGGACGAAAGATGATGAATAGTGAGGATACGCCTACCAGCGTGACTGCGGCCCATGCCAGTTCGGAATGACCAGTTCCGACGCCTGCCGTTGCGAGCGGTGCACAAAACATGATCAGACGCCCGTGGGCAACTGCCACCAACTGAAGAGGTGTCGTTATCCCCCTCCGTGACATTGGCGAACTCTTGGTGCTCATCTCGACCCTCCTCTTGTCCCCGGCTTAGCGCGGAAGTAGTGCAGCAGAGTCGGTCGAATCAGCACCCGCCGCCGCACCACTGGTCACCATCGATGTTCCGCCACAGAGGGCGCCACAGAGGCTTACATTCGGGGATGTTGAAGTACTGGGCCAGCAGCATCCCGTCCGCACATCCAGAAGATCCACAAAGGAGAGGCACTCCGCCGCGTCGCGATATGTAGGCAAAGCGCCGCGAGATCTTGGGCCCTGCATGATGCGTGTTCCATCTCCATCTTCCGATCCTCATCATCCCCGCTGTCCAAGTACACACCTTCGGGTAGGCGGGGCGGATGAGGGCAGGAAACAGCGGCGAGACGCCGGGCGTTGAGGCCGCGCGGCAGCACGAGTTCGTGCGGGTGCGGGGAGCGCGGGAGCACAACCTCAAGAACGTGGACGTCGACATCCCGCGCGACGCGCTGGTGGTGTTCACCGGCGTGTCGGGGTCGGGCAAGTCGTTGCTCGCGTTCGGCACGCTGTACGCCGAGGCGCAGCGGCGCTACCTGGAGTCGGTGGCGCCGTACGCGCGGCGGCTGTTCCACCAGATGGCATCCCCGAGGTCGACGAGATCGACGGCATTCCGCCTGCCGTGGCCCTGCAGCAGCGGGGTACGCCCACCATGCACTTACCGCAGGGATCGGAACAGCCATGTGCGGCAAACGATGGCGTGTCCCCGGCCGTGCTCAAGGGTCGTTCGTCCGACCGGCCGCCCGCGTGCTCGGACAGGCCAAATGTATTTTGATGCCGGCCGCGTCGCCGCTATGGTGCAGGGACGGAGAGGAAATAGTAACTTGTTCATGGGTTACGTCTCGGGCGATAGCCTTGGGCCAGCACATCGGTGCACGCTCGCCGCGGACGGGCTAGTCGCATTCAATTGGCGGAAGGGCTGGAGCACCGCTCCCGGGGGTTGCATCGGCAGGCAAGCCATCTTCTCCAAGCAACTGGCAAGCCGTCGTCGGAGGGGAGGTGAACCGCAGTTCTGAAGAGCCTTTCCCTCCTCTACAGGGCCTATATGAAACAAAATACTCGCGATACGTCCAACCTTGAAGGTCAATCGCAGGAAGCCCTGCGCAACGAGATCCACCGCCTGCAAGCCGCTTTGCAGAAACTGGAACACGAAGCGCAGCTACGTGCAAGACGCAGGAGCCGAATCGGTTTCTTCGTGTCTACGGTTGGCCTCAGAACCTTTGCTGGATCGCAGCTCTTTCGGAAAACGGTTGACCTGTGGAACGCATGGAGCACTTGGGTTCGTTCCGGCGAGGGGTTACCATGGCCCGAGTCGCCAACGCGCGACTTCGCCGCCGCACTGGTAGCTCGGTTCACTAGGGTTGGACTGACCTTTGTTATTCTCGCTTCCTTACCACTCATTATTACGGTTCTACAGCTTATCGCTCTAACGCGACAGACTGAATTGATAAATCGGCAAACGGAACTCGCCGAATCAGCACGGCGTTCCGCCCTGATCTTCGAGCAAACTGCGATTTTGGATAAGATAGACGAGGAAATGGGTGCGCTGACTGTCGCGGAGGCTGACTCAGGTAAGCCGCGTCTCCCATTAAGGCTAGAGGGTCGTATCATTGCCCTGAGTAGGTCACTACGACCGTATCGCTACCTAGACGGGGATAACCTTACCCCCATGGCCCTTAGCCCAGAACGGGGCCAACTCCTCACGGCATTGATGAACTCCCAAATTGACATGTCTCGCATACTCACTCAAGCCAATTTCCAATATTCTGATTTGCCCGGAATACGCTTCCGTGATTTTGATCTTGGTCAAGAGAGGATGGTTGTCTCGCAGGTCACGATTATCGGTGATACTATAATCCTAAGACCGGATGAAATATCACTCGCCGGGTCAAACTTCCGATCGTCCCTCCTTGAAGATGGATCGTTTAAACTAGTACGGCTTGAAAAGGCGGATTTTCGCTATGCCGATCTGAGCAGCGTAGATTTTGAGGAGGCAAAACTGATAGGGGCCGATTTTTCATACGCGACCTTGACAGGAGTTGATTTCACAGACGCTAATTTACAACATGTTGTGTTTGAGGGCGCAAAAATGATCAACACTACAATCAACTTGGGTCGCCATAACGAAGTTCGGACTTTAGGAGCAAGGCTCTGTCGAGCAAGCAGCATTGAGGGTTCTCTAATTTCAGCGGCTCTCCTAACCGAGATGGCAACCGACAGCGATTGTGCACAGAAGTTACGTCATAACGTTACTCAGACCGAGCCGTAGCTACCGCGCGCTACGAGCTTTGTGAGATCGCGTTGTGGAGGCTCTCATGCGTCACGTCTCGGCCGGAAGCTTGGGCCAGCACCTCGTCGGTCCACTCGCCCGCGGCCTCCTGCGCGTTGCGTAGATCCTCACCGAACTCCAGCACGGCCTCGGCAACCAGCAGGTCCATTGACATCTCGCACTCGGAGACGTAGCGGGAGAGCTTGATTGAGGAGTACGCGACGGCCTCCAGAGCACCGAAGCGATCAACCAGCATCTCCAGCCAGCGCGCGGGTGAGGCTCCATCCATCTTCATCGCATCCTCCTCGTTGCTTGCGCCTCCGGCGGAGGATGCCTATCGTGTAGACATCCTGATCTGCCATCCGGCAGATTGGGAGATAGAGGGCAGTCGCGAACTCTTGGCGGGGTGAGCGACTGCCCTTCCTTGTCTCTGTATGGTAATCCGCCTACTTGATTTTGTCAACGGATTCCCGTACCGCTCGTCGGAGGCTGGAGCGTGAGTGAATCGGAGAAGCTGCAACGGTTAGTACAGGAGATCATCCGGGAGAGTGAGCTGCCCCGCACCCTTCTCGCGAAGGATGCGGAGATTAGCCGTGCTGCAATCGAAGCGTGGCTATCCGGTAATCGGAATCCGACGTCACAGAGCGCGGAACAGCTAGCTGCTGGGCTGGAGCGGCGTGCGACGCGGCTCCAATACTTGGCGTTCCGGCTCCGCAACGGACTGGAGCAGGATGGCTAAATCCGTATACGATCTTGTCTACCACGCTTCGGAAAATTTGCATCATCAGAAACACCACGGGCGGCTGAAGGCATGAAGGCACGGAACAGCGGCGGGACGGGTGGCGCACATAAGTTCGTGCGGGTGCGGGGGGCGCGGGAGCACAACCTCAAGAACGTGAACGTCGACATTCCCCGCGACGCGCTGGTGGTGTTCACCGGGGTCTCAGGATCGGGCAAGTCGTCGCTCGCGTTCGGCACGCTGTACGCCGAGGCGCAGCGGCGATACCTGGAGTCGGTGGCGCCGTACGCGCGGCGGCTGTTCCACCAGATGGGCATCCCCGACGTCGACGAGATCGACGGCATTCCGCCCGCCGTGGCCCTGCAGCAGCAGCGCGGCACGCCCACCACGCGCTCGTCCGTCGGCAGCGTGACCACGCTCAGCAACCTGCTGCGGATGCTGTACTCGCGCGCCGGCGACTACCCGCCCGGCCAGCCCATCATCTACGCCGAGGCCTTCTCCCCCAACACCCCCGAGGGCGCCTGCCCCCAGTGCCACGGGCACGGCCGCATCTACACGGTCACCGAGCAGTCCATGGTGCCCGACCCGTCGCTCACCATCCGCGAGCGCGCCGTCGCCGCGTGGCCGCAGGCGTGGGGCGGGCAGAACCAGCGCGACATCCTGGTCACCCTTAGCTACGACGTGGACCGTCCCTGGCGCGACCTGCCGCAGGACATCCGCGACTGGATCCTCTTCACCGACGAGCAGCCCGTCGTCCCCGTCTACCCCGGCTATACGCCGGAGGAGACGCGAAAGGCGCTCAAGCGCAAGGAGGAGCCCAACTACATGGGCACCTTCAGCAGCGCGCGCCGGCACGTGCTGCACACCTTCGCCAACACGCAGAGCGCGTCCATGCGGCGGCGGGTGATGCAGTACATGCTCAGCACCGACTGCCCCGCGTGCGGCGGCAAACGGCTGAACCCGGCGTCGCTGGCGGTGACGTTCGCGGGGATGGACATCACCGAGCTAGGCCGCCTGCCGCTGGCGCGCCTGGCCGCGCTCGTCCGCCCGTACGCGCAAGGAACGGCGGGGGGAGCGGAGGATGTGGATCACCCGGAACGGGCGCTCGTGGCGCACCGCATCGCCCAGGACCTGGCGGCGCGGCTGGAGGTGCTGCTGGACCTGGGACTGGGATACCTGTCCATCGAGCGCAGCACGCCCACGCTCTCCCCTGGCGAGCTGCAGCGGCTGCGGCTCGCCACGCAGGTGCGATCCAACCTGTTCGGCGTGGTCTACGTGCTCGACGAGCCCTCCGCCGGCCTGCATCCGGCGGACACCGAGGCGCTGCTCCGCGCGCTGGACGGGCTGCTGGCCGCGGGCAACTCGCTCTTCGTGGTGGAGCACGAGATGGATGTCATCCGCCACGCCGACTGGATCGTGGACGTGGGCCCCGCAGCGGGCGAGGGCGGCGGACGCGTGCTCTACAGCGGCCCGCCCGCGGGCCTCGCGGACGTGGCCGAGTCGCAGACGCGCCGCCACCTCTTCGGCGAGACGCGGCCGCCCGCGGGCATGCCGCGCGAGCCGAAGGGATGGCTGGCCCTGGAATCCGTCACCCGCAACAACCTGCACGAGCTGGATGTGCGCTTTCCGCTGGGCGTGTTCACCAGCGTCAGCGGCGTATCGGGATCAGGCAAGAGCAGCCTGGTGAGCCAGGTGCTCGTGGAGCTCGTCGCCGGGCACCTGGGCCACGAGATCCCCACGTCAGCGGAAGACGAGGACGATGCCGACCATCCGTCCACCATCCCCGTCGGCGGGCGGATCGCGGGCGGGATGGAGGGCATCCGCCGCCTGGTGCAGGTGGACCAGAAGGCCATCGGGCGCACGCCGCGCAGCAACCTGGCGACGTACACGGGGCTGTTCGACCACGTCCGCCGCCTCTTCGCCGCCACGCCGGACGCGAAGAAGCGGCGCTACGACGCGGGCCGGTTCTCGTTCAACGTGGTTAAGGGGCGCTGCGAGACGTGCGAGGGCGAGGGGTTCGTGATGGTGGAACTGCTCTTTCTCCCCAGCGTCTACGCGCCCTGCCCCGCCTGCCACGGCGCGCGTTACAACGCGCAGACGCTGGAGATCCGTTTGCGAGGGCGCAACATCGCCGAGGTGCTGGGGATGACGGTGGATGCCGCGTACGAGTTCTTCGCGGGGGAAGATACCGTGCGCCGCTCTCTGCACGTGCTGCGGGAAGTCGGATTGGGCTACCTGCGCCTGGGCCAGCCCGCCACGGAGCTATCCGGCGGCGAGGCGCAGCGGATCAAGCTCGCCACCGAGCTGCAGCGCTCGCAACGCGGCCACTCGCTCTACGTGCTGGACGAGCCCACCACCGGCCTGCACCCGTCCGACGTGGAGAAGCTGGTGGCGCAGCTGCACGGGCTGGTGGATGCCGGCCACACGGTCGTGGTGGTCGAGCACGACATGCACGTGATCGCCGGGAGCGACTGGGTGATCGACATCGGCCCCGGTGCGGGCGAGGAAGGCGGCCGCGTGGTCGCCGCGGGCCCGCCCGCCGTAGTCGCGCAGACGCCGGAAAGCCGCACCGCGCCCTATCTCGCACGAGAGTTGGGGTGAGGCAGCCCTTCGCATCGGCGGCAGATGAGGCCCCGGTGGCGCCAGCCAATCAGCCAGTATGAAGCTGCCGATCTGCACGCTTTGGCTCAGCGCCCCCTGACAGGACTCATCCGCAGACAAAAACGACCGCGCCACGGCAAAAGCCATGTCTCGGTCGTCCTTTCGCCGGGATAACCCGACGCCTCCTGGTATAGGGCCGTCCTCAGCAGCAGGCGGTCGGGGGCTCGGTCAGCGGGCAGAAGCAATTGTCGGGACCACTGCAACTGTTGCCGTCACAGGTGCCGTCCGTGCCGCCGCTGGGGTCGTAGCCGTTCACAGTCCCCTGCGTTGCCGCGCCCTTGCCGGTCGCGAACGCCTCTACCTTCAGCTCGTCCACGTTCAGCCGCAGTTTCTTCGGGTTGATGCTCATGTTTCGCCCTCCTCAAAAATGTTGCGGATTACGTATCGGTTGAGGTGAAATTACCTGGAGTAGGCGCACAGCGCAACCCACGTGATCGCCGGCAGCGACTGGGTGATCGACGTCGGCCCCGGCGCGGGCGAGGAAGGCGGGCGCGTGGTCGCCGCCGGTCCGCCCGCCATGGCTGCCGCGCCAGGGAGCCGCACCGCGCCCTACCTCGCGCGGGTGCTAAGGGTGAGGGGCCAAAGCACGACGATTCGCATAATCGCAGCGGAGGCGCTCCCTTCAATCCAGGAAAGCGCCTCCGCACGCGTTCTTCGCTTGTTGATGCTGGTGCGCGGTGAGGTTCAGCAGCAGTCGCTGAAATACAGGTGCTGGCTGCCCGGCATAGGTTGGCAGATGCAGCGGTCCGGCTCACTGTAGGAATAGTGGGAATCGAAGCCATGCACCGTTCCGCGGGTCACCGGCGAGTCCGGCTGTGCCTCGAACTGCTCGACGGACAGCTTCTCGATCTCCAATTTGAGCTTCTTCTTCATTGCTCACCTCGCTGCTGACACGTTAGGACCGGGCGGCACTCGCCCATGCTGGGCAAGCCGCATCCGACGTTGCGACAAAACGTAATACGACTGATTTCGCTAAGCAAGGCACCGTACGTGGAGTGTACGGCATGCACGTCATCGCCGGCAGCGACTGCGTGGTCGACATCAGCCCTGGCGCGGAAGGCGTCCGCGTCACCGCCGACCCGCCCGCCGTCGTGGCGCAGACATCGGAGAGCCGCACCCGATCTCGCACGAGAATTGGAGGGAGGGCAGTCCCGTCACATGGGCGGTGGGGTTCTTGCTTGTCGGGATCGTTCGGACGCGCCACCAGGCAGCCAGCCGAACCCAGAGAAGAGATCATCCATGCGACCGCCGCGGTACCACTTTCCCGACGAAGTCCGCTCGGCCACACGCGAGATGGCCGCCCAAACCGTACGTGACGGGACGGTAGCGGGCACGCCGGAAGAGCTCGATGCCTGGATCCTGCAGGCGCGGGACGTTCGTGAGCCCCTGGAGCGCGGCGGGTACGCGACCGAGTTCACCGCGGCCGACCTGTTTCCGCTGTACGAGGTGATGGTGGAAAAGGCCGGCGGCGGCGTGCCCCGGGCTGAGGCCGCTGCCCCCTCGCGCTCCCCGTCGAGAGTGGGGATGCTCGCCGCGGTAGCCGTCGCGATCGCGGTGATCGTCGCGCTGGTGCTCACCCTGGGCTGATTTCCCAGCCGACGACCGCGCGCTGTCCGGCGGGCGCCGCCGACCTCAGCGCAACGTTGCGCGGCCGGACCTTCGTTCACCCGTCACTTTCCATCAGGATAGCCGCCCGCTCGGGCTGGGGTGAGCGGACAAAGCAAGACGTTCGCACGACGCAGCGGAGGCGCTCCGTTCGACCAGGGAGTGCCTCCGCACTTACCTTATCCACTTGTTGTTGATGGTGAACGGAGGCTCAGCAGCACCCGCTCCAATCACAGGACCAAGTTTCATACGGAGGGGGGAGGCAGTACCTGCACGGCTCGCTGAGGCCAATACCGTCCGTTTCGAATCCATGAACCGTTCCGCGGCTCACTGGCGAGTCCGGATGTGTGTTGAACTGCTCCACGCGCAGTTCGTCGATCTGCAATCTGAGCTTCTTCTTCATCGTCCACCTCGCTGACGAAAGGCTGGCTGTCGGGGGTACTCGTCCGGTCCGGACGAGCCGCTCACAGGTCCAGCAAACTTAATATGCCATTTTATATATGCAACTGCGCGCGTGGCGCCACGACGTGGGCGTGATCGCCGGCAGCGACTTACATTGGCCCGGGCACCGCCGTCGTAGGGCGGTCCGCCTTGCGCGGCCCGCCTCCGGTGTGCTTGTTTGGTGCCTCCCGCCCTGCCACGTCCACATCGTCCCCATCGGTCCATCCATGCCCTCGCCCGCACGCGCAAGCTTTTTCCCACGCTGGACGCCCGCCGCCGGCGGGGTGATCGGCCCCGAGGAGCGCCTGCCATGGGGACAGACACTCGTCGTCGGAGTGCAGCACGTGTTCGCCATGTTCGGCGCCACGGTGCTGGTGCCCATCCTCATGGGCTTCGATCCCAACACCTCCGTGTTCTTCTCGGGGATCGGAACGCTGCTCTTCTTCGTGGTCGTGGGCGGCAGGGTGCCCAGCTACCTGGGGAGCAGCTTCGCCTTCGTGGCGGTCGCGGCGACGGCCACGGGGTACGCGGGCAAGGGGCCGAACCCCAACATCGGCGTGGCGCTGGGCGGCATCATCGCGGCGGGGGCGCTGTACGCCCTCATCGGCCTGATCGTGATGGCGACCGGATACCGGTGGATGGAGCGGCTGATGCCTCCCGTGGTCACCGGCGCGGTGGTGGCGGTGATCGGGCTGAACCTGGCGCCTGTGGCGGTGCGCGGCATCAGCGGCAGCGGCTTCGACACGGCGATCGGGCTGGCGACGGTGCTGGCGACCTGCGCCGTGGCCGTCTACGCGCCCGGGCTGCTGCGCCGCGTGCCCATCCTGCTGGGCGGAGTGCTCGGCTACCTGCTGTACCTGGTGCTGGCCAACGGAATGGGGCTGGGGCCGGCGGTGAACTTCGCGCCGCTGCGCGAGGCGGCGTGGGTGGGCCTTCCCAACTTTTCGCGTCCCGTCTTCCGCTGGGACGTGGCGCTGCTCTTCGCCCCGGCGGCCCTGGTGCTGGTGGCGGAGAACCTGGGGCACGTCAAGGCGGTGGGGGCCATGACGGGGGAGTCGCTGGACCGCTACCTGGGCCGCGCGTTCCTGGGCGACGGGCTGGCGTGCATGGTGGCGGGGGCGGGCGGCGGCACGGGTGTGACGACCTACGCCGAGAACATCGGGGTGATGGCGGTGACGCGCATCTACTCCACCCTCATCTTCGTGGTGGCGGCGGTCGCGGCGGTGATCATGGGATTGTCACCCAAGTTCGGCGCGCTCGTGGGGACCATCCCGGGTCCGGTGCTCGGTGGGTTGTCGCTGGTGCTCTTCGGGCTGATCGCGGTTACGGGCGCGCGTATCTGGGTGCAGAGCCGGGTGGATTTCTCCAACAACCGCAACCTGGTGACGGCCTCGGTCACCCTGATCATCGGCACGGGCGACCTGGTGCTGAAGCTGGGCGGGTTCTCCATCGGGGGCATCGGCACCGCGACGTTCGGCGCCATCATCATCTACCAGCTGCTGCGCGAGCCGGCCGGCCGCCACGACGCCCTGGCCGTGGCGGATTCCGGCGTGGACCTCGCCACGGTGCCATCCACGGCGGTACACTGAGGCCCAGCAGGGGAACGGGATGCCGGCAGCGCCACGATCTGCACAAGGCTGGAGTGGGCCGCGGGATCTTCGAAGCTTTCAACGGCGAGGCGAGAATGGGCGTGACCGGAATCGGCGGGTTTTTCTTCCGCGCAAAGGATCCGAAGGCATTGCAGGCCTGGTATGCCGAGCATCTCGGCGTGGGGTCGGCCCCCTACGGCTCGTGGGACACGCAGGCGGGGCCCAGCGTCTTTGCGCCGTTCAAGTCCGACACCGATTACTTTGCCGCGGACCGCCAGTGGATGCTCAACCTGCGCGTGGACGATCTCGACGGCCAGTGCGCGGCGCTCCGCGCGGCGGGGATCGAGGTAATCACCAAGCCCGAGTGGGACATGCCGGGCGTCGGCCGCTTCGCGCGTATCCATGATCCGGAGGGGAACGCCATCGAGTTGTGGCAGCCCGAATAGTGCGCTCCGGGCGCCAACTTCCTCAGCCCTGACAAACGGCCGCTCCCGAATCCGGCTCCGATCGATGAAAAAGCTCTGGATCCTCCTCCTGCTGCTCGCGCCCGCGCCCACCCTGGCGCAAACGCGTGTGGACTCGGCCCTGATCGGGCGGATTCTCGTCGCAGAAGACCGGCGTGATTCTACCATGGCCATCCCGGCGGGGCTGCGGCACGCCGACCCGCGCGTGCGGCTGATCGCCCGCCGCGCGCTGGGGCGCATCCGCGATCCGCTCTTCGGCGCGCGCGATTCGCTGCCCTCGGTCGCCGCGCCTCACGCATGGCCCGAGCCCGCGTGGCGCCTTCGCTACCGTGCGCTCGCCGCCCAGCGCGCCGACTGTGGCGCACTCCGGACCGCGCTGGACGACAGCGTGTGGCACGTGCGCCTCCGCGCCGCCGCCGTCGCGGACACCACGTGCGGGGCCGATTCGGCCTTCGTGCGCGTGTTGAGCGGGTGGGTGGATTCGCTGCCGGGCGAGACACGCAGGCGCGCCGCGGGAGGCGTGTCGTGGCATGCGGGCGCCCACGCGGCGGTCAGCCTCGCGCGGATCGCGCCGGAGCAGGCGCGGGCGCGGCTCGGCGGGCTCGCGACGCATTCCGACTGGCACGTGCGCCTGTACGCCGCGCGCGCCGCCGCCATCCTGGCCGACACCGCTCGCCTGCGCGCCCTCGCACGCGACCCGGACGGCAACGTGCAGGAGGCGGCGCTCGACGCGTTGTCGAAGCTGACGGGCCATGCGGAAGATGACGTGTACCTGGCGGCACTGGCTGGCGATCAGGCGCAGGCCGTCCGCGCCGCCGCCATCGCGCTGAAGGGGTCCTCCGCGCCCGGCGTGCGCACAGCCGCCAACGACGCCTTCGATCGCTGGGTGCACCGCGCGAACGAATCGGAGCGCGACGTTCGCGTGGCGCTGCTCGAAGCGGCCGGACGCCCCGTGAGCGACGATCGCCCGCCCGCGCCGCGGTTCGATCTCCCGCCGGACGCGGTGGCACTCGCGCTCGGCCAGGAGGTGCGCGTCCGCGTGACGATGTCCCCCGATGCCGGCGGCGGGTCGTTCGTGGTGCGGCTGCGCGGCGACGTGGCGCCGATGATGGCGGCTCGCGTGCTGGAGCTCGTGCGCGGCGGTTACTACGACGGCGGCAACTGGCACCGCGTGGAGCCGGATTTCGTGATCCAGGGCGGCGCCCCGGGCACCAACGAGTACGTGGGCCATCACCACTACCTGCGCGACGAGCTCGGCACTGTCGCGCATCCCCGCGGCACCGTGGCGATGAGCACGCGCGGGCACGACACGGGTGATGCGCAGTGGTTCATCAACCTCAAGGACAATCCCCGCCTGGTTCGCGAGTACACGGTCTTCGGCGAGGTGATCGAGGGGATCGAGGTGGTCGACGGCATCCTGGAGGGGGACGTGGTCGCGTCCATGCGAGTGGAGCCGGATGCGCGCCGGCGCTGATCACCGCGTTGCGCAGATTCCTATCCGCCCCGCAACCCAGGGTTCATCGTGTTTGGATTTCTGAAGAAGCGCCGCCGCGATCGCATCCGCGCGGAGCCGTTTCCGCCGGAGTGGCTGGTGATCATCCAGCGCAACGTGCCCATGTTCGCCCGCCTTTCGGAGGCCGACCGGGACGAGTTGCTGCGCCGGGTGCTGGTGTTCATCGCCGAAAAGAACTTCGAGGGGGCGGGCGGGCTGACCATGACGGACGAGGTGCGCGTCACCATCGCCGCGCAGGCCTGCATGCTCCTGCTGCGCCTGGACGATGACGACTACTATCCGCGGCTCCGGTCCATCATCGTGTATCCCTCCGCGTACAAGGTGCCGCGCGAGGCGAGGGCCGGGGAGATCGTGCGGGAACACGATGCGGTGCACCTGGGGGAGTCGTGGGGCGACGGGGCGGTGGTGCTGTCGTGGAACAGCGCCCGCCATGGCGCCGCCGATCCGCGCGACGGCAAGAACGTGGTCCTGCACGAGTTCGCGCACCAGCTGGACCAGGAAGACGGCGCCGCGGACGGCACGCCGGAGCTGGACCGCCTGGCGTTCTACGCGCCGTGGGCACGGGTGCTGAGCGAGCACTACCTGGCGCTGCGCAAGGCGGCGCGCACGGGGCGCAAGACGCTGCTGGACCAGTACGGCGCCACCAACGAGGCCGAGTTCTTTGCCGTCGCCAGCGAGTGCTTCTTCGAGCGCCCGGTGCAGCTTCGCACACGCCATCCCGAGCTGTACGACGAGCTTTCGAGCTACTACGGCCAGGACCCGGCCCGCGCGGCGACGCCGGCCTGAGGACGCGGCCCAGCCGATCCGCGTTCCTGGAATCTGGTGCTTACCCTGGAGACGAATGACCGATTCACCCGATCCGATGACCGCGACGGAAGAGTTCGCGGACGACGCGGAGTACGGCTGGTGGCTCAATACGCACCCCGACGGGTTCGTGCTGGCGGTGCGCACCCGCTCGGCCCCGCTGCTGCACCGCGCGACGTGCCCGGAGGTAGACCGCGACGTGCACCCGGGCCGGCTGGGGGCCAAGGGCGCGCGGCAGGTGTGCGCCGACACCAAGTCGGCCCTGCGCGCGTGGCTCGCCCGCGAGCTGCCGGGGGACGGCAAGCTCGTCGCCCGCTGCCCGAAGTGCGGACCGTGAGTGTCTGCACGGCGGGCGGCGCGTCCGTGCAGCCGATTCAGCCCCTCCGGGGCGCCGAGGCCAGCGCCGCCAGCCCATCGGACTCGATGCCCAGCACCGCCGCCTGCAGGTTGAAGTAGTTCTCGGCCGCGTTCAGCCAGGTGAGTTCCACGATCTCCACCTCGCTGAAGTGCTCGCGCAACGCCGCCACCGTCTCGGCCGACACGGAGCGGTGCATGGTGGCCTCTTCCACGAACGCCAGGGCGGCGCGTTCGCGGTCCGTGAAGACCGGACTCGTGCGGTAGTCCGGCAGCGCCGCGAACTTCTCCGCCCCCACCCGCTGGCGGATGGCCTCGGCCAGGGTGATGTCTGCGCAGAACGTGCATCCGTTCTGCCGCGCCGCCTGCGTCTGCACCAGCCGGCGCAGCGACGGCTCCAGCGACAGCCCGTGCTCCATCGTGCGCTGGATGTGCAGGGCCAGCACCATCAGCCCCGGCTTGCGGGCATAGATCACCTTCAGCGGGCCGATCACCTTTCCGAACCGCTTCGCCGAAGCCTTGTACGCCAGCTTCAGCCACGAGCTGGAGGGATTTTCGATGGCGCTCAGGTGCATGGTTCCACCAGGATTCTCAAGAGGGACGCGGGTGCCGACGCACCGCCCAGAATACACGGGCGCCGGGCGCGGGGGAAAGGGTGGGACCGCACATGCGGAAGCCGCCGCCGAACGGAAAGTTCGGCGGCGGCTCGGAACGCGGGTGCGGTTGCGGAGGAATATCCGCTACTGCGCGACGTAGCGGTACGCGTTGTTCTTCCAGGTCCAGACGACGGGGTAGCGCCGCGGCTGGTTGCTCCCGATGAGCAGGTGGCCCACGACGTCGCCCCAGGAGTTGATGGACACCACGTTGCACCAGGGGATATCCGGGTTCGGCGAGGTCAGCCGGAGCAGCCCGTATCCCTTGTACCAGACGGCACCCACGCACGTGTTCGGCGGCACCACGCCCGCGGTGCCGCGCAGAAGCACCTCGCCCCAATCATTCACGTCGACCGGCCGCCAGCCCTTGGGCAGCGCGACCATCTCGCCCTGCGGCGTGCGCATCCATCCATCCCCGGCCCCATCCACGCCTACGATGTGGCCGTTCTCGCTAATGGCGCTGGCTTCGCCCGGGCCCATGTCGACGCGGCCGGCAGCCTTCGTCCAGGTGAACCAGGTCATCGGTCCCTCGGATCCCGCCTGCCTGTAGCTGCCAATGATGGTGCCGGCGTCGTTGACCCGCGCCGCCGTGCCGGTCGTACTGTCGGGAACTAGGAACTGGAAGCCTTCCTGGTAGTGCCAGCGGAAGGGCCGCGAATTGTTGGGCGAGCCGTCCAGGTAGCCGCCGCCGACGATCACGGAGTTCTCGTTGATGTCCGACGGCCCCCAGCCCCGGATGCGGCGCGACGTCGCGGGGTCGCGCAGCGGCACGGGAGTCCCGTTGGGCTCCCACGCCGTAGCATTGCCGTAGGTGGTTCCCACCGTCTGCCCCCAGTTGTTCCGCGCGGCGGCATGGGCTTCTGCCTCGCCGGGGGGCATGCCCAGCGGAGTGCTCACGGTGCCCCGCGCGCGGCTCCAGGCGAAGACCCCCGTCGTGTTGTACGCCTGGTCCGAGTGATCGCCCAGCAGCCGGGCATCCTCGGTAATGCGGAACACGAGCGACGAGCCGGACGGCTGCACGTCGATCAGGTATCCGCACCGGCTGGAGCACCCCGTGCTGGCCGCCTGCGCGGTCAACGGGTCTACCGGCTCGGTGGGGCGCTGCGTATTGTCGGTCGGTGACCGGTCGCACCCCGTGATGGCGAGCGTGACGACGAGGGCGAGCGTGGGCCTGGCGCGCATCGGGTACCTCCATGGTTGTACATCCCCCGGCTCCTTCCGGGGGGAACGCACGTAGGCAACCGGCGTGCCGGATGTTTACGCACCCGACGCAAGGTCGCGAACGGGGTCGGAAGCGCGATTGGGCAGCCTTCGCGTTCGCCCGCCGGGTCAGCGCGCGGGGCTCGAGTTCAGCCGGGCGGCCGCGCCGGGCACCAGGTTCTCGTCGACGATGCGGTGGATGGCGGGGAGGTGGCCGGGCGCGCGGGGGCCGTCGGATCGCGAGGTGAAGACGGCCACCATCTCCAGCTCGGGGACGACGAAGATGTACTGCCCGCCGTACCCCCAGGCGAACGCCACGCGCCGCCCGCCGGACTCGCGCGTCCACCAGCCCAGCCCGTAGCCATGCCCGTTGAAAGGTGACGTGGTGCGCTGGCGGGCGCTCTCGCGCACCCACGCCTCGGGGACGATCCGGCGGCCCCGGTACACGCCGCCGTCCAGCCACATCTGCCCGAAGCGCAGCATCTGCCGCGGCGTCAGGTACATGTCGTTGCCACCAAAGAAGATGCCCTGTGGATCGCGCTGCCAGGGTCGGATGCGGAAGCCCAGCGGCGCCGCGATCTTCTCGTTGGCGTACGCCCAGGTGCTCCGGCCCGTGGCGCGCGTGAGGATGGCGGAAAGCAGGTGCGTGCTCCCCGTGCTGTACAGCATGCGCCCGCCGGGCTCGTCCACCATCGGCTGGTCCAGCGCGGCGTTCACCCAGTGGCGGCTGCTGACCCAGGCGCCGTACTCGCTGAAGCTGGTGGACTCCAGCCCCGACTGCATCGACAGCAGGTGGCCCACGGTGATCGCGCGCTTCCGCGGGTCCACGCCCGGACGCGCGAAGTACGCGGGAAAGAAGTCGGAGATCGGCTGGTCGATGCCGCGGATGTGGCCCTCGGAAATGGCGATGCCCACCAGCGCGGAAAGCACGCTCTTGGACGCGGACTTCACGTTGGTCCCCCGGTCCGCGCCCGCCCCGCCGATGTAGCGTTCCAGCACGATCTCGCCGCGCTGCGAAACCAGGATGCCGCGCAGGTTCGGCAGCTCCGCCGCACGCGCCAGGGCCTGCGCCAGCAGCGCGGTGTCGCCACGCTCCACGGCCGGCGCGGGGGCGAGCGTGCGGGCGGCGGCGGGCGGCCCGGCGTCGGCTTCGGCGCCGCGCTCCCGCGGGGCGTCGCAGCCGGCGAGCAGCAGGGCCAGAAGGAGAATCGGTCGAGCAATCATGGGGCGGAGCAGATCCGGGCCTTCGGAACGACGGGAACGCGGGATGATACCCGTCCGGCGCGACGAAGTGCGGCGGGGCAGGCGCCCGAAGGAGCCTGCCCCGCTCTGGATGAAAGCCGTCGATGATGAATGGCCCCGCGATGATGCCGCCCGACGCGGTGGAAAACGTCGGCGTGGTTACCGATGGACGAGCGGGCCGCGGGTGACGGGGCCCCGCTCGCGCGGGCGGAAGGCGCGCTCCATGGGAAACGCGAGGTCGGGCGCGCCCAGCATCAGGATCTGCGGCTCCTGGCTGCACGCCTCGTCCATCACGTGCTTGCGAACGCGGCGGTACAGGTCGCAGTAGCTGCCGCGGAACGTTCCGTCGTTCCAGACGTCCAGCAGGTAGCGGGTGAACAGCCCGTCGCGCGCCGCCTGGTCTTCGCTGGACGCGGAGATCAGCAGCAGGCTCGCGCGGATGCCCAGGTCGTCGGCCGGGGCGGACGCGATGCACGGTGCCGCCGCCTCCATTTCCGGCTCTGCCCGAAAGCCGCGCGCCGTTCCCCATCCGCCCCGCCCGCCGTTGCGCATCACGGGCGGGCGATGCACGGGCGGCGAAGCCGGAGGCACATCCTCGTCGTCCCGGCCCATTCCGCCGCCGTAGCAGCTTTCGGACACCACCACGATGCGCACGCCGGCGTCGAACAGCCGCCAGTACCCGGCCAGCTTGTCGTCCAGGATCTCTTCGTCGGCCAGGCACCACGTCTCGTCCCAGCCGAACCCCTCGTCGCGGTTGCGGTCGCGCACCTGGCTGCCGTGCCCCGAGAACGACAGGAGCAGCAGGTCGCCCCCGCACAGCGCCTGCGCCGCCCCCGCCAGGGCCTCGTGCAGCGCCTGCGTCGTGGCCTCGGAGCCCCGGAGCACCAGGATGGAGCCAAACCCCGCCTGGCTGGCCAGCTCCGCCATCCGCCAGGCGGACCCTTCGGCGTATTGCAGGGGCCGGCCGGCGTGCCGCCCCTGCGGCTGGTTGACCCCGATGTGAATGGAAACGGCGCGTGACATGTCGTTTGCTTCTCCCCAGTGGACGATCCCCTTCCCGGGGCGCGCCGGCGCGCCCCGGGCTCCCGTCAAGCCGACACGGACGCGACCAGGCAGTTGTAGATCTTGGTTCCCATGTCCGGCGGAATGACCTCGCAGCCGTTCGCGATCTGGGGAGCATCACTCAGCGCGCCCCAGTACTTAGGCAGCACGATGGGCACCGGGCCGCCGAACACCCCGTAGTACGCGGAGAAGTGCCGCGGGCTCTCGCCCGGCATGGGAGGCGCGGAGTGGTCCATCGCCATCGGGTCGGCTAGCAGGTCTTCGCCCGTGTCGTGGAGCACGTCCAGGTTGATGCGGCCGTTCACCGGGTACAGCGTCCCCAGCGGCTTGGGAGCACCGCCGCCGCCCAGCGCCTCGCCCACCAGCTCCAGCCGATCGCCCTGGACGTCGCGGATCTCCCATTCCACCTTGTTGGCGATCGGCCGGAACTCGCCGGGCCGCCACTCCCAGCACGCGCCAGGTGCCACGCGGGTGATGCCGCCGCCGCCCAGGGTCACGCGCGACACCAGCTTCTTCTTGGTGTCGGCGCCCAGGTGGTCGGGGTCTACCGGGCGGTTGGTGATCTCCTTGAGGTCCACGATGTGGCCACACAGCGCCAGGCTGGCTTCCTGCCCGGCCACCGGCGCCAGCGTAAGCCCGGTGAGCTTGGCCAGCGCGGGAATGCCCAGGAGGGAGCCGCCCTGCGCCAGGTAGCCGGCGTCGTACGACAGGACGGGAACGTGCCGGTCGGTTCCGTGCTCGTGCCCGAACATGCCGGGCATCAGCACGTGCATGCGTCCCGTGGCGCCGCGGACGTTGCCGCGGCCGGCGGGCTCGGGGGCGAACAGGCACAGCCCCGAGAAGGTCATGCGGAGGGTGAAAGCCATTGTACCAGTGGGTGCGGCGTGGACGTCTCATCCCCAAACCGCCACCGTGCGGAGCGGGGTGTTCTGCGGTGCGGAACAAGAGTCGGCCGTGGCTTGCGGATTTCCCCCACTCCTGTCTCTTCCGTGTTGATGCACGCCCTGTGAGCCGATACTTTGGGGACGGGTTCCACACGTGCTTGCACGCGATCCTCCGTCCCGGGTAGCGGATGCCTGACCGGCTTGAGTCCGAGAGCCTGTTCCTGGAGCACCTCCGCCACATCGAGAGAGTGGCGGAGATGACCTGCAACGACCACGGTGTGCGGGGCGCCGAGGCCGAAGACTTCGTCTCCTGGATCAAGCTGAGGCTGATGGAGGATGACTACGCCATCATCCAAAGATTCCGCGCCGAGAGCAGCATCAAGACGTACCTCGCGACGGTGGTCTCGCGGCAGTTCTTTGAGTACTGGCGAGCAATGCGTGGCCGGTGGCGCGCCTCGGCCATGGCGGAGCGGCTGGGGCCGCCGGCGAAGGACCTGGAAATTCTGGTGTATCGCGAGGGATATTCGCTGGCTCAGGCCGGGGAAAAGCTGAGGACCGCAGGGCGCACCCAGCTTTCCGACACAGAGCTCGCCCGTCTGCTGGCCCGGCTTCCCGAGCACTCGCGGCACCGCCCCAAGGAGGTGTCCACCGATTCCGTGCTGGACGAAATGCCCAGTAAATCTCAGCCGGACATGGACTTGGGGGAGACCGATGCCTTTCGCGCCAGGATGCTGTCCGCCCTGGATCGGGTCATGTCGCAATTGGATCCCGAGAACCGGTTGATCTTCCGAATGCGCTTCGCTGACGGCCACAGTTTAGCCGATGTTGCGAGAGTGCTGGGGCTAGAGCAGAAGCCACTCTACCGTAGGGTAGAAAAGCTCAGGCAGCGGCTGCGTACGGCGCTTGAGGCAGAAGGGGTGCAGGACACCGACGTCCGTGGAATCTTTCTGGAAGAGGATGGTTCTTGATGGCGGGACGGAGACTTTTGCCCCCCACGGCCGTCCAATGGGTATGTTCTATATCCACTGCGGGAGGGTGACCGTGAAGGAGCCCCGGAACGACGACGAGAGGCTGGCTGCCCTCCTCGACGGAAAGCTGGATCGACGGCAGCGCGAGAAGTTGCTCGCGGACGTAGCCGCGTCTGATCACGATTACCAGGTGTTGACGAACACCGCCTCGGTCCTCCGCAGGATGGAGGAGGAAGACGCGGCCGCTGCCTCGCTCGTGCAGGAGAGCGTCTATCACGAGCACATCGCCGACACCGCGCCTGTCTTCCGCCACATCGACGAGGGCGACGGGGCCGGCGCTACGCTCGTCGCGGAGGATGTCATCCCGCTTCGCCCACGGACGCGCACGCGTCCGTGGCGGCGGTGGGCGATTGCCGCGGGCATCGCGGGGATTGCCGCTGCGGCCGCACTCGTCGCGCGGCAGGGCTCTTCCGCCGAATCCGTTCCCATGCGACTGGCGGGCGAGCTGAATCACCTGCAGGGAGGACTGCCCGATGAGTGGGAGCGCTCCCTGGAGTTGGCGCGCGGTGGAGAAGGGAGCGACGTACGAGCAGCCCGGGCCGCGCACGCCGGGGCGCTGCTGGTAGACCTTTCCGTGGCGGTGCAGGCCCGCGACACGGTGGACATCCGGGAGCTTTCCGGCCAACTGCGGTACGGCTTCGATTCGGAAACATCCGCCAGCCCCTTTCAGCGCATATCCGAGCGCCCTGGAGCGCCAGTAGACTCGCTTCAGCGGCTTCTGTCGGCGGGGACGGAGCGGCTGGCCAACCGCCTGGGGCGCGAATCGCTGGAGCTGGGCGCCTGGGTAGAAGCGGCACGTCTGGCCGCGCATGGTCGCAACGGCGAGTTCTTCCGGGGAGAAGGCGCCGTGCCGCCCAGCGCAGAGGGGCTGCTGGCCGCCGACATCGCCGCGGCACGGGCGCTGGAGCAGGTACGGGCGGCCATTCCGGCCACGGGTCCGCCGCGCTGGGACGAGCTCACGGCGGCCCTCGACACCCTGCAGGCGAAGATCACGGGTGGATGAAAGACGCGCGGGCCGCTCTCCGGAGCGGCCCGCGCCGTTTCGGCCGGAAGCTGTCGATCAGCGGCCGGCGTAGCGGAACGCTGCCCACGTGGAGGGTGAACTAAGGTCGGGATCCCGGTCGCTCAGCATCTTGAGCTGCGCCGCCCGAAGCGCCGCCGCGGCGTTGCCTGAATCGACGTACTCCGCGTGGAACGCCCACATCAGGTGCCGCGTGCGCTCGTCGTTCACGTCCCACAGGCTTCCCACCACGCCGCCCGCGCCCGCGGCCAGCAGCGCACCCGAGAACCCCGCGAAGCCGCCCGAACGGCCGTTGCGGGAGCGCAGGGTGCCGCACGCGGAAAGCACAACCAGCCGAACGTTGGGCAGCCGCATCCGGTGGAAGGCTTCGGCAGTGAGCGGAGCGGTGGTATCCGGGCCGGCCAACACCAGCATGGAGCGCTCCGGGCGCGCATCGTTGAACACGGCGTGCCCCGCGTAGTGGATCACCTGTGCCGAGGTGGCCTCGGCCGTCACCGCGCTTCGGGTGGCGTGCGCCCGTTCCAGGGGGACGTGATCCGGGTAGAGCTTCTTGAGCGAGTCGACCTCCTGGCGCGCGCCCGGCAAGTAGTCCAGGGTGGGATGCGCGAGCCGGTCGAACGCAGGGTCCGCCACCAGCAGCGCCCGCCCGGGCGGTGCGCGAGGCAGCGTGCGCCGCGCGTCGGAAAGGGTCGCAGCGAAGCGCAGGGGGTGGTCCTGCACGAGGTAGCGGCCCGGCGCCCGGCCGCGCGGCTTTGAAGCGGAGTCCACCAGCGCGGCGAAGGGAACGCGCGCAATCTCGCCATCCGCCAGGATCACCACCGGAGTCTCGGTTTCACCTAGGCGGTCCCACACCGGGCGCACCAGCCAGTCGTACAGCCGCGTCAGGCCGGCAACGGCGCGGGCTTCGCCCGCGGGCGATTCCAGCGCCGCGCCCACTTCCTCCACGGTCAGCAGGAACTCGCCGCGGTTCACCGTCTTACGCACCAAGTGCAAGCTGTTGCCCCGGACGGTCCATATCAACAAGGTGTCGCCGATCAGCGCGTATTCCACCGCCACTTCTCCATTCGGCGCCCTCAAGAACGCGCGGCGCAGCGGCGCCGTCGCGAACGACGTGCGGCCGTTTTCCAGCGCACGCAGGGCATCGTCGGGGCGCTTCTCGCGCAGGCGAAGCATCACCAGCTGATCGAAACGGCTCCTCACACGCTCCATTACCGCGGAACGCAGCATCACGTCACGCTCGTCGCCCGGCGCGTTGCGGATGTACCCCACCGCGGCTTCGAGGTCGGCCGTGGCGCCGGCACCGTCGCCCGCGGCCATCCTGACGTCCGCGCGCCGGAGCAGCGTGGGAACCAGCCACGCCAGGTTCTTCGCGCTGCGGAAGTACTCCACCGCCGAATCCATCACGGCGGGTGCGGGGGGCTGGCCCATCGCCGACATCACCACCGCCCGCGTGTACCCCAGCCGTGCAGCGGTCCAATCCCTCGCGTCCTGATCGTTGAGAAGCGGCAGCAGCGGCGCGATGGAATCCAGGTCGCTCACCGCGCCCCGGTGATCGCCGAGCACGGCGCGCAGGTCCGCTCGCGCGAGCCGCGCCTCCAGCATCACCAGCGGTTCGCCGAACCGTGCCGCCACCGACACGGCTTCGTCCAGAAGGATGGAGCCAGCCCAAGGCATGCCGTCCTGGCTGGCGCGGTCGGCCAGGTCCACCAACTGGTTGTGCAGCCGCAGCGAGTTTGGGTAGTGCCGCAGGGCCCGCAGGGCGCCGTGCATGGCGTTGTAGCCGGCGAGCGCGTCTCCCTGGTCGTAGGCCAGCCCGCCATCCAGGTTCAGGACGGCCGATTGGTGCTCGGTCTCGCCCAAGCGCCCGAAAATCGCCTCCGCCCGTCGATACTCCGCCCGCGCCTGTGCCGACGAGTCCGTCCGGGAGAGCAGCGTGCCGAGCATCCACCTCGCCCGCCCTTCCACGGCGGAGTAGCGGCTGGAATCCACGGCGGAGAGCAACGTGCGGAGAGCGGATTTCGCCACCTCCATCTCGTCTGCGTACACCTGCGTGCCGGCGTGGAATACCATCGCCCATTCCACGAGCGTGGGCGAGGGTGGCGCGGCGCGCAGAAGCCGGCTGAAGGCGGCCCGGGCGTCTTTGTATCGCGTAGCGCCATAGAGCGCCTGCGCCACGGCGTACGCGCTGTGGCCCCGCGCGAGGGCCGCCGTCGCCCGGGCGTCGCCCTCCGCGCGGCGGATCACCCGGACGGCGTCGGCCAGCGAGGCATCTCCCCCGCGTTGCTCCAGGGCCGCTCCCAGCGACTCGGCCACGGCAAGGTGCGCCGCGGCGGCCACGCGATCACCCTTCGCCACCGCGTTGCCCCACTCGCCCAGGACCACGTCCCATCCTAGCAGCCGCGCCTCCTGCGGGGCGCTGTCCACATAGGCCCGCACCTGGGCCGGAGCCGCGCCGGGCACGGGCCGGGGCGGCAGGGCGGGACGCGAAATCACGGCGCGCTGCCGCTCGCGCGCCTCCCGGGCCCAAGCCGAGTTCGAGTCCACGGCCAGGTACCTGTCCCAGGCCCTGGCGGCCTCGCCATCCACTCCGAAGGCTTGCAGCGCGAGGGCGGTGTTGAACAGGGCGGCCGCGTTGCGCGGGTCGCTCACCAGCGCCTCACGGGCCAGGTCCAGTCCCTTCATCAGGTCGCGCGGGTCCTGCATCCGCTCGGCGCGCACCAGGTACACCGCCGACAGGTCCACCAGCAGCGGAACCGGGCGGCGGCTGAGCCGAAGTGCCTTTTCCAGCCGCAGGAGCACCGCGTGCGCCGTAGGTTCCGAGCGGTCGGGCCAGATCACGTCAGCCAATGCCGACGCATGAAGCGAGTCGGCGTCTACGCTGGCCCTGGCGGCGGCGAACGCTTCCAGGTCCACGGGCGGATCGGCGGCGTCCCCGCACACCTCGCGAGGCACCTGCGCCGCTGCCGCATCGACCGGCACCGCACAGTGCTGGTACGTCACGGGGATGGACAGCCGTGCCGCAAAAGCGCGGTCCGGCCGCGTGTGCACCAGCTCCCCCATCAGCGAGCGGGCCGGCTCGGAGGCGCCGCCGAGCAGGCGGACGCCCGCCGCCGCGGCCAACAGCACCCCGGCCGCGCCCGCGAGGCCGCGGCGCTTCATAGGGCCACCCTGAGGTGGATCGCGATACGGCAGGCAATGCACATCAGCGGGACCGCAATGTACGACGTTGATCGGCCAGGGCGCGGGAAAGCGCTGGCAGGAAGGTGGGCCGCGAAGCGCTGCAACACAAGATTGTCGCACTCCGGCCTGTCCAACCTGTTCCGCCGGCCGGTGCAAGGTGGACCGGAGAGGCTGGCACCACTACTCTGTCCCGCCCGCTCCGGCGTTTCCCGCTCTGCCAGCGTAGCCAGGTCCATGCACGCCGACACCTTCGACACGCCGGAAGCCGCGGCCCTGGACGGCTTTCCGGGCGCGCATTGCCGGGTCGTCGCCACTCGCGTTTCTGGAGACGACGCGTACGTTCTCCTGGACACCGGTGAACCCGGGTACCCATACCTGTACGGGTCGTGCGTGGCTCGCGAGGATGAGGGCTGGAGGGAGGGGACGAGCAGCAACGGGCCCGGCTGGACGAGCACCGAGAAGGATGGCGAACTCGGAACCCTCGTGGACTGGGACGTCGCCCCTGAGGGTGCGGACCAGGTGCGGGTATCCTTCCGCGGAGAGACGCGCATCGAGCCCGTGGCCAATGGCGTCTACCTCGCCGCGTGGTGGCGGGTGCCGTCCGATCTCGCGTTCCCGCGACTGGAAGCGTTCCGCATCCAGGGCCGCTGGATCCCGGCGGTCGACGGGAGATGAGGTTCGCGATGACGATCATTTGAAGTCGTTGGGAAGATGATGTAGAGAACGCGCCGCCGGCTCCGACTACTGTACGCAAGCGCCAACGAGGGCTGCTTCGCACGGGCCGATCGACGGCCGAACCACTGAACGGGAGAACGACCATGAAGTACATGATGATGATGCACGCGCCGCGCGGAACCGGTGACTACCAGGTCGGCCAGTGGTCGCCGGAAGACTTCCAGGCCCACATCGGGTTCATGCACCAGTTCAACCAGGATCTCACGGCCTCCGGCGAGTGGGTGGATGCGCAGGGGCTGGCCTCGCCCGGCGAAGCGAAGCTGGTGCGCGCGGGCAAGGACGGCGCGCCGGTCACGGACGGCCCGTTCCCCGAATCCAAGGAGTTCCTGGCCGGCTACTGGATCGTGGAGGTGGATTCGCCCGAGCGCGCCTACCAGCTCGCGGCCAAGGCATCGGCCGCGCCCGGCCCCGGCGGCGCGCCGCTGAACATGGGCATCGAGGTGCGCCAGGTGATGAGCGCGCCGCCGACCACGGACGCGTGACGGCGGATTCCATCCAACCCACGATCGAGCACCTGCTGCGCGAGCTTGCGCCGCAGGTGCTCGGCGCGGTGGCGCGCAGGCACGGCGACTTCCAGGCGGCGGAAGATGCCGTGCAGGAGGCGCTGATCGCCGCGGCGGCGCAGTGGCCGGCGGAGGGCGTTCCGCGGAACCCGCGCGGCTGGCTGTACCACGTCGCCCTCCGGCGCCTCACCGACCACCTGCGCGGCGAGATGGCGCGCCGCCGCCGTGAGGACGCCGTCGCCAGCCAGGTGTGGGCCGACTGGGCCTTCGTCCCCCCGCCGGACGTGGAGGTGGGGGTGGATGGCGACGACACGCTGGTGCTGCTGTTCATGTGCTGCCACCCCGCGCTGACGCCCGCATCCGCCATCGCCCTCACCCTGCGCGCCGTGGGAGGACTCACCACGGCGCAGATCGCCGCCGCGTTCCTGGTTCCCGAGGCCACCATGGCACAGCGGATCAGCCGGGCGAAGGCGAGCATCAAGTCGTCCGCGGTTCCGTTCGAAATGCCTTCCGCCGCCGAGCGCGCGGAGCGGCTGAAATCCGTGCTGCACGTGCTCTACCTGCTGTTCAGCGAGGGATACACGAGCAGCACCGGCCCGCACCTTCACCGGCCCGACCTGTCGGACGAAGCCATCCGCCTGGCCCGCACCCTCCACGCCCTGCTCCCGAACGACTCAGAGGTGGCGGGGCTGCTGGCGCTGATGCTGCTGACCGACGCGCGCCGGGCCGCGCGTACGGGGCCCCACGGCGAGCTGATCCCGCTGGACGAGCAGGACCGCGCGCTGTGGGATCGAGGGATGATCGTGGAGGGCGTCGCGCTCGTCTCGGAAGCGCTCTCGCGCGGAGCCGTGGGGCCGTACCAGCTGCAGGCGGCCATCGCGGCCGTCCACGACGAAGCCGCGACTGCGGACGACACCGACTGGCCCCAGGTGCTGGCGCTGTACGGCGTGCTGGAGCGGATGTCGGACAACCCGATGGTGACGCTGAACCGCGTGATCGCCGCCGCGATGGTGAAGGGGCCGGAAGCGGGGCTGGAGCTGCTGAAGGCGCTGGACGACGAACCGCGGATGCGCGGGCACTACCGCCTGGATGCCGTGCGCGCGCACCTGTACGAGCGGGCGGGCGACCCCGCGCGCGCCTTCGCCCACTACCGCGCCGCGGCGGAGCGGACGGCCAGCATCCCCGAACGCGACTACCTGACGCTCAAGGCGGCCCGCCTCTCCGCGCTCGAGAACGAGAAGCCGAGCGGAACGGCAGCCTGAAAGAAACGCCGCCCCGGGCACGAAGCCCGGGGCGGCGTTCCTTCCTCACCAGGAGCCGGCGATCAGGGGTCGATCGACGACTCGACCGCGGCCTCGATGGCGTCCGGAAGCGCGGCGAGCAGGTCGTAGCCGGTGATGGCCTCGATCTGGTCGACGGTCACCTTGTACGCCGTCCACGGCTGGTTGTTGGCCGTGAAGGTGTTGGGCATGTCCACCGCGATCACCCGCACGCTGCTGGCCGAAGTCACGTCTGCCAGCCCCTGTCCGTACGGCATGATGACCATGACCTTCCACGTGGTGGTGGGGATCTGCACCTTGTTCGCGTTGCCGCACGTCGTGGTCAGGTACTGCGGCGACGCGGGCCAGGTGCCGCCGGCCACGTTGTAGATCTCCTTCTGGTGGAAGCGCGCCAGCTCGTTCCCGTACTCCTCCAGGTCGCCCCACGGGCCGGTGTTCAGCTCGTTGGTCTGCGGAAGGATGTTGGTCATCAGGAACGTGGTGTCGTTCTCCGCGCGCGTCTGCGTGCGCTGCTCGCTCTGCACCATGTGGCCGCGCGTGTAGCCGCTGCCGGTGTAGTCGCAGGTGGTAACCTGGTACGCGCCGTACGAAACCAGCAGCGGGTCGGTGTAGAACGTGGGCGCGCGCGGGATCTTGCCGAACTGCGTGCGGTTCAGGTTCCAGCTCACCCAGTTGGGCCCGCCCCGGCTGGCGTTGTACGACAGGTTGTAGTGCGTCCGCCGGTCGCTCAGGATCACGATGTTGTCGTTGTCGTTCGGCAGGCCGGTGACCGGCACGCCGAACTCCACGTGGTTCCGGTAGATGGACGCGGGCGAGTACTTGAAGATCGAGTACAGCGTGGTGTCGGCGACGCCGTTGGAGGCGGTCGCGATGATGTGCACCTGCCCCGTGTCCACGTGCGTCACCAGCCCTGTCTGGTCGATGGTGGCGATGGCCGGGTTGTCCGTGGTCCACGTGATGGTGGTCGACGACGCCTGGTCCAGCGTGTCCTCGGCAACGGCCGAGAAGCGACGGAACTGCTTCAGGGTGTCGATGACCGCGAACCCCGGCGAGATGCGCACCGACACCACCGGGCCGGGTGCCACCAGCGCGCCGTTGGCCGCGCCCGGCGTGCCGCGGTCGAACTCGCCGTTCCCGTCCCCCACGCCGTACTTGGTGTAGCCCGTGTTCCACACGGCGCTGGTCATCTGCGTATTGTCGGCCTTTACATCCAGCAGCTCGCGCGTGCGGCCCGTGGGCGGCGCCGTGGTGTTGCCCGTGGGCGCCCACACCACCGAGTCCATCGTGAAGAACGTTCCGGCGACGACGCTGGGCCGGCGCATGGCCACGTAGTCGGGGGCCGTGGCGCTGGTGCTGTTGCTGAGCTGGATGGCGGTGCCGCCCCACTCGGCGATGGCCGTAACGCCGCCGTTGCGCGCGGTGCTGGACCGCGCGGCGATCACGCCGTAGGCGCGCGACGCCAGCGTAACGCCCGACGCGATGGTCACCTGCTCCGTCGACGAGCCCGAGCGCGACACGATGCGGTACCCGCTCAGGTCCACCGTCGCGAGCCCCGGGTTGTACACCTCGATGTACTCGCCCACGGAGTCGTCCACGGCGCTGGGGTTGGCCATGATCTCGGTAATGACCAGCGTGGGGGTGACCTCGGTCTGCACGTAGACGGAGAAGGTGAACGTGTTCACCCCCGCGCCCACGTTCCACTCCCAGCGCTTGACCGTGGACACGGCGTTCGTCCGCAGCGCCTGCGACCACTGGTAGTAGGGCGCCGACTGATTGAGAAAAGTCTCGGTTCCGTCGGGGCTGCGCACCGTCACGGTGCCCGGGTCCGACGTGGTGGGGCCGCTCGCGTAGAACACGCGGATGCCGTTCGGGTGCACCGTGGCGCTGTCCAGCGAGCCGATGATCTGCGGCAGAAGGTTCTGCAGCGTCACGTCGGCGCCCATGATGCGCGTGCCCGCGTCGAACGTCACGTTGGTGGACGTAAGCTTCACGTACTGGTTCTGCCCGCCGTACGTCACCGCGCCGCGCACGCCGGCCGGCATGGCCGGGGTGCTGCAGGAGACGGAGCCGCTCTGCACGCTGGCCACGCAGGTCAGCTGCATGCTCACCGGGCCCGCCGGGGGCACGGGCGTGGGCTCCGTTACCGTGGGCGTGACGATGCTGTCTGTGCAGCCGATGACGAGAAGTGCGCCCGCGATGATGGAAAACGCAGAGCGCCACGGCCGGCGAGCGGCCACGGAAGACAGAGTGCGCAGCACCAGGTAGCCCAGGATGCGGGAATGCGGAGGGGGACCCCGCTGTGGCGGATTATGTACTACACTACCGCATTCCGGGCGTTTCGACAAGGCCCCGCAGGTAGTGAAACGGCAGGGACTTTGCCCGGAAACAAACAATCCCCGACCCGGGGCGCGCGGCTGGGGGCGGGGAATGGTCGGAGCGCGTGCAGCCGCGGGCTAGAACACGCTGCTGCCCGGGTTGTTCACGTCGCCGCTACCGTCGATGGCAGCGCCGGTCGCCAGCGTCAGGTTGGTCAGCCGCGGGAGCGTTTCCACGCGGGGGGCCACCCAGGCCTTGCGGCCGGCGGCGGGCTTCTCTGCGGGCGAAGAGTTCTTGGTCGACATCAGCTTCAGCCTCAGGGGTCGAGTGCACCGGCGTGCGCCGGTGCACGGAAACGTGTCTCTCGTGGGCCGCGGGGCGGCCCGGGAACGCTGACGAACGTGGATGCGCGGCCATGCCCGGGCGAGACGCTCGCCGGGGCCCGCGGCGGGCAATCAGGGGGTGTACGTGGAGTTCTGCGCCTTGGGCGTGCCGCGCGTGAGCCCCGACGGACCGTACGCGGCCGCCGACAGGGCATCCGCCCAGAAGGCACCGTCCATGTTCGCGTTGTCGAGCGCGGGGTTGAGGAGCTCGCGCGAGATGCCGTCCTTGGTCGAGGTGGCGAACTGGATTCGATCGACCGTGAACAGGGCCAGCGTGTCGCCCGGGGTGAGCGAGCGCGAGAGCTTGATCGCGTCTATCCCGTTGGCCAGCATCAGCGCGGTGCTCCCGTACGCGTAGTCGACGGGCGTTCCACCATTCGTCTCCGTGTTCGCGTTGTTGCCCAGCACGACGTACGCGCCCGGCTCAACCAGCAGCGACGAGGCGATCACGTGGTATTTCTGTCTGCCGCTGGTGCCGGAGGAGGAATCGGAAATCGTCATCCCCTGCATCTGCACCGGGAACCGCCCCGCGTTGTAGACCTCGAACCACTCGCCGTTGGCGTCCGTAATGCCCGTCGTTCCCGGCGGCAAAGTGCCGCTCCTGGGGTTCGCCAGCACTTCGTTGATCACCAGTAGCGGCTGCAGCACGGTGGCCACGTACACCCGGAAGGTGAACGTCTGCACGCCAGCCGTGTAGGCCAGCCGCCAGGTCCTGGAAGCCGAGACCTCGTCCTGCGACAGGACCTCGTTGTACCGGAAGAACGGCTGGTTGGGGGCCGTGAACTCCCTGATGTCGTCCGCGTTGGCCACGGTCACGGTGCCGGTTCCCGCGGTGACGGTCGGCCCCCGGTGGAAGAACACCGAGATCCCGGCGGTGTCGAGAGCCACGCCGTTGGGCGTACCCATGGCCTCCGGCAACAGGTTCTGAACGGTGACCTCGAACTCGAAGATCCCCCCGCCGGCCGTCACGTTCGACGAGGTGAGCCTGACGTTGTCGTTCTGCCCACCGATGATGGCCATGCTCGCGCCCACCGGAAGCGGGCTGGTGCACGACACGCTCCCGGAGGCCACGTTCGCCGTGCAGTCGAGCACCTGCAGTGCCGGAAACTTCTCGGCCGCGAGGCTGGGCCCGGTGAGCTGCACGTCTCCGCACGCGGCGGTGACCAGCAGCATCGCAAGCGGAAACCGCGCCTGCGACAGGATACGGACGATGCTGTTCAAGCTGTCTCGCGGGGACTACGGAGGAGGGCGGCCGGTGCGGCCACAGTCGGAAGGAGCTTCACAACCTAACGGATTCATCCCGGTAAACAAGGGTTTGACGCCCAGCGAGCGTAAACCGACGCTTCGCTGGTCATTCGGGCATCGCCACCTGTCGCGCGGGCGGAGAACGTGCCCATGCCGCCAACGAACGCCTTGGCCCGTGCACCGGGCGCGTTTAGGTTGCGCATCCGCTGGCCCTGATCCAACCTCGTCCCCATGGAGAGACATCGATGAACGGCGAACCGCAGACCCCGCACGAGTTCCTTGAGCGCCTGGTGGGCGAATGGACGTGGGAAATGGACGCCTCAGAGCCGGACGGCACGCCGATGAAGGGCACCGGTTCGGAGAGCGTGCGGCTGCTGGGCACCACGTGGGCGCTGTGCGACGGGCGCGACGGGGAGAGCATGTCGACGCTGATGACGCTGGGCTACGACCCCGCCACGCAGCGCTTCAAGGGCACCTTCGTGGGATCGATGATGACGCACATCTGGATCTACGACGGCGAGCTGGACGCCTCGGGAAACCTTCTGACGCTGGACACCGAGGGACCCAGCTACGAGCAGGAAGGCACGATGGCCAGGTACCAGGACACCATCGAGTTCAGGGGCGACGACCACCGGGTGCTGACGTCCCGCTATGTGGGCGGCGATGGCGAGTGGAAGCACTTCATGACCTCGCATTACCGCCGCGTCACCTGAGCGGACGAGTGGGCTACCGCTCGAAGACCAGCGTGCGCTCGTCCTTGTAGATGGCGTCCGCGCCCCGGCGGAATCCGCATTTTTCGGCGACGCGGATGGAGGGCGCGTTATCGGGGTGGATGATGGCCACGATCCGCCCCGGCGACCCGTCCGCCGCGCGCGGCAGGTTCTCGTGCGCCCAGGCGAGGCCCGCGCGCACGGCCTCGGTGGCGTAGCCGCGCCCGTGTGCCCGCGGGTCCAGCACCCATCCCATCTCCGGGATGCCGTCCAGCGGAGGCGTGATGTCGCGGCGGAAGTCGCCGAAACCCACCTCGCCCAGGTACCGCCCCGTCGCGCGCTCCCGCACCACCCAGTATCCCAGCCCCAGCGTCGCCCACAGGCCGGCGTAGCGCAGCAGCCGCGCCCACACCTCCTCGCGCGTGGACGGCCGGCCCGTGGTGTACCGCGCCACGTCCGGGGACGACCACATGGCGGTGGAGTCCGCGAAGTCGGCCAGCGTGGGCTGGCGAAGCGTCAGGCGCTCGGTGTCGATGGAATCGTTCGGCATGGGCTGAACTCTATCCGCGCCATCCCCGCCACGCCACTCGCTTGCGCGCCGTCCCGGCGTGGTTAGCTTGCCGGGCGGCCCTCCCGTTCCACCGATCCCCCGGATTTCCCATGATGCAGCGCAGGATTCTCCGCGGCACCTTCACCCTGCTGGCCGTCGTCGCCACGGCCGCCGCCGCGCAGGGCCAGCAGCTTCCCGGGCGCTGGTCCGCGGAACGCGCGATGGCGTGGGAGCGCGAGACCGGATGGCTGGTGGGCGCCAACTACGCGCCGCAGTCGGCCATCAACCAGCTGGACATGTGGCAGGCGGAAAGCTGGGACCCGCGGACGATCGACCGTGAGCTGGGCTGGGCGCAGGGGCTGGGGATGAACACCATGCGCGTGTTCCTTCACGACCTGGCCTACAAGCAGGACCCGCAGGGCTTTTTGAACCGCGTGGACCAGTTCCTGGCCATCGCCGAACGGCACAGGATCCGGCCCATGCTGGTGCTGTTCGACGCCGTGTGGGACCCGTTTCCGCGGCTGGGCCCGCAGCGGCAGCCGGTGCCGGGGCTCCACAACTCCGGCTGGCTGCAGTCGCCGGGCGTGGAAATCCTGCGCGACAGCATGCGGCATCGCGAGCTGGAGCCGTACGTGAAGGGCGTGGTCGGGCGGTTCGCGAATGACCGGCGGATCGTGGCGTGGGACCTGTTCAACGAGCCCGACAACCGCAACGGCGGCTCGTACAGCGCGTTCGAGCCGGTGAACAAGGGCGAGATGGCGCTGGCGCTGCTGCGCCGCACCTTCCAGTGGGCGCGGGAGATGAACCCCACGCAGCCGCTGACCGCAGGGCCGTGGAAGGGCGACTACGTGGATCCCAGCCAGACGCTGCCCATCACCACGTTCATGCTGGAAAACTCGGACGTCATCACCTTCCACAGCTACGACGACCTTCCGAACCTGCAGCGGCAGGTGGCGGCGCTTCAAAAGCACGGGCGCCCGGTGCTGTGCACGGAGTACATGGCGCGCCCACGCGGCAGCACCTTCGAGAGCATCCTGCCGTACTTCAAGCAGCAGGCGGTGGATGCGTACAACTGGGGCTTCGTTTCGGGCGAGTCGCAGACCATCTACCCGTGGGACTCGTGGCAGCGCGCCTACCCGTCGGAGCCGCCCGTCTGGTTCCACGACATCTTCCGCCCCGACGGCACCCCGTACCGCGCGGAAGAGGTGCAGCTGATCCGGTCGCTCACGGGCGCGCGCGGTTCGTGAGCGCAGGTACCATCGAGCACATCGTAGACAAGGCGGCCCCGCGTGGGGAAACGCATGTTGCGCGACGCCGGAATGTCGTGTAACGTTCGGGGGTCCCGCCACCCCTTCAAGCGTTCCAATCTCCCCGAGACAACCATGTCCGACCTTACGCCGGCGGCGCCCGCCACGGGTGCGCTCCAGTTCGACACGGCCGAGCCGTCGGCCGCCACCACCGAGCGGTCCTGCACCGGCTGCAAGCGCCCCATCGAGGGCGAGTACCACATGGCGAACATGCAGGTGGTCTGCACTCCGTGCCGCCATGCGCTGGAGGCGGGGCCGCAGGGGAGCCGGACCGGGCGCATCGGCCGCGCGATCCTCTTTGGCGCGGGCGCGGCGGTGGCGGGCAGCCTCCTCTACTTCGTGGTGCTGGCCGCCACGGGCTACGAGATCGGGCTGATCGCGATCCTGGTGGGCTGGATGGTCGGCCGCGCCGTGAGCATCGGCTCGCATGGCCGCGGTGGGTGGGTGTACCAGGTGGTAGCCATCGGGTTCACCTACCTGGCCATCTGCACGAGCTTCATCCCGGCCATCCTGGAGGCATGGCGTGCATCGGGCGACGCCGCCGGCGTCCCCGGTGCCCTGATCTACATCGGGGCGTTCATCTTCTCGCTCACGCTGCCCGTCCTGACCATCACCTCTGCGCCGATCGGGGTGCTGATCCTGGGTTTCGGACTCTACCAGGCGTGGCGCGAGACCAAGCGGCCCGAGCTCACCGTCACCGGCCCGTACGCCGTAGCGCCCACTCCCCAGCCGCAGCTCGCCGGGTGACCGACCTCGTCGTCTCGCCAGCGCCGCCTGCCGCGGCTGTCTGTGCCGGGTGCGGCTCGCAGGTGGCGGCGGGGCTGCTCGCCTGCCCCGCCTGCCGGCGGCTGTTGCACGGCGACGAACTGCGCCGCGTGGCCGCCGAGGCCGAGGCCGCCACGCACGCCGGCGACCGTGCCCGCGCGGCGGAGCTGTGGTACCGGGCTTTGGCCTTGCTGCCGCAGGGCACCGCCCAGCGCGACGCCATCGCCGCCCGCCTCGCCGCGCTGGGCCCCCTGGACGCCGCGACGCCGGGAACGGCGAAGCCGCACGGATCTCACGCGGGGGCCAAGGCGGGTGCCATCGGCGCGGCCGCGCTCCTGTTCATCGTGACGAAGGGCAAGCTGCTGGTGCTGGGCCTGACCAAGATGAGCACGCTGCTCTCCATGCTGGCATTCCTGGGCGTCTACTGGAGCCTCTTCGGGTGGAAGTTCGCGGCGGGGATCGTCGTTTCCATCTACATCCACGAGATGGGGCACGTGGCGGCGCTGCGGCGCTTTGGAATGCCGGCGTCGGCGCCGGTGTTCATCCCCGGCCTGGGCGCGTTCGTGCGCCTGCACATGAACCCGCCCGACGCGCGCACGGACGCACGCATCGGGCTGGCGGGGCCGGTCTGGGGATTGGGCGCGGCGGTCGCGGCGTACGGGGTGTACCTCGCCACCGGCTCGCCCATCTGGGCCGCGATCACCCATACGGGCGCCTTCCTCAACCTGTTCAACCTGATCCCCATTTGGCAGCTTGACGGCGGACGAGGCTTTCAGGCGCTCACCCGCACGCACCGGGCGGTGGCGGCGGCGTTCGTGGCGGGTGCATGGGCGGTGTCGCACGAGGGGATGCTGTTCCTTCTCCTGCTGGGCGCCGGGTGGCAGCTCTTTCAGCCTGCCCCGGAGCAGGAGGACAACGGCGCCCTGGGCACGTACCTCTTCCTGGTCGCCGCACTCACCGCGCTGATGATGATCGTGCCGTACGGCGGCTGATCCGGGCACTGACAGGAATCACCGGGCGATGAGATGAATACAGGTCGGGAGCGCTGGGCTCTCAGGATCCCATTGTGGGGATACGCGCTGCTCGGCGTGGCGCTGATCGGGATCAGCGTTCCTCAATTCAGGCAAGGCAAGACGCTGGACCTGATCCACGGAGGGTTCCTGGTGCTGCAGGGCACGATTACGATCATCGGGTGCGTCCTCGTCCATCGGAGCGATCGGAAAATCGAGCGCTTGACTCGCGAGAGTGGGATGGTCCTTGAACACGGGCGGGCCGCCCCCCTCGACGAATCAGCCGACTGACATCCCGCGATCCTCCTTCGCCGCGCCAGTTGTGTTCCGCGCATCAGCCCACTGCTGCGCTGCCTCATAGGCCTGCCGCAGATCATCCCCGAACTCCAGGATCGCGTTCGCAGTCATCCGGCTCATCGGCGGGGCGTTCTCGTGATCGCCAGTCCCAGCCATATGCAACGATGCAAACGCGATCGTCTCGAACGCACCGAAGCGGTCCGACAGCATCTCCAGCAACCTTATCGGCGAGGCTTGCTTCCCGCCCTCCCCCGTGGTCCTCATCCGGCTCCTCCTCTTCCGCCTGCTACTTATAATCATCTGATACTTATAATCCGTGGACGGATCGTCGGCAAGCTTCGCATCATCCTCATAGCCAGGTCCCCTCCAGTTCCAGCGCTCCCTCCGCATGCCCGCACTATCCCGAGCCGACATCCTGAAGCGTTTTGGCGAGAATCTGCGCGCAGCCCGGCAACCGACTGGACTCTCGCAGGAGAAGCTTGCGGCCAAAGCCGGGATCGACCGCACGTACGTGGGCGGCGCTGAGCGCGGCGAGCGGAACGTTGCCTTGGTGAACATCGTCAGGCTCGCGGAGGCGCTGGAGATCGCGCCGGCTGACCTGCTGAAGGGCTTGGATGCGGGCGGCTGATGGTGACCGACGGAGTGAGTGCTCGGATTCGTGATCGCGTCGTCTCCCTGGACGCGCTTCGCGAGGCTGCCCGCGCCTATGCGGAAGCGACCTCGCAGCGGCAAGCCGCGCGCGCGATCGGCTTGTCGGGCACCGGCTTTCGCGCATTCCTGAGCGGCTCCGAGCCGCACGCGGGCACCCTCCGCAAGCTCAACGAGTGGTACGTCCAGAGGCAGGCGAGTGACGACGGCGAGGTGAGCAGCGAGGGCGCCGCAGGCGCGCTCTCGCTACTGGTGGCGCACCTCCCGCCCGGCGAACGCAACGGCGCGGTGCAACACCTGTTGGGCGTCGTCGAGACGCTCGGCGGCCAGAGAACACGTCTACCACGCTGGATCGCTCACTTCAGTGAGTAACTCAAACGGCGATGTGCAAGGCAGATGTCCACTCTTCGGTGTAGACGATGCAGATAAGCAATTTATCGCTCCTTCCTGACCGGCCGATTGCCCGTGGCGAGGATGATTTACTCGGCCGACGGGATTTCGCGCTCAATATGGCCGAGGCCGTAAACAATGCTCCTGCGGGCTCAACCCTTCGAATAGGCATCTATGGGGGTTGGGGCGAGGGCAAGACCTCAGTCTTGGCGATGATGCGCGGCTTTTTACAGGAGCGCGGTCACGTCTGTATATGGCTAAATCCATGGATCACCGAGTCGAAAGATGCAGTTTCTTCACAAATTACTCGAGAGATTGCTCGTGCGCTCGGCATTGACCTCAAGAAACTGAAGCACGCCGAGTCTTCCACTCGCGCTCTCAAGAAAGTTCGAACGTTCGCTGACGTTGATATTCGAGTGAAAGCTGCTGATACCGTGATTGGCCCGGCACTGGAGAGTATTCTCGGCAAGTATGGCGAAGGAGCTGCTCGAACATTGATTGCCGAAGTTCAAGAGCGGCTAGGGCAGAGAAAGCTCATCGTATTTGTTGATGATCTCGACCGTGTTCGCCCAGACCTCGTACCAACATTATTGCTGACGCTCCGAGAAGCACTTGATCATCCTGACTACTATTACGTCTTGGCCCTGGCACCGGAGGTAGTGGAGCGCGGCCTGGCTTCCATCCACGCAGGGTGGGGAGAACCACGACAGTTTCTAGAAAAAATTGTCGAGCTTCCTCGGTTCCTCCCCAAGCCATCACAACAAAGCGTTCAGCGCTACGTGCGTGACCTGCTCACCATTGCTGGGCCCAAGATTGATCCGGCCGCAGTTTTGGACGTCGCCTCCTACTTACCGTCGAATCCGCGGAGGATCAAGCTGTTCATCCGATACCTTGCTAGTATTAGCTCTCTTGTAGATCGCTTCGACACAAATGAGTTCGACAGGCGGGCCTTCTACATCGCGCAGTTACTGAAAACTGAGTTCCCGCAGGAAGTCGAATCACTCATTGGGGATATAGAAGCCATTAAGGACATCGAATTAAGTTTCTTTCGGAATGTGGGTAGGAGCTTATCCGACGTGAGCCCGGAGAATGACGAGAATGCCGTCCGTCCCGAGTACGATCACATAGCCGCCGATCACCCGGACCGCCCCCGATTCATCCTCTTGTGCAATGCACTCCGCGAACGTGGCATGCTCGCATGGGGACGGTATGGACTGGCTGGTCTGCTAGCGATTCCGGAACTCATCCCCGCGATAACTATGAAGGAAGCGAATGATATCGCTGATCGATGGCTTACCGCCCTTAACGATGTATCCAAAGTACAGGACTTCACGTTGGCATTGGATCGCATTGGACGGAGAGATCCGGACAAGGTGCATGCAATCTGGGCTACCTTCATCGAAATGCGCAGCAACCATGTTGATGCAGTCGTTGATAAGGAGCTCGAGGATGAACTGGTCGAAGGTCTCGAAACCGCAGGCCAGCTACTTGAACTCCTGCGCGAATTCTGGGCCGGTCGCTTCGGTTACCGCGCGGGTTTCTTAGGAGCCGATGAATGGAAAACACTGCGAAGCCACATCATCAGTTGGGCGCATTTTACGCACGGCGAGGTGCAGGAGCGAATCCGTCGAGATGAGTGGAGTTTTCTTGAGTACTCGTTCTCTCAATTGTCACCGGCTGATCAGGGCAGACTGTATACCACCTTACGAGTAGTCACAACGCGTGATCCTGCGCCTGGAGCCGGCTTTGTTGCCGTGTCAAAGGGCCTGCGGAGCCAAGCGAGGAATAGTCTTGTCCAGGAGTTTCTCGCGAGCTTCACTTCTCCCGGCGGGGTTGCACTCCTGTGGGGCGAGCAGGACTTGAGTGGTAAAAAGGCATTGCTGTCCGAATCGAAGCCGATTTTTTGGACCAAAAACATCTAGAAAGATTTGAGATCCTCAGCGCTGAGGCAGGTGACAACATCGTGGTGCAACTGAATTTCTTAACGTTTTTTAGACAACTTGCGTATGGAGCAACAGAGGGAGGAAGCTTCTCTCGTTCCGGTTGTCTGCGCCTGCTCGAGAATACAGAGCTGTTGCGTCTCATCTGGCGTGCCTCCACCGCCCGGCCTTTGAATCCGCGTGTCGCTGGCTCACTTCGGCAACACCGCGAACAGATTGCAGCTCACCTAGGCACGGATGAACCCATGCCGCTGCCCGCATGGTGGCAACGCTTAGAGGAGAGCGGCTTTTGGGCGCAGTCGAATGAAGTTGGCTCCCGCCGCCTAGACACCTGGGATGACGATGATGACGAGCCGCTTTGAAGGTGATCAGCCCCAAATTGTAAATTGCTGATTGACAATCGGGAGGTGATGGCCCCTAACGCCGTTACCCCTGCGCGCTGCATGATCGGCCAGGTGTGATGACATGCTGGGTAGCTACGAGTTGCGGCGCCCGGAGACGCGGTTGATGGGGCGATGCTGCGGGGCACCGAAGCTAATCATCAGACCGCGAGAGCCGCGCAGAGGCCGCGTTGATGGCCGGGCTCGATGCGTCTATGTTTGGCAGGCGTCGCCGCCCCGTCCGGGACGGTAAAACACTCCAACAGCCGCGTGTCCCTCCCGATGCCTCCGTCCACACTCCCGCTGATCGTCGTTTGCTGGCTCGGTGCGTGCGCGGCGGGCTGCGACATCACGTTGGCCGTGTCGGCCGGGGCGCAGACTGCGGAGTGACGAATACTATTGCGCTGGGTGCATCGGAGAACATGAGCGATCCCGCGTGCGAGAACTGCGCGACGGTGCTCGTCGGCGCGTTCTGCCATGCTTGCGGGCAGGCGGCCGGCCCGCCAGCGGCGTCGGTGCGGGCGTTCGCCAGCCAGGCAGCGGCCGACCTCACCAACCTGGACTCGCGCCTTCTCCGCACGCTGGGCACGCTGCTGGGGCGTCCGGGGCGGCTGACCCGCGAGTACCTGGACGGGCGACGCGTCCGGTACACGCAGCCTCTGCAGCTGTACCTGGGAGCCGCGGCGGCGTTCTTCTTCGTCAACGCGTATCGCCCGTTCCTGACGTTCGATCCGCGGACCACGAGGGTCGTCAGCTCGCTCAACGCCATCGGCGTCAGCGGCACCGTCAGCAGGGAATCGCTCGCGCCGCTGGCGTCGCGCGGCATCTCGATGGAGCTGTTCCGCGAGCGCTTCGAGGCGACGGTAACCGGATACCTGCCCGCGTTCCTGGTGGCGTCGGTGCTGCTGTTCGGGCTGGTGCTTCACCTGTTCCATCGCCGCGCGCCCGCCGGGTACGTGGGCCACGTCGTGTTTTCGCTGCACTGGAGCGCGTTCTTCCTGCTCCTGATGATCCTCGACCGGCTGCTGCCGGCGCGCCCCCCGGGCCAGCTTCCCGGTCTGACGGACGCGCTGATTGCACTCATCGCGTCCGTTTACCTGGGCGTCGCCCTTCACCGGGTGTACGGGGGAGGCTGGCTGCCAACCGTCCTCAAGACGGTGTGCCTCTACCTCCTCTATCAGGTGCTGCTCAGCCTCTGGATGCTCTCCGCCATCGCGCTCGCCTTTACGGTGCTCCTCTGACGACGGCCGGCAGCATGGGACAGCCCATCTACGACACCATCGGCATCGGCTACTCCGCCTATCGCCGCCCCGACCCTCGCATCGCCGCGCAGATCGCCGACGCGCTGGGCACGGCGTCCACCGTCCTGAACGTGGGCGCCGGGGCAGGATCGTACGAGCCGGCGGACCGGAGGGTGGCCGCGGTGGAGCCGTCCGGGGAGATGATCCGCCAGCGGCTTCCCGGCGCGGGGCCGGCCGTACGCGCTTACGCCGACCACCTGCCCTTCCGCGACGGCTCGTTCGATGCCGCGCTTGCCGTGCTGACCATCCACCACTGGCCGGACTGGCGAGCCGGGCTGCAGGAGATGCGGCGGAGTGCCCGCGACCGCGTCGTCATCCTCACGTGGGATCCCGAGCATCCCGGGTTCTGGCTGGTGCAGGACTATTTCCCCGAAATCGTGGAGATGGACCTGCTCACCATGCCTGCGATCGCGCAGATGGAGAGCGTCCTGGGCCCGGTGGAAGTCCGTCCCGTTTTTGTCCCGGCGGACTGCACGGACGGCTTTCTCGGCGGCTACTGGCGCCGGCCGGAGCGCTACCTGGATGACGGCGCGCGCGGGGCCATCTCGGCGTTCGCCAAGCTCCGCGATCCGCGCCCCGGCCTGGAGCGGCTGCGGGCCGACCTCGCGGATGGCTCGTGGAACGTGCGCCACGGCTACCTCCTGGCTCGCACCGCGCTCGACATCGGCTATCGCCTGATCGTTGCCTCGGCGGGGTCCCGTCACGCATACTGAACGGTCGGTCCGAGCCTCCTCCGGCGGTCCCGGGGCACGCGGCATCCCTTCCGCCGCGTCAGGTACGCCGCGTTCACCTCTCGCCTTCCCCTGATGATGATCCGCATCGCCCGGCTCTCGCTGATGCTCGCGCTGGTGCTCGCTGCCCCGTCGCGGGCGCAGCAGGGTGCGCCTCCGCCGCCGGAGCGGACGGACGCGGCGCTCACGGCGCGGCTCGACAGCCTGGTGCGCGGCTTTCGCGGCCACGTGGGCATCTACGTGCGGCACCTGCCCACGGGCGCCACCGTGGCCATCGACGCCGACACGGTGTTCCCCACGGCCAGCATGATCAAGGTACCCATCCTGCTGACGCTGTACGACCAGGTGCAGCAGGGCCGGCTGAGCCTGGACGCGCGCGTGCCCTACCCCGACACGCTCACCTACCGCTACACGGAAGCGACCGACGTGGTGGGCTACATGGCGGCGGGCGACACGCTGCCGCTGCGGGAGCTCGCGTTCCTGATGCTGACCATCAGCGACAACCACGCGAGCCTGTGGATCCAGGCGCTGGTGGGGGGCGGCGCGGCGGTGAACGAGTGGCTGGATGAGCACGGGTTCCGCCACACCCGCGTGAACTCGCGGACGCCGGGGCGCGAGCAGGCGCGGTCCGTCTACGGGTGGGGCCAGACCACGCCCCGCGAGATCGCCGAGGCGCTGGTGATGATCCGGGAGGGACGCGCCGTCAGCCCGCGCGCGTCGGAAGAGATGTATCGCATGCTCACCCGGAGCTACTGGGACCAGGAAGCGCTCTCGCAGATTCCGCCCACCATCCAGGCCGCCTCCAAGCAGGGCTTCGTCGACCGGTCGCGCTCCGAGGTGCTGCTGGTGAACGCGCCCACGGGCGACTACGTGCTGGCCATCATCACCAAGAACCAGGTGGATACCGGCTACCAGCCCGGCAACGAGGGATCGCGCCTGCTGCAGGCCGTCTCGCGCGCGGTCTACGAGCACTTCAACCCGGAAGACACCTGGCGCCCGGCGCGATGATGGGTCCACATCTTACGACCTCTGCTTTACTGTCATGATCGTCCACGAATCCAGCTACAAGCGCTGGCTGCAGAAGCAGGGAGTCGGCTCCAAGGATCGCGTTGCAGATTCCGCGGCGTCGTACATCTCCTATCTCCGGTCCGTTTCCAGTCTCCTCGGTGAGGCGATCTCACCGGAGATCCTGTCCGACGAGGGAGACGTCGAACGGATCTTGAGGCGGATCCGCGGGATGAGAGCCGACAACACCGTGCGAAACTACGGATCGGCGATGCGCCAGTACGTAGCCATGGTTGAAGCCGGTGCTCATCCGTGAGCGCCCCCGAGTCCATCGTCCTGAGCTGGAGCGGCGGCAAGGACAGCGCGCTTGCCTTGGCGCGACTCCTCGACGATCCGCGCTTCCAAGTTGTGGCCCTGCTCACTACCGTGACCGCCGGCTACGACCGCGTGAGCATCCACGGCGTCCGGCGCGCGCTGCTGGATGCGCAGGCGGAGGCGATCGGCGTTCCGGTGCACGAGGTGACGCTGCAGCCGGAAAGCAGCAACGAGGCGTACGATGCGGCGCTGGCGGAGGCGCTGGATCGGCTGCGCGAACGGCACCCGGAGGTCCGGCGGATCGCGTTCGGCGACATCTTCCTGGAGGATGTGCGGCAGTACCGCGAGCAGCGCATCGCCGCATCCGGGTACGGCGCCGTATTCCCGCTGTGGGGCGAGGCGACGGACTTGCTCGCCCGAGAGGTGATCAGCCGCGGGATGGAAGCCCGGCTGGTCTGCGTAGACACGGATGCACTCCCCGCCGCGTTCGCGGGACGGCCGTACGACGAATCGCTGCTGGCGGACCTGCCGGACGGCACCGACGCGTGCGGCGAGAACGGCGAGTTCCACACGTTCGTCTCGGCGGGCCCCGGCTTCCGCGAGCCCATCCCGTACGATGTCGGCGAGGTGGTGATGCGCGGCGAACGCTTCGCGTACTGCGACCTGGTGCCCGCGCACGCCCACGCCTGAGCGTTCCGGGAGTTCGCTGTTCGCCATTGGAACCGGTTCAAGCGCCAAACCCCGTGGTTCACCGACGACTGAGCCGCGAATCCCGGCCGGTGTGCCGCCGGCCGGAGGGGTGCCGGAGTATGGCGATGGCGGAGAACGGCGCGTGGTGCGCGGTGTGTGGCGGATCCCTCGGTCGCTGCGAAGTTTGGTCAACCGGCAGGTTCTACGTGGCCGCTCCGTCGGGATGATAGCGTGTGCTTCGGCAGGTGCGACGTGCGTGCAGGGTTCACCCGCTCCCGATGCGTCCCGCACTTCCGCACTGACGCACTCACGCACTGCTGTCCCCTCTGGCACGCAGCTTCCGATGCACCCGCCCGCAAACCCGACTCGTCACCAGGAGAACGCAGTGTCCGAGCAAGCCGGTCCCGTGGCCGCCCTGGAAGTGACGCCCCCGTCGCAGCTGGCCAGCACCGGCCGCGCCGCCGAGCTGGCGCAGCTGCTCCAGGGGCGGCGAGGCGAGCGGCACATCGTTGCGCTGCAGGACTTTCCCGACCCCGACGCCATCTCGTGCGGCCTGGCCTACCGCGAGATCGCCCACCGGTTCGGCATCGCCGCCGACCTGGTGTACGACGGGCAGATCAGCCACCCGGAAAACCGCGCGCTCGTGAACCTGCTGGGCGTTCCCATCCAGCAGTACGAGCCCGAGATGGACCTGGAGACGTACGCCGCCGCCGTGTTCGTCGACAACCAGGGCTCCACCACCCACCTGACGGACCGGCTGAAGGAAGCGGGCGTGCCCACGCTGGCGGTGGTGGACCACCACGACCCCGATGACGTGCTGGACCCCATCTTTTCCGACGTGCGGCCGATGGGCGCCGCGGCCACCATGTTCGTGGAGTACCTGTCCAGCGGCGAGCTGCTGACGCTGGAACGGAACAACGAGCACCACACCCGCCTGGCCACGGCGCTGATGCACGGCCTGCACAGCGAAACCGACGGCTTCGTGCACGCGCGGGCGCCCGAGTACCGCGCGGCGGCACACCTGGCGCCCTTCATCGACCCGGACCTGCTGGAAGAAGTGCTGTGCGTGCAGAAGTCGCACGCCACGCTGTCGGTGATCGAGCAGGCGCTGCACAACCGCGTGGTGCGCAACGGCTTTTCGGTGGCGGGGGTGGGCTACGTGCGGTGGGCCGAGCGCGACTCCATTCCCGTGGCCGCCGACTTCCTGCTGACGGAGGAGAACGTGCACACCTCCGTGGTCTTCGGGCTGCTGGCGGAAGAGGACGGGCGCGAGGTGGTGTCGGGAAGCCTGCGGACGCACCGGCCCACGCTGCACGTGGACGAGTTCCTGAAGCGCGCCCTGGGCGAAGACCTGCGCGGCCGCCCGTACGGCGGCGGGCGCAGCCGTGCGGGCGGGTTCGAGATCGACGTGGGGTTCCTGAAGGGCGACGAGGACGATCCGAACCAGCAGGCCATGAAGTGGGCCCTGTTCGACCGCCGCATCCGGCGGAAGCTCTTCCGCGCGGCGGGGGTGGAAGAGCTGGACGAGATCTGCGGGCCCGACGAAGAGTGAGGCGTCAGCCGGCGACGAACACGTTCCACTCGCAGGCGTCCGCGCCGCGCGCGGTGCAGGCCACGTGCTTGGCGTTGTGCGGCCGGGCGCCGTACTGCGACATCAGCTCGCTGACCACGCCGGTGTAGAAGGCGCAGGCGGCGCCGCCGGGGTCGGCGTTGCTGGTGAGGGCACCGCGCAGGCGAACGGTGAAGGGCCGGGGCTGCACCTGCAGCTGCGCCGTGCCCGCCAGCTGCCCGATCACCCGGCGCGCGGCGCGGGCGGCGGCGCGCATCTTCATTCCCGAGGGGAGCAGGCGCGCCCAGCGCCGCGAGGCCCCCGACTTTTCCTCCCACGCGCGGCGCGCCACGCGGCGCCCCGCCTCTTCGAAGATCTCGTCGCAGTCCGGCCGGCGGATCACCAGCCGGATCAGGTCTTCGACGGTGGCGCTGCTCTGCAGGCTCTTCTTGCGCGTTTCTTCGCGGAACTTGTGGATCTGCAGGTACACCACGTCGCTCAGCCCCAGGCGGCGGGGCATGCTGGCGGCCAGGTCTTCGCCTTCCAGCAGCTCCTCGGGCCGGTCCATGTCGCGCATGGTTTCCAGCAGGATCAACGGAAAGACGGGGGTCACGCTGGGCGTGTTGGGCCCAACGGGCCGGCGGCTGGAGGTCCTGCTCATTCTCGCGGAGGATCCGTGCATCTCGGTGGATGAAGGCGCCCAATCTCGCCCGGATACCCGCCTCCTGGCAAGGTGGGGCGCCGGAACGACTCCTGCCTTGCCGTGACGCCGTCCGTCGTCCCGAAGCGTCCACCGCACCACCGTACCTGGAGATCGATGCCGTTTCCTCCCGCACACATGCTGATCGGCGCCGGCCTGGCGGAGGTCGCCCGCTCCGGAATGCGCGACCCCCTGCCCCGCTGGCAGGCTTGGGCGGTCGGCGCGGGGATGGCGGCGCTGCCGGACGTGGACATCGTGCTGGGGATTCTGCTGGGCAAGGGCGGCTCGTACCACGGCACGTTCACCCACAGCCTGTCGGCGGTGGTGGTGTGGGCGCTGATCGGGTACGCCGTCGGCGGGGGGCGGTGGGCCGCGGTGTTCGGCGTGGGCTACGCCTCGCACCTGGTGGCGGACCTGCTGGACGAAAGCGGGCCCACCAACCTGATGCTGGGATGGCCGTTCTCGGGGCAGCGGCCGTACTCCATCGGCAAGCTCTTCCCCAAGGTGCCGGTGGAGGGGGACGGGATGGCCGACACGGCGCTGAACGTCCTGAGCCCGGAGTCGCTGATGCTGCTGGCGGCGCAGACGGCGATGGCCACCGGCTTCTTCGCCGTCTTCCTCCTGCTCGCGCGGCTGATCCGCGGCCGGCGGGAGCGCGTGTCGGTCGCCTGAGTCAGCGGCCGATGTCGGAAAGCAGGTCGTCCATGGCGATGGAGCAGCCACGCGCCTCCGCCCCCCGGGCGCGGCCCAGCACGCGGATGCCTTCCGGCGAGGTGATGCCCAGGTCCGCCGTCTGGATGGCGGCGACGGAGTGGAGGTTGGCCAGGTCCACGTGGCGCAGCACGCCCGTCTCGCCGTGCGGAAGCGGCTTCAGCGTCTCGGGATCGGTCGCCTGCGTCCGAACCCACGCGGGGCCCATGTGCAGCCGCCGCGAAGGCGGGAGCGCCGACCCCGCGACGCCGTCGTAGAACTGCGAGCTCATCTCCGTCATCCCGTACTCGTTCACGCACCAGGCGAACGGAACCCCCAGCAGCTCGTCGAACCCGGCGTACAGCTCCTCGCGCGTCACCTCTCGCGAGCGCCCCTTGAATCCCCCCGTGTCCATCAGCCGCGACCCCGCTGGCAGACGGTGGCGCACGCCGGCCTCGCGCAGCGCATCCAGCCAGTGCACGAACGCGAAGGCCGTCCCCAGGATGCACACCGGCTCGCCATCCCTCTCCGCGGCACACAGTGCGTCACCGAGCCCCTGGTGGTCGATGCCGCCGTCCGGGGACACGAACCATCCGCTGCCCTCCCCGCCGAAATCCGCCATCACCGCACCCGCCATGTGCGAAAGCGACGAGTCGGGCAGCGCGGACGGTGGCGGGACGAGCGAGATTACCCGTGGGCGGGCGCCGTCCGGCAGCAGGTGCGCGGCGAAGCCCGCCCGCAGCGCGGCATCGTACAGGGCCAGGTCGGGCACGTGGTGCGTTCCCCGCCGCTCCGGCCCGGCCGTGGTGCCGCTGGTGCGGAAGACGGCGGCCATCTCCGCACCCGCGTCGCCGCAGACGAGCGCCGCGGCCTTGAACGCGTCCGTGGGCACCGCGGGGATCTCGCCCCAGTGCGCGATGGAATCCGGAGAGGCGCCCCGCCGATCGCAGAACAGGCGGTAGGGCTGGTTGCACGCGTACTGGTGGGCGAACACCGCGCGCGCCAGCCGGTCGAACTCGCCGTCGTCCATGGCGGTGCCCGGCCCCATGCGGATGCGGGACAGCAGTTCGGAGCGCAGTTCGTCAGCGGCAGTGGTCATCGGCGGATCGGATGCGGTGCTCGGGCGCGCGGACAGGGATCGCGCGCGGCGGGATGTTGGGTGCGCAGGGTGTGCTTCGGCAAGTCCGCGGGGGCCCTCACCCGGCCGCGCTGACACGCGTGCCACCCTCTCCCACAAACAGCGTGGGAGAGGGGGTACACACCAGAGTCGGGTGCGCGGGGTTGGTCTGGTGCTCGGGTAGGCGCCCCCCATCCCCAGCCCTTCCCCCGCAAACTGCGCGGGGGAAGGGAGCCAGTGTGGCGCGTCACCGAAGCTGTCGCGAACACGAAAGCGTGTCATCCTGAGCCCCAGGCGCACCGCATTATCCCGTACGACAAGCCACGCGGGGCGAAGGATCTAGCCGCGGATACGTACCAGCCCGGGCGCGGCAGCGGTCACCGTAGCAGAGGCCTCGGCTGCCGTGGGGCCCGGCGCCCGTCCTCGCTTATGCTCGTCCACCCTCTCCCACGAACAGCGTGGGCGAGGGAGTACACACCAGACCGGGGGCAGTGCGTCCAAGGCCGGCGCGGCGACCGGCTCTGTCACCGAAGCCGAGGCCTCGGCCCTGCTGGGGCGAATGAATTCGCGGCAACGACGGCCCAAAGTCCGCCTTCGCGGACTGCAAGCGGAGTCGAGTGCGACAGGCCCACCGAAGCGCACCGGACTGGCTCCCTTCCCCCGCGGCAGTTTGCGGGGGAAGGGCTGGGGATGGGGGGCTCCCGAGGCATGCACCAATCCCCGCTCTCACGCGATCGAATTCTCCCCTCTCCGCACGTAGTTTGTGCGGGGAGGGGCCGGGGGAGGGGCCACCCTTGGGCCTGCGCCGACCCCTGTGACAGCGCCGCCCCCCCCGCATCCCCCCAACAACCCGGCCCCGCCCCCGAATTTCGGGAGCGGGGCCGGGGTGCCGTGCGGCAGCCTGCGGGCGATCAGTACCCGTCGCGGCCGCGGCCGTAGCCGCGGTAGCCCCGGTCGTACTGGTCGCCATTCATGTTGCCGTAGTACGGCTCGTTGCCGATGCCGCCGGCCCCGCTGGCGCCCTGGTACCCGTTGTCGTACTGGCCCCGGCCTCGGCCGGCGTTCCAGCCGGCCCCACGGTTCATGTCGCCGCCCGGGCGCATCCCGCCGGCGGAGCCGCCCATCATCCCCCGCCCGCCGAAGTCGCGGCCGTAGCCGCCCCGCGCGCCGTAGCCGGGCCGGGCGTCGTCACCATCGAACGCGTTCTCCACCTGGTCCCACCCGCGGCGGACGGCGTTCTGGGCGCGGTCCATCCAGCCGCCGCCCTGGTCGTGCCCGCCCATCGCACGGCCGCGGTCCATTCCCCCGCCCATGTAGCCGTTTCCGGCGCCGTGGCCCATCCGCCCCGAGCCCCAGTTGTGGCCCCATTCGGCGTCGCCGCTGCCCAGGTTCCACCCGCGGTCGCGCCCCAGGCCGCCCTGGTTCATCCCGCCGCCCTGGTAGCCGGAGTCGTAGCCGCGGCCCATGTCGCGCCCGCCGCCATGGCCCTGCGGCCCGTACCAGCCGGCGTGGAAGGGACTGGTGTCGCTGCCGCGGTTGCCGCCCAGGTCCACGTCGCGGTCCAGGCGGTCGGCGGCGTCAGCCGTCCAGGCGCCGTCCGTCCACGCGTTGGCGCCGCTGGTGTAGTTGCGGCCGCCCCCGCCGCGGTGGGTGCCGCCGTAGTTGCCGCCGGCGTCCATCGTCGAGCGGTTCTCGTAGTCCTGGCGCATGTGGTCGCTCATCCCGGCCTGGTGCACGTCCTGGCCCTGGAAGGCGCGCCGCAGGGCGTTCCCCGCCCGGTCGAAGAAGCCGCCGTCACGGTGCCCGCCCATGCCACGGTTTCCATACTCGTCGCTGCGGTCCCAGTTCGCCATCGTCGCCTCCTGCGTTATCGGGAATTCCGGCCCTCGCGGGCCGCCGACCTGAGGCGCCGTACGGGTGCAATGTCCGTTCCAGCCAACGGGTTGCGGCGTTCCTCCATCCGCGACGGAGCTTGATCCGGAAGCGCCCTCCGGCTACGTTGCCGGTTTCCCGCCGCGACCGGTGCGGCGGCCTTGTGCACGACCCTTTTCCGGCCCCGGCCGGCTGGTGCTGACGACGATGGACGATACCGTGTTCGGCGTGCTGCGGGCCCACTCCGAGTTCCGCGACCTTGACGACGCCGAGGTGCGCGCGCTGGCCGAGCTGGCCCAGGTGAAGCAGTGCCCGGCGGGCGGATACCTGTTCCGCGAAAGCCAGCCGCGCCGCGCCTTCGGCATCGTCGTGCGCGGGCGGGTGCAGATCGGCAAGGGGTTCCAGGGCGCGCCGCGCGTGCTTCACGTGCTGGGGGCGGGCGAGTCGTACGGCGAGGGAAGCCTGCTGGACGACTATCCCCACTCCACCAGCGGGCTGGTGAGCGAGGACGTGGAGCTCGTTGAGATCCCCCGCTCGGCCCTGATGGAACTGGTGGAGCGGAACCCCCGGCTGGGCGGCAAGCTCGTGATGGTGGCCGCGCGGGTGATTTCGTCACGCCTGCGATACGCCAACCACCTGGTCAACCGCCGCGGTTCGGGGTACCTGTCGGGGGAGACGAGGACCGAGCACGACCTGCTGGGCGAGCGGCAGCTGTCGGTAGACCTGTACTACGGCGTGCAGACGCTGCGGGCCACCGAGAACTTTCCCATCACCGGCATCACCATCGGCCAGTACCCGTACCTGATCAACGCGCTGGCCGCCATCAAGGAAGCGGCGGCCATGGCCAACCGCGACCTGGGGCTGCTGACCGACGAGGTGGCCGATGCCATCATCGCGGCCAGCCGCGAGATCCGCGACGGCAAGCTTCACGAGCAGTTCGTGGTCGACGTGGTGCAGGGGGGCGCCGGCACCTCCACCAACATGAACGCCAACGAGGTGATCGCCAACCGCGCGCAGGAAATCCTGGGCCGGCGCAAGGGCGACTACGACGTGGTGCACCCCAACAACCACGTGAATCTCAGCCAGTCGACCAACGACGTCTATCCCACCGCGCTCAAGATCGCCGCCAACTGGGCCATCGAAGACCTGGTGCGCGCCCTGGGCGAGCTGAAGGACGCGTTCCACCAGAAGGGAGCCGAGTTCGGCCACGTGCTGAAGATGGGGCGCACGCAGCTGCAGGACGCCGTGCCCATGACGCTGGGGCAGGAGTTCAACGCCTTCGGCGTCACCATCGGCGAAGACATGGACCGGCTGCGCGAGGCCGCCGCGCTGATCCGCGAAACCAACATGGGCGCCACGGCCATCGGCACGGGCATCAACACCGACCCGCGCTACGCCGGCGTGGTGTGCCAGCGGCTGTGCGAGGTCACGGGGCTGGAGCTGGTCACCGCGCCCGACCTGATCGAGGCCACCTCCGACACGGGCGCCTTCGTGCAGCTGTCCGGCATCCTCAAGCGGGTGGCCGTAAAGCTCAGCAAGATCTGCAACGACCTGCGCCTGCTCTCGTCGGGGCCGCGGGCCGGGCTGGGCGAGATCAACCTGCCGCCCATGCAGCCGGGGTCGTCCATCATGCCGGGGAAGGTGAACCCGGTGATCCCCGAAGTGGTGAACATGGTGTGCTTCCAGGTGGTGGGGAACGACCTGACCATCACCATGGCGGCCGAGGCGGGGCAGCTGCAGCTGAACGTGTTCGAGCCGGTGATCGGCTTCAACCTGTTCCAGTCCATCGACATGCTGGTGCGCGGCGCCGTGGTGCTGCGCGGGCGGTGTGTGCTGGGGATCACCGCCAACGTCGACCGTCTGCGCGCCATGGTGGAGAACTCCATCGGCCTGGTGACGGCGCTGGTGCCCTACATCGGCTACGAGCGCTCCAGCGAGCTGGCGCTGGAGGCCATGGCCACGGGGCGCGGGGTGTTCGAGCTGGTGCGCGAGAAAGGCTGGCTCCCCGAGGCGCGCCTGGCCGAGATCATGACCCCCGAAGGCATGACGCACCCGCGGCCGATGCCCCTACAGGACGCGTAGGCGCCCGTCCGAGCGGCCGCGCCCGTCACGGTCGCTCAGCGGCGCCAGCGCCGATAGATTGATCCGGCCAGTCCCTCTCCCCCTGCCCGCCAGGATCGTGATCCCGAGACTCCGGGAAGTCCGCATCGGCAACTACAAGAGCATCGAACAGGCCGTCGTGAGCCTGTCCGGCATGACGGTGCTGGTGGGCGCGAACGGGTCCGGGAAGAGCAACTTCGTCGACGCGCTCGCCTTCGTGCAGGAGTGCCTCTCCACCTCCATCGAAGCCGCGTTCCGCAAGCGCGGCGGCGTCACGCAGGTGGCGCGGCACATCCGCGCCGGCGGACGGGAGGATCTCGAGTTCGCATTCGTGATCGACCTCGATCCGTCCACCGCGGCTGAGTACGGATTCAGCATCGCTTCCGACTGGAACAAGACCCCGGAGATCATCCGCGAGTACTGCACGATCCGGGAAGCGGGGGAGGAAAAGCACGCCTTCGAGCTGGAGCGGGGCAGGTTCACGAAGCGCATTCCCGGAATCCGGCCCCTCGTGGAGCCCGGGCGACTGATGCTGTACGCCGCATCGGTCACACCGGAGTTCCAGCCGGTGTACAGCTTTCTCACGGGCGTCCGCATGTACGCGATCCACCCGGATGACCTCAGGGAACCGCGTGCGCCGGAGCCGGGGCTGGAACTGGAGAGCCACGGCCGGAACGCCTCATCCGTCGTCCGCGTGCTCACGGAACGCTTCAGCGACCGGCACGCGCGGATCGAGGGCGTTCTTCGAAGTGTCGTGCCCGGCCTGGAGCAGGTCCTGGTAGAGACGATCGGGTCGCGGGAGTTCGTGATGTTCGTAGAGGCGACGGACCGGGGGCCCGGAGCAATGCTGCTGGACGCCTCGACCGCGTCGGACGGAACGTTGCGAATGCTGGGGATGCTGCTCGCCGTGTATCAGCCCGCCACACCGACGGTGCTGCTCGTAGAGGAGCCCGAAGCGACGATCCACCCCGCCGCCGCCGACGTCATCGTTTCCGTGCTGATGGATGCCGCGAAGCGCTCGCAGGTCGTGATCACCACGCACAGCCCGGACGTGCTGGACAACAAGGAAATCACCGACGACATGCTGCGCGTGGTGTCGAAGCCGAGCGGCCGGACGGTGATCACGCCCATCTCCAGCGCTTCACGAACCGCGGTCCGGCAGAACCTGTATTCGCCGGGCGAGCTTTTGCGGATGGACGAGCTGAACCCGGAGATCGATCCATCCCACCCGAGTTCCGCGCCCGAGATCGACCCGGCGGGAACCGCGGGCTGAGGCGATGGCCGTACTGCCGATCGTCGAAGGGCACGCCGAGACCGAGTCCGTTCCCGTCCTGCTGCGCAGGCTGGGGATTCCGTGCGTTCGCCCGTTTCGCGTCAAGCGCAACAAGGTCGTGAAGCCGGGCGAACTGGAGCGCGCCATCGAACTCGCGACGATGGACCGTACAGGCGCCACCGCCGTGCTGGTGCTGCTCGATGCAGACGACGACTGCCCCGCCGCGCTTGCTCCGGCGCTTCTGCAGCGGGCCAGGGCGGTCAGCCCCCTGCCCGTCTCCGTCGTTTTCGCCGTGCGCGAGTTCGAGGCATGGTTCCTGGGCGGGGTCGGGTCGCTGCGGGGTCATCGTGGAATTGGCGACGATGCCTCCTACGACGGCGACCCGGAGCAGCCGAGGGGCGCGAAAGAGCGCCTGGAAGCGCTCATGGCCGGCCGGTCCTACCTGGACACCGACGATCAGCCCGCGCTGATGGCTGCACTCGACATCGACGAAGCACGCCTGCGCTGCCCGTCGCTCGACAAGCTTTTGCGCGATCTCGAAGCGCTCCCGTAGCAGCGGCTTGTTCCAAGGCTCCCGTGTGTCCGGAAGCTGGTGCCGGCATCTGGCGGAAACCGGTGTTTGTGGGCTATCATCCCTGCCCGCAGGCGACCGTCGTGAGCATCGGACCCGATCACAGCCAGGCTCTTCCAAGCCCAATCCGTCATCCGCTGTCCTCCTGCCCCATCGGCGTGTGTCCGCAATCGGGCACACCCGCGCGGCATGTTTTTTCACGTAAGTCGTTTTTCGCAAACAATCTCCGGAGCGGCATCGGGGGTGCCATTCCGGGGCGCGGGACCATCCACCCCCATTCGCTTTCTCACAGGAACAGAAAACACATCATGAAGCGCACACTGATCGCCTCCGCCCTTTTCGCGGGCACCATGCTCTCCGCGGGCGGCCTGGACGCGCAGGTCTCCAAGAACTCCGGGTTCCTGCTGAACCTGCACGTTGCCGGAAACTCCATCGAGACGACCTTGGAGGATATGGAATCGGAACGTGAGACCGGCGGCGGGCTGGGGCTGGGGCTCGGCTACGGATTTGGGGAAACCTTCGCCCTCGTGATCAACCTCGATGCGGCGAGCGTCAGCTCCGACGACGATGACGCGGACGAGGACGCTGAAGACCTCGCGCTGGCGCACTTCGACATCGGTGGCCGGCTGAACTTCGGCAGCACGGCGTCGGCTCTCCGCCCGTACGTGAACGCGGCGTTCTCGGGCGTCGCCGAAGGCACCACCAGCGAAGATGCGGACGAGAACGTCACCATCAGCGGCGCGGGCTTCACCCTCGGCGGCGGCCTCCAGTACTTCTTCTCGCCCCGCTTCGCGCTGGACGCGGGCCTGCAGGGCAGCTTCGGCAAGTTCAACCAGATCCAGTTGGGCGACGAGTCCTCCGAGATCGACGAGGATGTCAAGTTCACCACGGCACGCCTGCAGCTGGGCGTGACCTTTCACCCGTAGTCTTGCGATGGGAGGCGAGCCGGGGGCCTGACGAGGGCTCCCGGCTCGTTTCGCATCACGGACCTCTTCCACGAACTCTCCCATGCGCAAAGCACTTCTCGCCGCCGCCGGCGCGGTGCTCGTGTCGTCCACGGCCCACGCCCAGACGTCCGACACCCGCGGCTGGATGGTGAACGTGCACGTCGCCGGCACCGCCACCGGGGGCGCCGGCCAGGATGCCGAGATGCGCCGCGGCGGCGCGCTGGGCGTAGCGGTCGGCTACGGCTTCTCCGATCGCCTGGCCCTGCTGCTGAGCGCGGACGGCGGCCGGGTGAAGTACCCGGGCCCGGTGATGGCCGACGGCGGGGCCACCGGCAGCTACGACCAGCTGACGATCGACATCGCCCTGCGCGCCAGCTTCCTGGACGAGCACTCGCCGCTGCGGCCGTACCTGGCCAGCGGCATCACCGGCGTGGCGGAAAGCCCGCGGCCGGACGACGCCGGGATCGTCACCTCCGGGGGCGGCATCACCATCGGTGGCGGGCTGCAGTACTTCACCTCGTCCAGGGTGGCCATCGACGCCGGCCTGCTGGTTACGGCCGGCAGCTTCACCGGGTTCGAGGTGGACGGGGAGAAGCACGAGTACGACGAAGGCCTGGGATTCAGCCACTCGCGACTACAGCTGGGGATCACCTGGCACCCCTGAGCAGCGACGGGCTCTGAGTACGACACGGCGGCGCGGAGGACATCCTCCGCGCCGCCGTTTCGTCGTCCGTCGCCCGTCCATCCAGTGTCAGCGCGGCTGCCCGGGTCGGTTTACCCATGATTCCGGATGGGGAGAAGAGTATTCTGTTCTCGCAGGTTGTGACCGGGAACGAGACTCCACACACAAAGGAAACGCCTCATGTCCATCATCGATATCCCGGCCCTTTCGCTCGACCAGCGCCTGGAAGGCGTGTTCGGCGAGAACACCGATCCCATGTTCCTGCTGGACGAGCGCGCCGCCGAGCTGATCCCCGACTACCAGGCCATCGTGTGGGAGTGCGACGCGAAGACCTTCGTGTTCTCGCACGTCAGCCAGTCGGCGGAGGAGATCGTGGGCTACCCGGCGCGGCGGTGGGTAGACGAGCCGACGTTCTGGGCCGACGTGGTCCTTCACCACGACGACCGCGACGAGTCGGTGACGTACTGCGCGAGCGAAACGGCGTGCGACCGCGACCACGACTTCGAGTACCGCGCGCGGACGGCGGACGGACGCGTGATCCGGCTTCGCGACGTGGTGCGCGTGGTGCCGCCGATGGACGGACATCCCAAGCGGCTGCGCGGGATCATGCTCGTGGTGGGCTGAGGACGCCGCAGGGGCGGGGGAGAACTTGGTCGGGGGACGACCAGGGCCGGTGCTCGCCTCGGCAGGCCCCTCCCCCGGCAAACTGCGCCGGGAGAGGGGAGAACTTCGGACCGGGTGCGACGGGGCCGGTGCATGCCGCGGGAGCCCCCTCTCCCGGCCTCTCCCCCGCAAACTGCGCGGGAGAGAGGAGCACTTCGATCGGGGTTCGACGGGCTGCGGGCGCATGCCTCGGGAGCCCCCTCCCCCCGGCCCCCGTCCCCCGCTTCGCAGGGGAGGGGGAGACCTGAATCGCGCTCCGGCTGGCCTGGCGCGCCGGACTGGCTCCCTTCCCCCGCGCGGTTTGCGGGGGAAGGGCTGGGGATGGGGGGCCCCGGCCCGTGCACCGAACCTCGCCCGACGCACCCGATCCCGAAGTGTACCCCCTCTCCCACGCTGTTTGTGGGAGAGGGTGGACGAGCATAAGCGAGGACGGGTGAGGGCCCACGGCAGCCGAGGCCTCGTGTCTGGTGACCGCTGCCGCGCCCTGGCTTGTACGTGTCCTCTGCTAGATCCTTCGGCCCGCGCGATATGGTGTTAGTGCGAGTGCGGTGTGGCTTGGCCTCAGGATGACACGCTCCGCGGCCGCCGCCCGCCTCTACTCCTCCACCGAACCGCCGCGGCCTCGGTGGCGGTCCTTGGGGTCGCGGTGGGCGATGCGCGCGGGCACCAGCGCGCCCTTGCCGTACTTGCCAGTCACCCGGTCCGTCGCCTCCGCCAGCTTGCGGTCGCGCGCCGTTTCCGGACCGCCCGGTGTGTCCGCGAAGAGCGCCGGTTCCCGCTCCTCGTCGCCCGTCAGCTTCGAGACGCCCACGCCCAGCAGCCGCGCCGCGCCCGCCCGCTTGGCCAGCAGCTCGCGCAGCAGCTCGCGCGCGATGGTGAAGATCGCGCGGTCCGATTCGATGGCGTCCGGCGCGGTGCGGCTGGCGGAGCGGTCGGTGAAGTCCGCGTAGCGAAGGCGAACGGTCACCGTGCGCGCCCGCAGCCCGTCCGCCCGCAGCGAGGCGCCCGTCTCCACCGCCAGCATCATCAGCCGCGTTTCCAGCTCTTCCGGGTCGGAGATGTCGATCGGAAACGTTCGCTCGTGCGAGATGGATTTCTGCGGACGCCGCGGGGCCACGCCCCCGAAATCCTCCCCGCGCGCCAGATGGTACAGCCACTGCGCCCGCGAGTCGCCCACCCACGACGTCAGCGTCGCCAGGTCCAGCGGTGCGATGTCGCTCACCTGCGTGGCGCCCCGACGCCGCAGCGCCTCGGCCAGCGCGGGGCCCACGCCGGGGATGTCGGAGAGGGCGAAGCGGCTCATGAACGCGGCCTCGCCCCCCGGCGGAACGATGTGCACGCCGAACGGCTTGTTCACCGAGGCCGCCATCTTGGCCAGCGTGCGCCCCGTCGCCCCGCCGATGGAGATGCTGATGCCCGTGCGGTCCATCACCGCCTGCTGCATGCGGCGGCAGGTTTCCTCCAGCGGCTCGCCGTGGTACAGCAGCTCGGTGCCCGTGAGGTCCAGGTAGAACTCGTCCACGCTGGCCGCCTCCACCACGGGCGAAAACTCGTCGAGCACCGCGCGCACCTCCTTGTGCTTGCGGTTCACCATCTCGCCGGGAACGGGGACCACGACGCCTCGCGGGCAGAGCCGGATGGCCGTGGCCATGGGCATTCCCGCGTGCACGCCGAACTTGCGCGCCGCGTACGAGGCCGACGTCACCACTCCACGCCCGGTGGCACTGCCGCCCACGAGCACCAGTTCCGAACGCCCCGCGCCTTCCGGGTCCGCCAGCATGGCGCAGCGGACGAAGTACGAGTCGCAGTCGGCTAGGAGGATGCGTGGGATCAACAAGAAAGTGCGTGAGTGCGTTAGTGCGTCAGTGCGAAAGTGCGAAAGTTAGGGCGCGAGTTAGGCGATTGTGAGCGGATGATGAGCGGCGGCACGCGGGGGTGGCGCTGTGGCGGCTGTGGAAGGATAATGCGCGCGGCGGCGGAAGGGTATCGGCCCCGGTGCCGACATCATCCGCCGGATTGGTTAGATTGGAGTTCCCTCCATCCTCCCCCTGCCTCCACCGCCCACGCGGCGCGAGGCAACCTTCCGCGATGCCCCGGCATCAATCATGTCCGGACCCCTCGAGCGGACCATGGAAGAAACCGACATCCACCTGATCCACCAGGCCAAGCACGGCGACGGGGCCGCGATCCGCGAGCTGTATCAGCGGCACGCGCAGCGGGTGTACGCCGTGGTCAAGCGCCTGGCGGGCCACGACGAAGCCCTCGCCGAAGACTGGGCCCAGGAAGCCTGGGTGCGCGCCATCCGCGCGCTTCCCACCTTTCGCGGCGAGTCGCGCTTCACCACGTGGCTTCACCGCATCGCCGTCAACAGCGCCCTTCACGGACGCCGCAGCCGGCTGCGCAAGGCGGGGCGGGAGACCGCGATGGTGGATGACGATTTTTCCGTGCGCCCCACCGCCGAGAACGCGCTGCTGCGGCACAAGCTGGAGCGTGCCATGGAGCGCCTGCCCGACGGGATGCGAAAGGTGCTCGTTCTTCACGACGTGGAAGGCTACACGCATGAGGAGATCGGCGAGATGCTGGGTGTGAACCCCGGAACCTGCAAGAGCCAGTTGTTCAAGGCCCGCGCGCGGATGCGCAAGCTGCTCAGCCCGCTGCCGGCCGATGAACCCGCGGAGGAGGAGATGGCCGCATGTGGCACCTGAACCCCGAAGACCTCGCCCGCCTGGTGGACGAGGCACCCGAGCCCGCCGAGGCCGCGCACCTGCGCGAATGCCTGGTGTGCCGGCGCGAGCTGTCGGAGATGCGCGACCAGACCCAAGCCTTGGCCTCGCTGGCCGGGGACGGACCGGCGCCCGGCGCGTGGGACGACCTGGAGGCCCGCCTGCGGGCCGAGGGACTGATCCGCGGCGCCACCGTGACGCCGCTGCGCCCCCGGTGGATCCGCACGCACGGACTGCGCGCCGCCGCGTCGCTCGCCCTGTTCCTGCTGGGCGGCACGGCGGGCGCGGCGCTGTGGAATGCACGCACGTCGCGGCAGATGGCGGCCGTCGCCACGGCGCCGGCTCCGACGCCCGCCGCGGCGGAAACGCTGGCGGGAACGCCGGCCGAATCGTCGTTCGCCGGCCTCATGGGCGGCACCACGCCGGAAGAGGCGCCGCGCTCGTCCGTGCGCCTGGCGAGCACCGCGCGCGCCGCGGTGGACACGCCCTCCGCCATGCGCCCCCGTAACCCGACGCCGCGCCCCGCGCCGGTGCGGGTGACCCCGCGCCAGGCCGAAGACGCCGCCCGCCAGCTGCTGCAGGCCCAGGCGGCGTACGTGGGCGCGCTGCAGCGCTACGCGGCGATCGCAGATCCCAACAGCGGCAACCCGCCGGAAACGCGCCTCGCCGCGCTCGACCGGCTGGTGACGCTGACGGCCGAGGCGCTGGAGCATGCGCCCGGCGACCCGGTGATCAACGGATACCACCTCGCGGCGACGGCCGAGCGCAGCCGCCTGCGCCGTGAGCTGGAACAAGACGCCCAGACCGCCTGGTTCTGAGGCTTTCGCGAAGCAAGACCTGACGGAGATACGAACGATGAAGTACCGCAACCTGATCCTGCCGCTGCTGGCCGCGGCGCTTGCCCTTCCCGCCACCGCGCGGGCGCAGGAAGACACGACCGCCCACGGACGCCGTCCGGGGATGATCGGCGTGGTGTTCGACGTGAAGGACGGCGACGACGCCGTGCGCATCATGGAGGTGCGGCCGGGCTCTCCCGCCGCGCGCGCCGGCGTGCGCGAGGGCGACGTGGTGGTGCGCCTGAACGGCCAAGCCGCCACCGGCCGGACCTTCGACGTCCTCCCGCGGCGCCTGCAGGCCGGCGACACCGTGCGGCTGCGCGTTCGCCGCGACGCCGGCGGGGAGCAGGACGTGGTGATCGTGGCCGCGCCGCGCCCCGGCCAGATGCAGATGGCCGGCCCCACCCGCGAGCGCATGAGGATCATCATCAACGGCGACACCAGCGACGTGCCGTTCGGGGCCATGCTCCACCAGCTGGACTCGCTGAGCGAGCACCTGCCTCTGGAGGCCATGGCGCTGCGCATCGACAGCCTGCACTCGCGGCTCCTGGACATCGACACCACGGTGCTGCGCTTTCACGTGGATTCATTGATCACCATCCTGGGCGACAGCCTTCCGGTGATGATGCGCCGCATGCCGAACATCGAGATCATCGGCGCGCCCATGGGCGAAGGCATGATGCCCCTGCGCGAAGAGGTGCGCGTGCACGGAGGCATGCCGTTCGATGGGCCCGGCGCGCAGCCGTTCCTGATGGAGCTGGGCCGCCGCTCGGCCGCCGGCGCCGAGCTGGCCGAGATGAACGAGGGGCTGAGCCGCTACTTCGGAAACGTCCGCGAGGGCGCGCTGGTGATCGACGTGGGCTCCGACACCCCCGCGGCCCGCGCCGGGCTCGAGGCGGGCGACGTGATCGTCCGCGCGGGCGGGCAGAGCGTCAACGACCCCGAGGACGTTCGCCGCGCCCTGATGCGCTCCGAGAACGGCAGCACCGAGGTCGAAGTGGTGCGCCAGGGCCGCCGCCACACGCTGAACCTGCAGTGGGAAGGCAGCGGAGTGCGCACCTTCCGCCGCGAGCTGCGCCCGAGCCGGCGCGAGAACGTGATCATTCGCCGGGGCGCCGGAGAGTAAGCACGGTTCGACGGTCATCACCGTCACGACGTAGAGCACGGAAAAGCCCGGGCGCGCATCAAGCAGCGCCCGGGCTTTCTCTATCTCCCGCGCCCCCACGATCAGGGGGAAGTTGACGCGCCTTGCTCGCCGGTGGGTTGCTGCAGGCTGGGCCCGAGCGTGCGCAGCACTTCCGCGGTCGTGTAGGTTTTACAATGCGCGGGAGATTCGCTTTCACACTTCAGTTCCGCGTCCCGCGTATGCACACCACGTATGGTGAGCCGAATGAGGTACTCGGTGGTCACACCCATATCCGGAGGGGTGCCGGGATACCTCTCGGTCTTCTCCCACCCCTGGTAGCGCACGACCTGAAAGAACGGGAACCCTGCGGCGCGCGCGAGTTCCGCGGAACGGTAGTAAGCACCGATCTCGCGCAGGTGATCACGGTTGATTCCCGCCTTGGTCCTGAAACTGACCTCCCAGACCCCTTCACCAAGCGATTTGTCCGAGTGTCCAGGGCTTTGCAGGAAGTTGGATTTCATATACAGGGGCGGAGTGCACCCGGTGAGGCCGGCGAGCGCCACCAGGATCAGAAGCTTACGCATCGTTTCTCTACAGGAGGGGTCTACGGGTGAGCCGCGCCGGGCGCACGTCTATCGCTCGTGCAGCCAGCGCGGGGCCTGAGAGGCACTGCAGTCGGTACCGTCGCTACCCGCGGCTACCGCCGCACCACCGTCGGCGTCCGCGCGAGAAGCCGGGCCAGCACGCGCCGCTCCGTCCGCCACTGGGCATCGTACCCCACCTGCTCGGTGGCGCCCTGGAACTGCGTGGCGATCTTGGGATCCACCGGCTGGCCCTTGCGACGCACTTCGTAGTGAAGGTGCGCCCCCGTCGCCAGGCCGCTCGCGCCCACGTAGCCAACCACGTCCCCCTGCCGCACCGGCTGCCAGGGGCGCACCGCCACGCCGGAGAGGTGAGCGTAGCGGGTGGTGTAGCCGTTCGGGTGCTGAACCTCCACCATGTTGCCGTATCCGCCGCGAACCGCCGCGAATGACACGCTTCCGTCCGCCGTGGCGCGCACCGGCGTGCCGTAGCGGGCGGCGTAGTCGATGCCCGTGTGGGGGAGAATGCGGTTCAGGATGGGGTGCATGCGGTTCATCCGGAACGGCGACGTCACCCGCAGCACGTCCAGCGGCCCCGACCAGGGCGTGGCGTCCAGCGACTGCCCGCCGTCGTCGTAGTAGCCCGGCGTCTTGGCGGTCTCGTACAGGAAAACGGTGTGCAGCCCGCCGCCCACCGCGGCCTGCGCCGCCAGCACCTGGATGGACCGCGTGCTTCCGTCCGGCCGCTTCACCCGCTCGTACGCCACCTTCAGCCGCCCGCCCGTCTCCAGCTTTCGCTCGCGCAACACGGGGACGAAGATCTTGTCGAGGTGGCGGCCCACCATATCGCGCTCGGCATCCGTCAGGTCGCTGGCGATCACGCGCAGCGCGTCGCGAAAGCTTCCGCGCGCAAACCCGCCGATCAAAAGCGTGTCGATGCTGACGGGAATGGCGCGCGCCGCCGGCAGACGGACCGCGGCCTCGTCCGGCTCCGCACCCGGCCCAGCCAGGGCGACGGCGGAGGTAACGGCGAGCACCGCCGCCGCGATGATCGCGGTGGCGAGTCCGGGCGGCTTGATGCCGCGGGGCGTAGAGGGTCGGAATGCGGTCATACTCTGCCGGCGGAGGGCCGGCACCTGCGACGGGTACAGGGATGTGCGGATGACGCAACAAGATAACCGGGCGGGCGCTCCGGGGAAAGCTTTGTCGCTCAGCGCCGGGGCGCAGCCTGCAGGCGCCGCCAAGGATGGTGGGGCTTGATCTCGGCGTTCAGGTAGCGCCCCTTGCTGTCCGCATCCAGCAGCGCGTGGTACGTCTCCTCGGGCACGTCGCCGTATTCGTACACGCCGCCATTCAGGAACTCCACCTCCAGCACCTGCCGCCCGGGATCGTATCCCGCGCTGGCCAGGCTCGACGAATCCAATGGTTGCCGCTTCATCCATCCACCTCCAGTCCCGCGCGCCGCCGTCTTCACGGCGATCCGTTCATGCCGTTTACTTTAAGTTTACTCTGTGCACTTTTTGTTCCGCGCGCAGTGTTCGGCAGAAGCGGGATTGTGGAATTCAGGTAGTGGAATTCGACCAGTCGTGACGGGCAGCGGCAAGATCGTCGTCGAACGCGGAAGCTTCCTCCGGAGTGAGGCGCGGCAGGGACGCGAGTAGATCGGGCAGATCACTGAGTCGCCTGGCCGAGCGCACTGGGCCGAGTTCGGCGACTGCCCTGCCATCGCGCATCAGAACGAAGCACTCGCCCCGAGTATCCACGCGGTCGATGTAGCCCGTGAGGTTCCGCGCGACCTCGGAGACGGGAATCGTGTTTCGCACGGGCTCAATCCTTGGAGAATGTCGACGCGTACACTCACATTATTGGATTCGGCGCGGTTGTCCAGATCGAGCGCTCCAGCTGATTAATGTTGGACAGTATTCGCAACCCCCGGACGTAGGAAAGTCCAAGCGCCCCCGCGATCCACTCGCGGGGGCGCTACTTTCGTGACCACGATCCCGACACAAAGCAGGATCTCTCAGGTGCTGCTTCGAGCAACGGTTTGGCGGAGTCGATCCGCGAGCTGAAGAAGCGTTTTTGCTCGGGCCTCCAGGCTCGCGGCAATGCGTTCCACGCTCGCATCTGTCGGAGTACGCGCGCCCCGCGACCACTCTCGAACGGTTCCGTAGCTCCCGTCCATCTCTTCGGCAAGGTCCCTCAGGTTGAAAGGAGCATCCCGGAGCGCATCCTGGACTGCTTGCGCCACCTCTTCTCGGCTACCGCTCCCTTCAGCCATCGACGAACTCCTGTTGGCACTATTGCCAACTAACGTTAGGTTGGCTATACTGCCAACGCTGGGGTGAGAGATACCGTCTCAGCACCGGAAGCCCTCCCGAGCAACAATCGGCAACGATAGCCCGGTCGGCTCGCGAGGGGCAAGGCGAAATGGTAGATATCAGGAGCAGATGCCGATGAGAATGCAGCCAAGGCCATCACCTGCGCGCATCTTGGAGATGCTGACGGACCGCTTCGGCGCGTTCGAAGCAATCGCGTACTTGAGTATCAAGCTCGCCCGCTCAGCGCCGGAGGAAGATCGCGCGATGGATGTTCTGGTAGCCGAGGCGATCTTGGAGTTCGGCGATGATCTTCGTGCCGCATGCACAGCCGTGGGTGACGAAGGTGACTCGGATTTCGACGCGAGTTCGCTCCCGGACAGCTACTGAACGGCGCCCCATGGGTGATCGAAGAGTGCCGGGCGCATCAAGGAGGCGTAGCATGAGCGCTGCGACGGAGAGTGACGCTCGGATTCGCGAAATCCGGGTCACCGACGACAAGATCATCGCGGACTTGATGGACGGGCGCACGATCAGCGTACCGCTTGCCTGGTCCTGGCGCCTCGCCGAAGCGACTCGCGAGCAGCGCGCGAACGTCCGCATCATCGGCAACGGCCAGGTAGCTCGCTGGCCGGATGTCGACGAGGACATCAGTGCGCGCGGGATGCTGGCCGGGGTCCCTGCGCCACGCCCGAAGCAATTCGCGTAACGACTGGCGCCAACGAGGAGCGCCCCCGCGATCCACTCGCGGGGGCGCTTATCGTTCAGCGGATGCAGGGGATTACTGGGCCGCGCCGGTGCGCAGGTAGTCCAGCACCAGGCCCGTCATCGTGCGCATGCCGATGGGGATGGCGGCGTCGTCGGCGATGAAGGTGGGCGTGTGATGGTCGCCGCTCTTCTGCCCCGGAGGCGTGGTGCCCAGGCGGTAGAAGAAGGTGGGCGCCACGTTCGCGAAGAACGCGAAGTCCTCGGCGCCCGTCGTGGGCGGCACGTCGACCACGTTGCTCCCGCCCATCAGCCGCGCCAGCGTGGGGTGCAGCCGCCGCGCCAGGTCTGGGTTGTTCACCGTCACCGGGGTGATGCGGTCGTACTGCAGCTCGTACGAGCCGCCGCCCGCGCGCGTCACGCCGTCCAGGATCTCGCGCATCCGCCGCTCCACCTCGTCCTGCACCGCGGGGTCGAAGGTGCGGACGGTGCCGTGCATCTCCACCTGCTCGGGGATGATGTTGTTTCGCTCGCCGCCGCGGATCAGCCCCACCGTCACCACGCTGGGGGTGAATGGCGACAGGTTGCGCGAGCGGATGGTCTGCAGCGACAGCACCGCCTGCGACGCCATGACGATGGGATCGATCGCCAGGTGCGGCGATGCCCCGTGCGACTGCCGCCCCTTGATGCGGATGATGAAGCGGTCCGCCGCCGCCATCGCCGGGCCGGGTGTGTAGCCCACCTTGCCCACCTCCATCTGCGCAAAGGTGTGAAGCCCAAACACGGCCTCGGGCCTCACGCCGTTGAACACGCCCTCATCCAGCATCAGCTTGGCGCCGCCCTGCTCGCCCGGAGGCGCGCCCTCTTCCGCGGGCTGAAAGACGAAGACGACCGTGCCCGGCACCTCGGCGCGCATCCCCGCCAGCACCGAGGCCACGCCCATCTGCACGGCGGTGTGCACGTCGTGACCGCAGGCGTGCATCACGCCCACCTGGTTGCCCAGGTACTCGGTACGGACGGTGGATTTCCAGGGGTAGTTCGTCTCCTCCGTCACCGGCAGCGCGTCCATGTCGGCGCGGACGGCGATGGTGGGGCCAGGCCGTCCGCCACGAAGGATGCCGACGACGCCGGTGTGGGCGATGCCGGTGCGCACCTCCAGCCCCAGCGAGCGCAGGTGGGCGGCGACGACGCCGGCCGTGCGCGTCTCGCGGTTGCTGAGCTCGGGGTTCTGGTGCAGGTCGTGGCGGATCTCGGTGATGCGGGGCGCCAGGCGGTCGACGGCGGTGGCCACGCGCGCGTCGGCGGCCTGCGCCTGGACGGCCGCGGGAGCCACCGCCAGCGCCGACAGCGCCAGCAAGGTGCGGTACTGCATCATGCGTCCTCGGGAGTGGTGGATGGGGATGGATGCTCCCTCAATCGTGCGCTCCCGCGGCTCGCAAGTCAATCCGCTGGATGGAAAACGGCGCGGGGCCGGGCGTGTGCCCGGCCCCGCGCCGTACCTCGATCTATCTGCCGGCTTTCGCGTCCTTCGTGGCGGTTAGCGCGCGCGTTCCAGGCGGATGTCGCCGCTGATGGTGGTCACCGACAGCTCCGCGCCGCCCCGGCCGATGGTGCCCCGGGCGCTCTGCCCGATGCGGATGTCGACGTGGACGCCGCCGTCATCGTCATCGTCGTCGTCATCATCATCGTCGTCGGTCATGTGGCCCCGGCGCAGCGGAAAGTCGCTGTGGATCTCGCCGGAAAGCGTCTGGGCCTCCACCTCGGCGCCCACGTTGCCGGCCAGGCGCAGGGTGACGTCGCCGCTCACGCTGTTGAACTCCATCTCGTCGCTGTCCGTCTGCGCAAAGGTCGCGACGACTTCGCCGCTGACGGTGGAAGCGCGCGCCGGGCCGCTGGTGGAGACGCGGACGTCGCCAGACACGCTCGCGGCCTCCACGGGGCTGCGCAGCCCCTCGGCTACGATGTCGCCCGACACCGTGTTGGCGGCCAGCTTGACGCCGGCAGGGACGCGGACGGTGAAGTCGATCGCCGCGTCGTCGCCGTCGATGTTCCCGTTGTTTCCGCGGCACGGGCCGTCTCCGTCCACGTCCGTGCGCCTGCCGTTGCCGCGCCCACTACGCTGCGGATAGATGGTGCAGATGGTGATGCCGTCCCGCGTTTCCACCGCCTCGATGCGCACGTCGGCCGCGCCCCGCCCACGCCGCCGCCCGATGACCTCCACCTGGTCGCCCGATGCCGTCTCGGCGGTCACGTTGCCGACGATGCCGTTGATCTCGATCTCCTGCCCGCGCGCCAGCCGGCCAGACCAGCGGAAGTCCTCCTGCCCCGCCACCGCCATCGATCCGAACTCCGTAGCCTGCTGAACCGCGGGGGTGCCACCATCACGCGTCGCGCCGACAAAGCCCATCACGGCCGCCGCCGCGGCAACCATCGCTTCGTACCGCATCATCCGTCTCCCTGTTGTCGAGTTGGGGGATTCGCGCCGCGGAACGCACCGCCGCCGCATCCGAAAGGATTGGATGCGAGGTCCGGCGAAATGGTTTGAAGGGGAGGGTACGCGCACCAGGACTGCCGAAGCGCGCCTGTCATCCCGACGGAGCGGCCACGATGCACTCGCCCCTGCACCGTAGCCTGCAGCGACTGAGGGATCCGCCACACACTCCGCGAAACGAACCGTGGTTCTCCTCCGGACGAGTCGAGTCGTTGCCGTTCGGGCTGACGAGAAACAGAACGGCTCCGTGTTTCCGCGGTCTGAAGCGTTCGATGCGTAATAGGTGGCGGATCCCTCAGTCGCTGCGGAGTACAGCCTTCGGGCCGGTCCGGTGTGGTCGCTTCCATCGGGATGACATTGCGCGCTCCCGGCAGGTGCCGCGGGCGGGCAGGTGAAGCCCCGCCGCTACCCGTGCCGCTGGTTCACCCGCAACGCAATCCGCGCGGCGACGCCCAGCGGAAGCAGGCGCCCGAACAGCGTGGCCGCCCGGTTCGCCGCGCCGGGAACCACGTGAGCCCGGTCCGCGTCGAACGCGTCCAGTCCCCCCGCGACCACCTGCTCGGGCGTCAGGTAGCCCGGCTGCCCCTCGTACACGCGCGTGCCGGCCACCGCCTGGAACCCGCTGGGCGTGGGCCCGGGGCACAGGGCCATCACGCGCACCCCGGCTTGCCGGTTCTCCACCGCCAGCGACTCCGAGAGCGACAGCACGAACGCCTTGGTGGCCGCGTAGGCCGCCATCGAGGGCACGGGCTGAAAGGCGACGATTGAGGCCACGTTGATGATGCCCCCCGCTCCGCGCTCCCGCATCTCCCCCACGGCCAGGTGCGCCAGCTCCAGCAGCGCCGTGCAGTTCAGCGACACCATCTCCGCCTGCCGCTCCCTCGGCAGCTCGTGGAAGCGGCCGCGCAGCCCGAAGCCCGCGTTGTTCACCAGCAGGTGCACTGGATGCTCGGCCGAAGCCTGTTCCCACGCCCGCGCCGCGGCCCCGGGCACCGCCAGGTCCGCGGCAACCACCTGCGTCTCGATGCCGTGCTCCCGCCGCAGCGCATCGCCCAGCGCCTGCAGCCGGTCCGCGGAACGCGCGCAGAGCACCAGGTTCATCCCGCGCGCCGCAAGCGCCCACGCGAACGCCTCGCCGATGCCCATCGACGCGCCCGTCACCAGCGCCCACCGGCCGCGGTATTCGAAGGGCCCGGAGCCGGCGGACCGGGAACGCTCGGACGGATGATCGGGCATGGTAACAATCGAAGGCAGGAGAAACGAAAAGGGCGCGGGAATCAGCTCCCGCGCCCTTCGCGTTGCGAACTTCGCGCCCGCTCACGTCGTGGTGCGCCGGTCGTGTCCAGCCGCTCGATACGAGCCGGCCACTTCTGGTGCCACACCTGCGAGGCTCCCGCGCCGGCTTCTTGGTTATTTCGGGAGACGTCCGCCCTTCAGCAATCACATCCCAAGATCCTATACCGTGCAGTTAGCGGGATCAGCTACGAACTCCGCGAGGGACTCACACTCAAACTCGAACTCGCCAGTCTCATGATCGAGTGCGAGCACCTGACCGGCAGTGAAGTCGCCGAAACCTCTCAAGCAGAGCGCGTAAACGACCCCAAAGCCGTTCTTCTGCGCAAAGAACACCACGTTGTGGAACTCCTCGACGGCAGGAATGGGACCCTCACTGCCGCCGAAGTAATCCCGTAGCTGCTCCGGCTGCTCCAGGATTTGTGGAACGCTCAGGTACAGCGGATTCCACCCTGGTCCCCAGTACTTGTCCCGATAAGCAACCCCGTTGAACTCGAACAACATCGAACGATGATCAGGGTGCAAGCCTGAGCCGAAAGTGTTCTCCAGCCGAGCGATGTCCTCGCTGGTTGCAGGGGCCGCGAACCTGTACTCGCTCGCGAGATAATCGCGATCCTCGAATTCCTCTATCGCTTCATCCAACAGCGTTTTCCACTGCGCCATGTCGCACCTTCAGTTGCGTGACAAGAGCGTTTCAGGAAAACGAACCGGACGCCGGCCCAGGAACGTCCCGCATGACCGGCGCTACCAGCTGAGCCCGCTGTCCAGCAGGGCCTGGGCCTCGTCGGCGCTGGCCGGGCGCGAGAACAGGTAGCCCTGCCCGTACTCGCAGCGCAGCGCGCGGATCTGGCTGAGCACGCCCGGGTTCTCGATGCCCTCCGTCACCACCTCCACCCCCAGCGCCTGCGCCATGGCCACGATGGTGCGCACGATCTGCAGCGGGTCGTCGCCCGCCCCCGTCACGAACGAGCGGTCGATCTTCAGCGCGTCCAGCGGCAGCCGGTGGAGGTAGCTGAGCGACGAATACCCGGTGCCGAAGTCGTCCACGTGAAGCCGCACCCCCAGCGCCTTCAGCCGGTGAAGCATGCCCATCACCGCCGCGGACTGCTGCAGGATGGTGCTTTCGGTGATCTCCAGCTCCAGCGACCCGGGCTCGATGCCCGTGCGGGCCACCACCTCGGCCACGCGGTCCACCAGGTCCGGCTGCGTGAACTGCCGCGCCGACAGGTTCACGGCCATCCGCATCCCCGCCCCGCCGGGCCGGTCCTGCAGGGTGCGCAGGGTGGTGCACGCCTGCTCCAGCACCCACAGCCCCAGCGGCAGGATCAGCCCCGTCTCCTCGGCCAGCGGCACGAACTCGTCGGGCTGGATCATGCCGCGCGTGGGGTGCTCCCACCGCGCCAGCGCCTCGAACCCCGCGATGCGCCCGGTCTCCAGCTTGACGATGGGCTGGTAGTGCACGCGCAGCTCGCCGCGCTGCAGGGCATGGCGCAGGTCCGTTTCCAGGTGCAGCCGGGCGATGGCCTCGGCGTGCATGGCGGGATCGAACACCTGGTAGTGGCCCTCGCCGGCCTCGCGGGCACGCACCATGGCGATGGTGGAGTCGCGCAGCACGTCCTCGGCGCGCTCGTACGTCCCCTCGCCCAGGACGATGCCGATGCTGGCGCCGCTGAACACCTCGCGCCCGCCCACGCGGAAGGACGCCGTCAGGGTGCTGTGGATGGAGGCCGCGATGCGGGCCGGCTCGCGCACGCCCCGCACGTCTTCCAGGAGCACGGCGAACTGGTCGCCGCCGACGTGGGCGATCATGCCGTCGGGGGGAACGCACTCGCGCAGGCGCTCCGCCGCGGCGCGCAGCAGCTCCTCGGCCGAGGCGCGGCCCAGGCTGTCGGCCACCAGCTGCACCCGGTCGATTTCCACCGCCAGCAGCGCGAAGTGGCCCTGCCCCATGCGCGCCAGCTCCACCGCCAGCTCCAGCCGGTGCGTCAGCAGCCCGCGGTTGGGCTGGCCCGTCACCGCGTCGTAGTACGCGCTGCGCAGCAGCTCGCGCTCCAGGTGCTTGCGGTGCGTCAGGTCTTCGCAGCAGGTCACCAGCCCCAGGGGCCGTCCCGACGCGTCGCGCACCACGTCGGAGCGCAGCATCACCGGAAAGGTGCTGCCGTCCTTCCTGACGTTGATGGTTTCGCGGTTCCACCCCTCGGCCGTCGCCATCTTCTCGGGCGCCAGCGGCCGGGCGGCCGCCGGCGGGGCGAAGATGCGGGCGTGCTTGCCGATCAGCTCGTCGGCCTCGTAGCCGTGCATCCGCGCGTCGGCGGGGTTGATGTAGAGAATGCGCCCGTTCACGTCGGTGACGGTGACGCCCAGCGTCATCGTTTCCACCGCCTTCTTCAGCATCCGCAGGTTCAGGCCCCGCTTGGAGGCGCTGCGCGCGGCGATGGCCAGCGCCTCCTGCACGCCCGGCGCGTCCTCGCGGCGCGCCACCAGGTGCGAGGCCAGGATGGCCAGCGACGAAAGCAGCTCCACCTCGTCGTCCGTCCACACCCGGGGGCGCGAATCGGCCACGCACAGGATGCCCGCCACACGCCCGTCCGCCCGGTGGAAGGGGATGCCGGCGTACCCCACCTCGCCCAGCCACAGCGTGGGGTCGGCCAGCACCTCGGGTTGCTCGCGGGCGTCCCGCACCAGCAGCGGCTCACCCGATTCCGCGGCCAGACGGCAGAGCGAACGCGGCAGCGCGGCCTCCCGCCGGGCGCGCCAGCATTCGCCACAGCCGCCCGCGGCATACGGTCCGCCACCATCCACGAGGGAGATGACGGACACCGGGGCAGACACCAGGCGCACGGCGAGGGAGGCCAGGCGTTGGAAGCCTGCCTCGGCACTGCCCCCACGCTCGTCGAGCGTCGCGAGGGGGGAGCCGCCGTACGCGTTCAGCAGCATCACGGGCGAACCTGCTTCAGGAATTGGGATCAGTCTCGCCCCGGTAAAGAGCAAGGGCCGTGCGAGAGTCGCGGCAGTTTCGTCGGGTGGGCGATCGGGGGGGATGACGATGCATGATAACGACACGTCACTTCAGCCGGTAGGCCCGCCTGCAAAAAGCGTCCGCCCTGGAATTTCCAGGGCGGACGCCAAATTTTTCCTTCAGGCGACGCAACCTATTGGCGGCACGGCGCATTGGGGTCCTGGCGCGGCCCGTTCACCGTGGGCCGGCGGTCGCGGTTGGCCACCTCCAGCGCGATGTCGTGCACAAACCCCGCGACTCGTGCAGAATGCTCGTAGTCGATGTACTGCGCCTCGTCGGTCAGCATGTGGTAGTGCGGGTGGTACCCCAGCGACAGGTACGTGATGGGAATGCCGTGCCGCGCGTACATGAAGTGGTCGCTCCGGCAGTATCGGTTGGCCGGGTGCCCGGGCGCGTCCCACGTGTAGTCGATCTGCATGGGCGTGGCGCGGCGCGCGTTCAGCCCGTCGATCAGGTCGCCCAGCTCGGTGGAAAGCCGCCGCGAGCCGATCATCTGGAGGGAGTACGGCCCGCCCCGGGCCACCTCCGTCGCGCGGCCGTGCCCCACCATGTCCATGTTCAGCACGGTGACGATGGAGTCGCGGGGCACCGTGGGATGGTCGGAGAACCACTGCGAGCCCAGCAGCCCCGCCTCTTCGGCGGTGTGCGAAAGGAAGATCACCGACCGGCGCGGGCGGGCGGGCGACGACGCCATCCGTTCGGCGATCTCCAGCAGCACCACCGTGCCGCTGCCGTCGTCGTCGGCGCCGTTGTAGATGCTGTCGCGCCGCGCGGGACGAAGGGCCCGCAGGCTGTCGAGAATGCCCTGGATGCGCGCGCGCTGGGCCGCGGACGGGGCGCCCGGGCGGTCGTTGGCCCCCTGGGGCCGCATCACCGTGTTGTAGGCCACCAGCGAGTCGTGGTCCATCGCCTGCTCGGCGATGCCCTCGTGGTCGTTGTGCGCGCTGATGCCCACGAACTGGGCGCGCAGCGACGGGTCGGAGCCGCGCAGGATGGCCACCACGTTGCGGGCGGGCGCGTCCGGCCGCCGCGAGCCGAAGCGGAAGGAGCCGGTGACGGCGCGGCCCTGCGTTCCCGGGCGCATTCCCGCCAGCGGCGCCCCCATCATCCGCTCCGCGGCCGCCCGGGTGACGGTCATCCCGGCGGGGCCGGTGGGCGCCTGCGCGCCGGGCTGCTCCAGCTCCGCCGATTCGCCCTGCCCGAGGGTGAGCACGGCGGGCACGGTGATGTCGCTCGCGGCCACCGCCACGGCGGCGGCGCGGGGAAAGCGGGCCCGCGGATAGCCGGGCCACCAGCGGCCGTTCGGCTGGCCGTTCTCACCCGTGGGGGGCAGCAGCACCACCACCTTGCCGGCGGCCTGCGCGTCGGTGATCAGCTCGGCGCCCAACTGCCCGCCGAAGACCACCGGCGTGTTCTGCGCGCGGAACTCCGCGCCGAAGGGAAAGGTGTTGCCCAGCGGGGGGAGCGGCGAAAAGTCGGTCCACGGCGTCAGCGCCTGCCCGTTGGCGGAGAGCGACACCCCGGGGGCGATGCCCTTGACGACCAGCGGGATCGTCTGGAAGAAGGTGCCGTTCTCGCCGCCCGGCTCCAGCCCCATGCGGCGGAACTCGGCCGCGATGTAGTCCGTGCCCATCACGTTGCCGCGGTGCCCCGCCTGGCGGCCCATCATGGAATCGTCAGCCAGCACGTACAGGCGGCTCATCAGGTCGCCGGGGGTGATCTCGGCAACCGTGGGCCGCGCCTGGTACTTCAGCGGCAGTTGCACGTCGTGCTGCGCCGGCCCCGCGGCCGGGGCCGGCGCAGGCGACGGGCCCTCTTGCACGGGCGCGGGGGGCGCGCACGCGCCGGCCAGCACCGCGACGGCGGGCAGGCCGCGGGCGAGAATGCGGTAAACGGTCACTCCTGGCTCCTTGCGTCGGTCGTCGAGAATCGTGAGCTCCCCGCGAAGATACAGCCCTCCCTATGCGCGGCAAGCGCGGGGCCGCGCGATCGGCCATCGAAATACACGAGACTCCCACACATTCGCTCCCGTCACCCGCACTCGTGCAATCCACGCTCCCCTTCCCGCCACGCGATGCAATACTGCAATGTGCCCGAGAGCGACGCTTTCAGCCACACAACCAGCCCGTCCTCCACAATCGGCATCCTCTCCCGCCACGTACGACACTCAACGGCCCACCTGTGGCGCAATACCCACGCCGGAAAGCGGCCATGTAAATTCATTGCCATGACGCAAACGAACGCGGAAGTTGGGGCCCCTGCCACTCCCCGGCTCCCGATCAGCGATGCCCATCTCCACCTTCCGCGAAGCCCAGGAACGTTACGCGCGTATCAGGCGCGATGCATACGACCTCGTGGAGGAGCGTATCCAGAACCAGCGGGCCATCACCACGCCTGTCCGGCTCGCCGACATCGACGTGCATGCGCTCGACGTACGTTGGCGCACATGGACGCACCCTCACTGGTCCGGTTCCGGAGGATGGAATTGGGATGACATCACGCGCTCAGTTCTGCGTCGGCCCTCAGCCTTTCGAGTCGCGGTATGGAGCGGAGATCGGCTGCTCGCGCTGGCTGTCGGACGGGCATCCAAACGCTTGGCGTCCGGACGGCATCAGACGCTGTCACTGCACTTCATCGAGAGCCACCCCGACAGGAGGCATCCGCTACGGAATCGCATTCTGGGAATCATCTTCAATGCCGCCGAGGAATACGGTCGTGCGATCGGAGCAACCCGGCTACGATTGGTCGACCCACTGCCCGGATCGGCACCGTTGTACTTGCACGTAGGGTTTGGCATTGCCGGACGTTATGGACAGCATGTATACTTGGAGAGGCCCATCGGATCCCATGTACCCAGAGATGGAGACCAAGCATGACGAAACCGACTGAATTTTACCAAGGCGTGCCTGGTATCGCCGGGCGCGACCGGCCGCGGCGGCAGCGCTCCCCTGAGGAAGAAGAAGCCTTTCAGCAAGCCGTGAGACGGCCCGGTTTCTGGGAGTCGCTCAGCCCCGAAGTCCAGGCGGAGTGGGAAGCGTTCGACTGGCCGCAGCACCCGGTCGGCAGGCCACCGGAGATCAGGGACATTCCGCGCCGGCCCAGGCGGCGGGGCGAGCCGCCTCGCGAGGGGTGAACGGAAGAGGCCCCGCCGGGCGTGGCGGGGCCTCTTCGCGTGCGGGGGCCAGGGCGCCGCGCGGCGTTTGCGTTCGCCCGGCGCAGGCCGCATCTTGCCGCCGGCCACGGGCCCTTACGCAACCCGCACCAATGCTGGAACGATGACGGATACGAGCACTTCGGGCTTTCGCACCGAGCGCGACTCGCTGGGTGAGATGCAGGTTCCCGCCGACGCCCTGTACGGCGCCCAGACGCAGCGTGCGGTCGAGAACTTTCCCATCAGCAACCTGCGCTTTCCACGGCGTTTCATCCATGCGCTGGGCACCATCAAGAAGGCCGCCGCGCAGGCCAACGCCCAGATGCAGCTGCTTGACGGCACCGTGGCCGATGCCATCGCGCGCGCGGCCGACGAGGTGATCGCCGGCCGGCTGGACTCGCAGTTCGTGCTGGACATCTTCCAGACGGGGAGCGGCACCAGCAGCAACATGAACGCGAACGAGGTGATCGCCACCCGCGCCACGCAGCTGCTGGACGGCGGCACCCGCGTGCACCCAAACGACCACGTCAACATGGGGCAAAGCTCCAATGACGTGATTCCCACGGCCATGCACGTCAGCGCCCGCGTGGCCATTCACCAGGACCTGGTGCCCTCGCTGGAGCGGCTGCGCGACGCGCTGCTGGCCAAGGCCGCCGAGTTCGACGACGTGGTGAAGAGCGGGCGCACCCACCTGATGGACGCCACGCCCGTGCGGCTGGGGCAGGAGTTCGGCGGCTACGCCAGCCAGGTGGACCACGGCATCCGCCGGCTGCGGAACGCCGGCGAGGAACTCGCCGAACTGGCGCTGGGCGGCACCGCGGTGGGCACCGGCACCAACGCCGTGCCGGGCTTTCCCGCCCTGGCCATCGAAAAGATCAGCGAGAGCACGGGGCTGGAGTTCCGCGAGGCCGAGAACCACTTCGAGGCGCAGGGCGCCAAGGACGCCTACGTGTCGGCCTCGGGCGCGCTGAACACGCTGGCCGTGTCGCTGATGAAGATCGCCAACGACATCCGCTGGCTGGCGAGCGGCCCCACGTCGGGGCTGGCCGAGATCGGGCTTCCCGCCATCCAGCCGGGCTCCAGCATCATGCCGGGCAAGGTGAACCCGGTGATGAGCGAGGCCATGATGATGCTGTGCGCGCAGGTGATGGGAAACCACGTGGCGATCACCGTCGGCGGCCAGCACGGCAACTTCGAGCTGAACGTGATGATGCCGGTGATGGCGCACAACTTCCTCGAGTCCGTTTCCATCCTGGCGAAGGGCTGCGACGCCTTCCGCACCAACGCGGTGGAGGGGATCACCGCCAACCGTGAGCGCTGCCGCGAGCTCCTGGAGCGCAACCCGAGCATCGCCACGGCGCTCAACGCTTACATCGGGTACGACGAGGCCGCCGCGGTCGCCAAGGAGTCGGCCAAGAACTTCGAGTCCGTCCGAGACGTGGTGAAGCGCCGCGGCCTGCTCAGCGACGAGCAGCTGGACACCGTGCTGAACGTGCGCGACATGACGGAGCCGGGCATCCCCGGCGGCGGCTGACGGATGGGGGTGAGAGGCACCCGTGAGCAGGGTGCTCTCACCCTCCGCTTGATCACGGCGTCCGTGGGACCAGTTTGACAACATGGGGGTATGGAGGATGGAGACCGGCTACCATGGAACGAGCGTCCAAGCAGCACGGCGCATCCTCTTGGAAGGCTTTGAGCCCAGCCGTAATGAATACGACTGGCTGGGCGACGGAGCGTACTTCTTTCAGGGCGCGCCCGCGCGCGCACTCGACTGGGCTCGTGAACGGTTCGGCGCGGATGCCGCGGTGGTCGGGGCGGAGATCGACCTTGGGGGGTGCATCGACCTCCTGGATACCCGGTGGAACGCCGTCGTGCGGGAAGCCTACGACGGGCTTCTCGCGATCCTGGCCCGCGAGGGATTGCCAGTTCCTCGCCAGGGGGCCGGTGCGCACCGGCTGGACCGCGCCGTGATCAACCATGCGGCTGGCCTGCTGGAAGAAACCGGAATGCAGGTGCGATCCGTGCGTGCGAGCTTTCGCGAAGGGGATCCTCTCTATCCCGGTTCGGCATTGTACGACCGGGCGCACGTACAGGTCTGCGTCCGCGACCTCAGTGCCATCATCCGCGCTTGGAGGGAGAGATGAGTGAGGACCACACCGGCAGGCCGTTCGATCCGGACACCGCGCGGCGGGCCATTCAGAATTACTACGCCACGACGGATGCCAGGCAGGTGATCGACGACGTGCGGCGATTCTCTCCGGAACTGGCTACGCGGCTCGGGATCGCAACACCCCGCCCGACCACTGTACGCACCGGCATCTTCCGTCGATTCGGCCGTTCGATCCACCGCCTGTTTTCCTAGACGCCCTTTCGCCGCACACAGCGCCGCTGGCCGGGTGCGGCCTGCCAGGCTGATGAGCACACACGACACGAGTCCCCACGTTCTTCCCTGCGGCCACTCGGTCCGCGACCCCGCGCAGACGCACTACTGCACCTACCTGCATCTGCCGCAGCTGCTGTCGCTGCAGCCCGGCCCGAACGAGGTGCGGCACCCCGAGGAGCACCTGTTCGTGGTGACGCACCAGTCGTTCGAATTGTGGTTCTCCCAGCTGCGCGTGGACCTGCCCCGCATCATCCAGGCGCTGGACGCCGACGACCTGGCGATGGCGGCGTGGCTGGCCCAGCGCTGCACCGGCGTGGTGCGGATGTTCTCGCCGATGATGCGCATGCTGGAAACCATGACGCTGGGCGGCTTCTACGCATTCCGCAACCACCTGGTGCCGGCGAGCGGCGGCGAGAGCGGGCAGTGGCCCGAGATCGAAATCCTGTCCGGCGCACGCGAGCCCGAGTTCCGGCGCTACCTGCAATCGGAGATCAATCCCGACCCCTCGTCCGTCCCGCATACGTACCTGTGGACGGACCGCCTCGCCGAACTGTGGGACCGGCCGTCTGTGGCCTCCGCGGCCGAGGCGGCGTTCGCGCGCCGGGGAGTAACGCCGGCGCAGGCGTACGAGGCGTCGCACCGGGGCGGCGGGCACGGCGACCTCACCGCACTCGCCGAGGCGCTGCTGGATTACGACGAGGAGGTGCGCATCTGGCGCTTCATCCACGCGCGCACCGCGGAGCGCACGGTGGGGCGGGAAACGCCGGGGACCGCCAACACGTCCGGCGTGCGCTTCCTGGAGCGGATGGCGACGCACCGGCAGTCGTTCTTTCCCTTCCTGTGGGACGCCCGCGCCGAGTTGTGGCAGCGCATGCAGGGCGGCGCACCCGCGCGCCCCCGACTCCCGGCATCTGCCGAATGCCTCGGTATCGAATCGGTTGACCCGGCGGATCGAGCGGTGTAGCCGCGGCGGATCGTCATCGTGCGATGGATGCCGATTGACCGATCGCCATCGAACGAACCGCCTGATCCACGTCCCTGGACCGGCCGCCTCCTCACGGGGCGGCCGGTCGTCTTCATATCCGCATCGAAAATCACGCCTAGAGGCCTGAAACCCCGCGGGCGGCACGGGGTATCCCGTTGCGCCGGTCCCGGTTGGGGCCGGCGCATCCTCGTGATCGCTGCCGCATGCGCAACCCGTTCATCCTCCCCCTCCTGCTGGGCCTCGCCGGCTGCACCACCAACATGTCGAACATCGAGGGGCCGCGAGCGAACGCCATCCCCACGGCGTACCCGTGGAACAGCATGATCTACGCGGCCCGGACGGACGCGGGCGTGGTGCTGGTGGACCTGGGGTGGCAGAACGCGGAGGATGCGCTGCGGCGGGGGCTGGCGCAGATCGGCGCGCGCCCGGAGGACGTGACCGACGTGTTTCTCACCCACAGCCACCGCGACCACATCGCCGCATGGCCGCTGGTGCGGCACGCGCGCTTTCACGTGGGGGCCGGTGAGGACGCGCTGTTCTCGGGACGAGCCGGGCACGCCGACTCGCCCTCGCGGCTGGCGGAAATCGGCATCGGCAACCCGGCCCCGTGGGCGGGGGAGGTGAACGTCCGGGCGTTTCAGCGCGACACGATGTTCGTGCTGGGGGCCGACACGGTGCGCGCCTTCGTGGTGCCGGGGCACACGGCCGGAAGCGCAGCGTACCTGTTCCGCGGCGTGCTGTTCGCGGGCGACGCCGTCAACCGCTCGTACTTCACCGGTTTCCGCCCGGGTTTTCCCATCTTTCACGACGACGAGCACCTGAACCGGGCCAGCCTGGCGGAGCTGTTCGAGCGGGTGAAGCCGTACGACGTGCAGTGGGTGTGCACCGCCCACGGCAAGTGCGCCCGCCCCGACGAGCGATTCATGCAAAAGGTGCTCGGGCGAGACTGAAATCAACCGCGAGAGTACAGAGATACAGAGAAAAGCCGGAGATACAGAGGAAGGACTGGTTTTCCTCTGTATCTCCGGCTCTTCTCTGTACCCTCTCTCTGTACCCCCGCTTTTTTCTTTAGCTCGTCCCGCCGCCGGCGAGATAAGCGCGCGCCGCGGCGTGCAGCACGTCGACCGCCACGGGCATGCAGCTTTCGCACAGATTGAAGCGGGGCGAGTGGTGGGGATGCAGGATGCCGCGCTCCTCGTTGCGCCCACCGACGAAGAAGTAGCATCCCGGCACGCGCTCCAGCACCACGCCGAAGTCTTCCGCTGCCATCGTCCGCACGTCGGGATCGGTGCGCACCCGGTCCTCGCCCACGATGCGAACCGCCTCGCGCCTGACGATCTCCGCCATCCGGCCGTCATTGACGGTAGGGGGCGCCTCGGGGCGGTAGTGGAACTCGTACGTTGCGCCCATGGCCGCGCACACGCCCGAAATCACCCGCTCTACGCGATCCGGCAGCTCCTTCATCACGGCGGGGTTGAAGGCGCGCACGGTGCCTTTGAGCGTCGCGGTCTCGGCGATCACGTTGTGGGCGGAGCCCGCGTGAAAGGCCGCGACGGTCACCACGGCCGCCTCCAGCGGCGAGACGTTTCGCGACACCACCGACTGCAGCGCGACCACGCACTGGCTGGCGATCAGCACGGCATCCACGGTCTCGTGCGGGATGGCGCCGTGGCCGCCCTTGCCGCGGATGGTCACCTCGAACTCTCCCGCGCCCGCCATCTGCGGCCCGCCCACGACGCCCACCACGCCGCTGGGAAGCCCCAGCCACACGTGAAGTCCCAGGGCGGCATCCACGCCGTCGAGCACGCCGGCCTCGATCATCCCCAGTGCGCCGCCCAGCCCCTCCTCGGCGGGCTGGAACATGTACTTCACCGTGCCGCCCCACTCCGCACACGACCGCGCCAGCCGCTCGGCCACGGCCAGCCCCACCGCCACGTGCGCGTCGTGTCCGCAGGCGTGCATCACCCCCGCGTTGGTGGAGGTGAAGTCGTGCGCGCACTCCTCCGCGATGGGCAGCGCGTCCATGTCGGCCCGCAGCAGCAGCGTGGGGCCGGTGCCCGCGCCCCCGTGCAGCGTGCCGACCACGCCCGTCTCCGCCACACCGGTCTGCACCGCGTACCCCGCCGCGCGCAGGCGCTCGGCGACGATCCCGGCCGTGCGGAACTCCTGGAACCCGAGCTCGGGGTGCCGGTGCAGGTCGCGGCGCGTCTCTACCAGCAGTTCGGTCTCGGTGGCCGTCACGGTCTCCGTCTCCACGTCGTCATCTGCGTCTCCTTCCAGCATTGCGCGCCCCGGCAACGGGGGGCCGCGAGGGGACAAGGATAGTGCGCGGCGGGGAGGGTCGGCAAACTGGCCGGGCGATGGCGGCTTGGGTACGGGGGCGAACAGAACGCCTCGCTCACGGTACAAAGGGCACGAGGTGCTGACCCCCTGACCCGGTTTTTGCATGGGGCGGGGAGGACGGCAAGCCCGCATACTCAGGTTCGGCAACTCATGACGCTTTCGACCGTGCTCCTCGTGGAGGACAACGAGGACAATCGTACCATTTACACTACCATCCTCCGCCACGTCGGGCACGACGTCATCGAGGCGTCCAACGGTGAAGACGGCATTCGCCTGGCGCTGGAGCGACAGCCCAACGTGATCCTGATGGACGTGGCGATGCCGGGAATCGACGGGTGGGAAGCCACTCGCCGGCTGAAGGGAGATCCGCAGACGGCGCGCATTCCCGTAATCGCGCTCACCGCCCACGCCATGGCCGAAGACCGCCAGCGCGCGGTGGATGCCGGCTGCGAAGGCTACCTCGCCAAGCCCATCGAGCCGCGGCGCGTGGTCGAAGAAGTCGCCCGCATGCTGGCGCGCATCGCCGCCGCCGAGTAGGGCGGACGCCACCCGCCACCGATCGAACGATCGCAGCCCTCCTCGCTCTAGCGGGGAGGGCTGTTCGTCGTCACGTCCTCGCGGGCGGCCCGACCCGCCGCACTCACGCACTCACACACTCACGCACTTTCGCACTCCCCCTCCGCGCGATACCCTGCACGCTCATCGAGCCCCGAACCGAGACGAAGAAGGAGAGAACCGCGAATGGAGGTGTTCACCCAGCAATGGTGCACGGCGTGCTGCGAGCGGCTGAACGCCCGTGAGGCGTACCGCGAAGCCGCCGCGGAATGGGAAGGTTCCGTGGTGCTGCTGATGACGGCCGATCCCGCGCAGGGCATCGACGCGAGCCGTGCCGTGTTCATCGACCTGCACCACGGCGCCTGCCGCGGCAGCCGCGTGGCTACGAACGCGGACCTCGCCTCCGCCGCCTACGTGTTCCAGGCGGGCCCCGCGGCGTGGAAGCGCCTGCTGTCGGGCGCCGACCCGGTTGCCACCGCCATGACCGGCGCACTGAAGCTGGCCCGCGGCAACCTCTTCGCCCTGGCCAGGTACGCCGCCGCCGCCCGCGAGATGGTGGCCGCCGCCGGAGAGGCGGGCGGCACCTTTCCCCCGCCCCGCGGCTGACCCCGGCTTCACGCCCGATGAGCCTGAACCGAAGAGACCTGTTCCGCCTGCCCCTGGCGCGCCTGTCCGCCGCCGTGGCCGACGAGCCCCTGCAGCGCCCGCGCCCGGCGCCGGGGTCCGAGCCGGGGCTGCTGATGTCGCACCCCGAGGCCGCGCCCCCCCGGGTGAGGGTGATCGCCTACGGCCCGCTGGAGATCACCGAGTGCGAGGTAGACGACCTGGCGCTGCTGGAAACGATGGCGGGGCGGTGGCCCGTGCTGTGGGTGAACGTGGACGGCGTGGCGCACGCCCCCACCCTTCAGCGCATCGGCGACATCTTCGGCCTTCACCGGTTGGCGCTGGAAGACCTGGGCGAGCAGGCGCAGCGCCCCAAGGCCGAGGCGTACGACGACCACCTGTTCGTCATCACGCGAATGGCCCGGCTGACCCCCGCGCTGGACCTGGAGCAAATCGCCGTATTCCTGGGCGCCGACTTCGTTCTCACCTTCCAGGAGCGGCCCGGCGACGTGCTGGACCCGCTCCGCCAGCGCATCCGCAACGGCCACGGGCGGCTGCGGCGCGCCGGGGCGGATTACCTGGCGTACGCGGTGATCGACTCCATCGTGGATCACTACTTTCCCGTCACCGAAAGCTACGCCGACCGGCTGGACGACATCGAGGACGAGGTGGTGGGCCGGCCCACGCGCGACACCATGAACCGGCTGCACCTGGTGAAGCGCGACATGATGGCGCTGCGGCGCGCCGTCTGGCCCATGCGCGACGCGCTGAGCACGCTGGCGCGCGACCCGTCGTCCCTGATTTCCACAGAAACGCAGGTGTACTTCCGCGACACCCACGACCACGTCATCCAGATCCTGGACCTGGTGGAAACCTACCGCGACCTGGGGTCCTCGCTCACCGACCTGTACCTCTCGGCCGTGAGCAACCGAATGAACGAGATCATGAAGGTGCTCACCATCTTCGCGGCCGTGTTCATTCCGCTGGGGTTCATCACCGGCATCTACGGGATGGACGTGGAGCACCCCCGGGCGTGGTGGTGGGGGCTCCCCTTCATCTTCGGGCTGATGGCGGGCACCGCCCTCATCGTGCTGCTGTGGTTCGCCCGCAAGGGATGGCTGGCCCGGAACGAACCCTGAGCCACGCGTGCGGCGGGTAAAAAGTGGAAGTTTCTTGCTTGGCCGAACTTGTCCATTCACCTGCCGCGTCAGCTTCGCTCCTTTTGCAACCTGCCGTGCTGCACCGACTTGCGGCTTTGTCCGAAGACCGCACAGGAGTGGTGCGGCACGCCCGATCTGTCTGAAAACAATCGATTTGCAGCGCGTCGTGGTCGTTTCGGCGAGACGTCGGCGTCTACCTTCCGGGAGCCGGCGTCCGTTTCGCTCATCCTACCCTCCAGAGGACAACCCAATGATGATCCGCACCGTGATTGCGGCCCTGCCCCTCGTCCTCGTGCTTTCCGGCTGCGGCAGTTCCGTGACCGCGCCTGAGGAAGCGGAGACGACGACCGAAGTCTCCTTCTCCGGCCTCACCCCCGTCACCGATCCCGTCAAGGCCGACAGCTCGTCGCGCACCGGCGGCACGATGGGATCCGGGAACTAAACCGCGGCGAGCGGCGGGCCTGACTGCACCTCCAGCGCCGACACGAAACGGTCCGCGAGATCCAAGGTGCGCCGGGCGGCTTGCTGGGCCCGCGCCATCGCGGAGCGCCGCCGGATGGAATCCAGCGCGGCCTCCGCCGCCAGCACGATCTTGCCTTCGCGCCGGTCGCGGCCCGCGTCCATGGCCCGTTCGGCGTACGATTCGGCCACTTCCCAGTCCGCAAGGCTGGCCGCGCCGAAAGCCAGCCCCAGGAGCGCCCGCGCGGCGGAGTCTTCGCCGACGCCGGAGCGCAGCAACTCGTCCAGCCGCCCCGCCACGTCGCGGAACGTCGCTGCCTCGCCGGCCCCGCCCGCCGAACGGCCGATCATGCTCAGCACCAGCGCGCGCTCCGCCGCCGCGTGAAAGTGCGGCGCCAGCGCCTGCGCCACCCGGAGCGCCTCGGAAAACCTTCCCCGCAAAATCCAGTGGTACGCCACGTCGAACGCGAGGCGCGCGACCGCGCGGGAGTTGGCGCCGTACGCCGACAGCGCGAGTTCGGCGAAAACCTCGGTGGCTGGACCCGCCCCCGTTTCCAGCTCCACGCCGAACAGGTCGTGGTACGCGCTTCCCCGCAGCTCGTCCAGCCCGAACCGGTCGGACGCCTTGAGGCACCGCAGGTACGCCCGCTTGGCTGCCGGAAAGTTGCCCCGCTGGTAGTACAGGTTGCCGATGCCGGAGTAGGCGCGCGCATACACGCCGTGCTCGCCGCCGCGCCGGGCCTGTACGATCGCCCGGGCGTACCAGCTTTCCGCGCGGTCGTACTCCGCACGGCGGCGGGCCAGGCGGCCGACGGCATAGGCCAGCGCGGCGCTCTCGGGCGCCACCAGCGCCCCGGCCTGCGTGAATTCCAGCGCGGTGGCCAGGTGCCCCTGCTGCTCGGCCCACAGCGCCAGGCGCCGGCAGGCGTTCACCAGCAGGCGTTCGGGGATGGCGGCGGGGCTTTCCAGCACGCGCGCCATCACCGCCAGGGGAGCCGCCAGCTCTGGGTCGATGGAAAGCGCCTCCAGCTGCCGCGTCCGGCGTTCGGCGGCGGTCCCGGTGAACAGCCCGGATCGCCGGGCCGGCGGCGTCGACGCCCACAGCACCACGTCGCGCGCGCAGCGCCACAGCACCACCCCCAGCTCGCCCGCCACTTCGTCGACGATGCCCAGCGCGGGCATGGCCTCGGGCCCGCGGGTGAGCGCGGGCGGAACTCGCGTGCGGCGCCTGGCGGCGGGCACGGCCGGGCGGGACGACGGCATGGGCATGGTGGGTCGCGGAAGGGAGAACGCGATTTCGGCCGGAAACGTCTACTTCGTGAAGTTCATACCGATCGCCATCTCACGCAAGCCTGACGAGGCGAGGAACGGGTGGAAACGGCCGAGCCGCGGAGGGATCGATCCCCCCGCGGCTCGGCTCGTCCTGCACACGCCCGGCGACCTACGGGTTCGACGCCTCGAGCCCGATGTTCCAAATGCCTTCGTGCTGGGCCCGTGAAATGGGGATCCGCAGCTCCGGCTCGTCCGCGATCCGCACCCGCAGGAATCGATAGCGCGTGGGGACGGTAATGGCGTAGTCGGCCCGCGACGACGAGGCGTTGCGCACGCGCAGTCCGTCGGGCCGGGGCTCCAGCGATTCGGAGCGGCGCCCGGCGACGACCTGTGCCACGGCCTGTTCCGTATCGCGGAAGGTGAAGATGATGCCGCCCGCCCGCTGCCGCGACCGCACCTGCACGAGCACGTAGTTGCTGCCGGGGTTGAACGGCACCGGTGCCGAGGTGCCCGGCGCGGGGCCCTGCCGCTGCGCCTGCGGGCGCGGAAGCGGGGCGCGCTCCGCCGGCTTCACCGCGGCAGGGGCCGCGGCGGGCGCCGGCGCCACGGCCACCGGGGGTTCTTCGTGGCCCAAGACGCCCAGCACCTGCCGGGCGAAGGGGCCGGGCTGGTCTCCCGAAAGCGCCACGATGGCGCCGCCCACCCAGGCGCGCCCCGGCGGCGTGCCGAAGGCCACGGTGAGGAGGAGGGCGACGATGGCTGCGGCCTGCAGCATGGGGCGCTGCAGGAAGGGCGTGGCGGCCGGCCCGCGGTAGCGCGCGCGGCGAACCGCGGCCAGTGCCTGGTCGCGCCGGCCGGCGGGCACGGGCTCGTCCAGCGCGGAAAATAGCGAAGGAAGCGCCGCGAGTTCGTTTTCCACTCCCTGCAGCCGCGCCGTGCACGCCGCGCAGCCGGACACGTGGATCCGCGCGAGGCGGTGCTCGTCGCGGTCCATCAACCGGTCCATGTATCGAACGAGGTCGCCGTCCTCCAGGTGAGAACGCGGCCCACTGTCAGCAATCATCTCAAGCTCTCCGAAGTTGGCGCGAGCTCGGCGGCCAGCTTGTTGAGCGCGCGCGCCAGCATGGTGCCCACCGACCCCGTCGTGGTTCCTACCGCGGCGGCGATCTCGTGGTGGGCGAACCCCTCCTCCCTCATCAGCAGGACCGTCCGTTCCTTCAGGGACAGCCTGTCGAGCGCCGCGCGAACCGCCTTCTTGCGCTCCGCGCTCTCGGCGGCCGCGTCGGGCAGCGGCTGCACGTCGCCCATCGGCGCCCGGTCCGGCGACGCCGACAACAGCTTGAACCACCGCGTCCGCGCCCGCGCCGAGTCGCGCACCACGTTGGTGGCCACTGCGAACAGCCAGGCGCGCGGATGCCGGTCGGCCGGGGGCCGCTCCACCAGGCGGACGAACGCCTCCTGTGCGGCGTCGGCCGCCAGGTCGCTGTCGCCGGTAAGGCGCACGAGGTAGCGGAACAGCGCGTCGTAGTGCTCGTTGAAGAGCTCGGTAACGTTCAAGCGCTGTTCCGGTGAGGGCGAAGCAGGTGACAAGCAGATCCGTCCCTGAGCCGTGCGCTCACTGGTTCGGGTGTGGAACGGCTGGGCCGGCCGGTTTCTGACCGACGGCGGGAAATGCGCGGGAAGTTGGCGCGTGTGTGCAGAAACCTAACCGGCACCGCGCCCGGGCGGGAGGGGAGCCACCCGGTCCCGCGACCCTGGGGCGATCGGCCGCGTCCGTGATCATGGGGCCTTGTCCGCGCGGCGGATCTCGTTGACCAGCTGGTGCGCGCGGCGCGTCGTTTCCGGCTGGCGGTACCGGGGCGACAGGCGAAGCACCAGGTCCACCGCCGTTTCCAGGTCCATGCGGTGGCCGGCCGACACGTACACCGGCTTGGCCCCGGTCCGCGTCCGCAGCGCCACTCCCACCACTTCGCCCTCGTGCACGATGGGGCTGGTGTCGCCGCGCTCGCCGCCCAGCTCGCCGTGCGTGCCGACGAACAGGTTCTTGGCGCACCCCACGCTCGGCACGTCCCACAGCACCCCGCCGTGGCAGGCCAGGCCGAAGCGCCGGGGATGCGCGTAGCCCTGGCCGTCGAACACCACCACGTCGGGCTTCTGCTCCAGCCGCTCCCAGCACGCCTGCAGCGGCGGAAGCTCGCGGAACGACAGGTAGCCCGGAACGTAGGGAAAGCGCAGCTCGGCGGCGCTGGCGGACTGCTCCACCACCTCCAGCGTGTCGGCCCGCAGCACCACCAGTGCGGCGTATCCGTAGTGCTTGAAGCGCTCCACCGACACGTCGGCGCCGGCGACCAGCCGGGGCGAGAAGCCCGCCGGCGGATGACGGATGAGCTGTCCCCGCATCTCCTGCTGGATCTCGCGGGCCTGCGCCACGGTCATGTCCCAGCGGGGACGAGCGTCAGTTTCGGACACGGATGGTACTCATGGGTGGACAGTATACGCAAAAAGCGCGTGCGGGCCGCGCCACCGTGATGACCATCCCGGGGCCGCAACGGCGCGGGGGACGAACGGAAAGGTGGACACGCGGCGCAGGGCCGCTATCTTGCATTTCATCCACCTCGCAATCCCTCATCCGCACCCCGGCCGGAGTACCGCATGGAGCGAACCCGTTTTATCGAGCACAAGGGCAAGCGCATCCTGCTGCTGGACTATGCCGGCGCGCGGGACCCCGACGAGGCGGTGGCTTCCGTCCGCCAGTCGATGGAGTTCATCGCGCGGCAGCCGCTGAACTCGCTGCTGGTGATGACCGTGGTGCGCGATGCGCGCTACAACGCGGCCGTGCTGCAGGCCATGAAGGAGCTGGCCGCCCACAACGCGCCGTACGTACGGGCCAGCGCGGTCGTTGGGATGTCGGGGCTTCACCGCATCGCCTACCAGGCCGTGCTGATGTTTTCCAAGCGCAACATCAAGACCTTCGACGACGAGGCGCAGGCGCTGGATTGGCTGGTCAGCCAGGACTGAGGCGCCCCCGCCACGTGGATCGAGCCTTTCGCAGGAGGCCATCCGCCTGGCGCATTACTACCGCACCCACGTGGCTCCCGCCTCCGAGCCGGACTGAGCGCTGGCGTGATCCACGAAGAAGGCCCCGCCGCTCGGGATGAGCGGCGGGGCCTTCGCGCATGCCGCGGCCGGACGGCTTACTGCACCGAGACCAGCGTCACCTCGAACACGAGGATGGAATTGGGCGGAATGCTTCCCGCCGCCCTGTTGCCGTAGCCCAGGGACGGCGGAATGACCATCAGCCGCTTGCCGCCCACCTTCATCCCGGTAATGCCCTCGTCGAAGCCCGGAATGACCGCCCCGGTACCGAGCCGGAACGACAACGGCGCGCCGGAGGACAGCGAATCGAACACGCGGCCGTCGGGCAGCGAACCCTTGTAGTACACGCCCACCGTCTTGCCGCTCTGCGCCACCGCACCCGTGCCGACCGTCTTGTCGGCGTAGTACAGGCCGCTGGCGGTGCGCGTCATCGAATCCAGGTCTACGCCAAGGGTGGCGGCGAACCGGGTGTCCTCGATGCTCGTGGGAGAATCGCCGCACGCCCATGCAGCCAGGGGGAGCACGGCGAGGGCCAGGGCAAGAAGAATGCGACGCATGAGCCTCGGAAAGTCGGATGGTTTCACGGGTTGGAATCCCAATATAACACTTCGTCCAACTCGTTTCCACCGTTCATCCGGCCGCCGCGGGCGACGGATCGGGCACCGGCTCCAGCCTGGCCGTCCCGTCGGACTCCACCAGCCGCAGTAGCTGGCAGTTGGCGGGCATGAACTCGGCGAACCGGTTCGTCTCCTCGCCCGCGTAGTGCACCCGCGCCAGCCGGATGGGGGCGGTGTGGGTCACCGCCAGCGACACACGCCCGCGCCGGCGGATGCGCTCCAGCGCCGCGACCACCCGCTGGCGGACGGCGGGCAGCGTCTCGCGGCCATCCATCACGAACTTAGCCGGGTCTGCCTGCCAGCGCGCGAACTCCTCGGGAAACCGCTCGGAGATCTCGTCGTCCGTGAGCCCCGCCCAGGGGCCGACGTCCATCTCGCGGAGCGCGGCGTCCTCGTACAGCGGCAGCCCGCATGCTTCGGCCACGATCTCGGCCGTTTCGCGCGCGCGGGCGATGGGACTGCACCACACCTCGTCGATCCCCTGCTCGCGGACGCGCTCCGCCAGCTCGCGCGCCATCTCGCGCCCTGCGGGAAGCAGCGGCTCGGCGTCGATCCCCACGTTCACCCACCTCAGGTTGGCCGCCGTCACCCCGTGGCGGGCCAGGTACAGCCGTCCTGCGTTGCCCATGTTCGTCCCGTGCGGTGCGAAAAAATCCAGCTCCGGCCGGATGGAGTGCAACGCCCGCACCAGCTCACGATCGACAGGGCCGCACCCTGGACGCCCTGCGCCGGTTTTCCTAGCGCCGGCGCAGGAGCGAGGGAAGCTCCTGGAAATCCGCCGTCCGCGGCAGCGCCTGCAGCACCTCCGCCAGCTCGCCCGGCGGAACCATCAGCTTTCGCGTGTCCAGGTCCATCCACCCGCCCTGGATGGTGAGCAGCGCCGCCTCGCGCCCGTCCGCGCGCAGCACGTCCTGGTGCACGCGCCAGTGCGACACATCCGCCGAAAGGCCTGCGCAGCGCAGGGTGACCGTGAGCGAGTCGCCGAACCTCACCTCGCGCTTGTAGCGCACTTCCTCGCGCATCATCACCGGGCCAAAGCGAAGCTCCTCCAGCCGGGCCTGGGTGAAGCCCCGCCCCGCCAGCAGGCTGAAGCGCGTGTGGGTGGCGTACTCGCTGAACGCGGTGTTGCGCACGTGGCGGTTGCCGTCCAGGTCGGCCCAGCGCACCTCGAACCTGCACTCCCAGGCGGCATCGTCCCTCGTCATCTTCTCCCCGCGGTCCATCGGTTCATGGCTGCGGCGCGAACCTATGCCGGCATCCGGCGATGGACAATCCGCCTGGGGCTGAACTCCAAGCCTCGGCGGCGGTACTAGGGGGATCGTGCACCTTTCCCCTGCAGCCGGGACGAACATGCGCTGGCCGATCGCGGGACTTTGCGTCCTGGCCCTGACGGGATGCACCATCGCCGACGTCACCACGCCCCCAGGGCAGGACCGCCTGGTCGTGCAGGCCGTGCTGCGGACCAACCGGGTGGCGCAGCCCCTGATCCTCTACCGCTCCGTCGCCGCGAGCGAGGCACCTCCCGAGCGCGGGGCGCAGGTGGTGGTCACCCGCGACGACGGGGCCCGGTTCGTCTTTCGCGAGGCTCCGGTCGCGGCCTGCATTCCCGACGTTCCCAGCAACCCCGGGGGAACGCTGGGCGCCTGCTACGTAGGCCCCGGCGACCTGGGGTTCTGGGTGCTACCGGGCAGGACGTACGACCTGCAAGTGACCACCACGCGCGGCGAGGTGGCGCGCGGGCGCACGCAGGTGCCGGGGGCGTTCTCGCTGGTGGGCCTGCCCTTCGAGACACGCGAGCGCGTGGACGGCATCCCGCCCGAGCAGTGCCGGCTGCCGCCGGGCACCGTGGTGCCGGTGACGTGGACGCAGGCGCGCGGGGCGTGGGGGTACATTTCGCCGCTGCTCATCTTCGGCCTCTCCGCGCATGCCCAGTCGGGAGGGTTTCCCCCGCCGGCCGATCCGCTGGAGCTCGTGGGCGTGTCGGTGTCGTCCAGCGACACCACTACCCTGCTGCCGGACGAGTTCGGGGTCTTCGACCGCTTCAACCTGGACCAGGACCTCCTGCGCTTCCTGCAGGGCGGCTTTCCCAACGGCCTGAACCTGGTGCTGACCATTTCCGCCGCGGACCGCAACTACATCAACGGCGTCCGGGGAGGATCGTTCAACCCCTCGGGCCAGGTGCGCATTTCCAGCGTGGTCGGCGACGGCGTGGGGGTGTTCGGTTCGCTCGTGCCCCTCACCGCCCGAATGACGGTGGGCGGCAGCGGCGCCGTTCCGCCCTGCAAAGGCGGCTGAGTTTCGGGAGACGGAAGAATTGGGGAAATGCCGCCGGCCCGGGAGCGAGCTCCCGGGCCGGCGCTGCTTCAGCGCAGGGTGGCGCCGATGGAGTAGGTGACGGAAACCGACGCGCGGACCATCTGTTCGGCCGGGTTGATGGGGGTAGGCGCGCTTTCGGCCATGTTCGCCATCGCATCCCGGGCGTACATCACCGGCGGCTGCGGCACCATGCCGAACTCGGCCGTGTGCGCCTCGTGCACGGCGCCCAGCTGCACGCCCAGGGCGGCGGCGACGGACTCGGCATCGGCGCGGGCGCGGCGGACGGCGTCGGCGATGGCCTGCTGGCGGAAGCGCTGGGGATCGCGCAGGCCGAAGCGCACGCCGTGCACCCGGTTGGCCCCGGCCTGCAGCGCCGCGTCGATCACCTGGCCCACGCGGGCGATGTCGTGCAGCGTGGCCGACACGGTGTTCATCACCCGGTAGCCCCGGATGCGCGGCTCGCCCGATTCCATGCTGCGCGGGTCGTAGTCGGGAAACACGTTGTAGTCGCGTGTCTCGATGCGCTCGCGGGGCACGCCCGCCCTCACCAGTGCCGCGATCACCCGCTCCATCCGCTGCGCGTTCTCTGCCGCGGCGGCCTGCGCGGTGGCGCCCGTGGTCTCCACGGCAAAGTCCGCCGTCGCCTGGTCGGGGGCGGCGCGCACCTGCCCCGTGCCGGTCACGCGGATCACGCGCTCGGCGGCATTCGTCTGCGCAGCGGCGAACGGCGCGGCCACGGCGCTCGCGACGAGCACGGCCGCGAACAGGCCGGCATCTCTCATCCTCATCATCCTCATCCTCATCCTCCCATGTCGCTGATCTGTCCCATCGCCGCCGGAAGGGCGGCCCGGAAACGTTGATACCCTGCCATGCGGGGCGAGGTTGCGCCGGGTACAAAAGGGAGGGCCCGGAGCGGGGAGGCTCCGGGCCCATGGGGGGGGGGGAAGGCAGCGTCGAGGCGTAGGTGGGGTCGTGGTGCGGCGAGTCGAGGTAGGATGGGTACTGCGGATGAGAAAAGAACTGCCGGGCCACCGTCGCTGTCCCCCCCAAGATCGTTGTGCCCTGTCGGGCGCTAGCGACTCTCCAAAGGGCAAGGGCGGGGCCAAGGTGGGGCACATTGCAACATCCTTGATATCAAAGGACTTAAGCCCCCCTTGCGGTGCATCTGGGCGGGTATTGCCGTGGACACGGGGGGACAGGTGGGGCGGCGCTGTCCCACAGCATCGGCCCCGAAGTCTCATTCCAGGGGAACGGGGCCGCGCGACCGACGTATGAAGCGTTTCACTCTGTAACTCGCGGGCGGGACGGCGGATGGCCAGGAAGTACGGGATCAAGGAAGTGTTCGCCACGCTGCAGGGCGAAGGAGCGCAGGCGGGGATGCCCGCGGTGTTCCTTCGCTTCGCGGGGTGCAACCTGGGCTACGACGTGTGTCCGTGGTGCGACACCGACTGGGTGAAGGCCGAGTACACGCTCGACCTTGGGGACACGCTGGACCTCGTGCGCCGCACGGCGTGGGAGGGCTTCGGGGGGGAGGTTCCGGGGCTGCTGCTGGTGGCCACCGGCGGCGAGCCCAGCCTGCAGCTGGACCGCCCCCTGTCCGATGCGCTGCGGGAACGTGGCTACCGCATCTCCATGGAATCCAACGGGTCGCGCCCGGTGGACCGCTCGCTCGTGGACTGGCTGACGGTGTCGCCCAAGCAGGCGGAGTTCGCGCAGAAGGAGGGCGACGAGCTGAAGCTGCTGTTCACCGGGGGCGCCGTCCCGGGCATCACCCCCGACGCAGACGCGGTGCGCCGCATCGCCGCGGACACCCGGTTCGCCCACTACTTCCTGCAGGCGGTGGACGTGCCGACGGTGGGCGGGCCCAACTACGGCGAGGTGATCCAGACGGTGATGCAGCTGGGCCCGCCGTGGCGGCTTTCGGTGCAGACGCACAAGGTGGCGGGCATCCCGTAAGACCGGCGCCGTTGCCGGATCGTATCACCGCTCGCGTTGCCCCTCCCCCCGCCCCCTCCTCGCACGGAACTGCTGTGCGGAGAGGGGGTGAACTTCGATCGCGGTTCGACCGCTTCCGCGCATGCGCCGGCCGCCCCGTTGCCGTCTTGGGAGCGGTTCGAGGGCGGCCGTGCAAGCCGCCGGCTGCCCTCTCCCCCGGCCCCTCTCCCGCAAGCGGGAGAGGGGAGAATTCGATCGCACTTCGGCTGGCCTACTAGTGCACCCGCGAAGGCGGACTTCGGGCCGTCGTTGCCGCGAATTCATTCGCCCCAGCACGGCCGAGGCTCGACATCACCGGGCCTGCGACTTGCGCCAGCCGCCACCCCGCGCACCGGCGAAGGTGCAGTCGATCGATCAACGAAAACGGCGAGGATGTACGGATGGCGGGGATTCTGGACGGGAAGACGGCCGTGGTGACGGGCGGCAGCAAGGGCATCGGCTACTCGATCGGCGAGTACCTGGCCCGGGCCGGCGCCAACGTGGTGATCTCCGCCCGCAACGCCGACGAGGTGAAGACGGCGGCGGACAGGCTGAACGGGCTTGGAGCGGGTACCGTGATCGGCGTGCAGGCCGACGTGCGGAGCTACGAGGACGTGCAGCGGATGATCGCGGCGGCGGCGGAACTGGGAGACGGGCTCGACATACTGATCAACAACGCCGGCGTGGGCGGGTTTGCGCCGGTGGACCAGATCTCGGTCGATCTCTGGCACACGATCATCGAAACCAACCTGAACGGCGTCTTCTACTGCTGCCGCGAGGCCGTCCCCCACTTGCGGAAGCGCGGCGCGGGGTGGATCATCAATATCGGCTCGCTGGCGGGCAAGAACCCGTTCGCGGGCGGCGCGGCGTACAACGCCAGCAAGTTCGCCATCGTGGGCTTCAGCGAGGCGATGATGCTGGACGTGCGCGAGGACAACATCCGCACCAGCTACATCATGCCCGGGTCGGTGGCGACGTACTTCAACGACCACACGCCCAACGAGGCCGACGCCTGGAAGATCCAGCCCGAAGACATCGCGCAGATCGTGATGGACCTGCTGGCCATGAACCCGCGCACCCTCCCCTCCCGCGTGGAGGTTCGCCCGAGCCGCCCGCCCAAGCGCTGAGCGATGGCCGGCGAGGGCATGGGCGGCAGGGCGAAGGAGTCCGAGGGCAGGCGTGGGCCGAAGGTGCGGGCGATGATCTGGGACCTGGACGGCACGCTTTCCGACGACAAGGCGCGCGCGCATTTCGTGGAGGTTGAGCAGGGGCGGGCGCGCGACTGGAAGTCGTACTTCGACGCCATCGACACCGATCCGCCCATCGCCGCCTCGATGGAGGTGCTGCGGTCCATGCACGCGGCGGGAATCCGCATCATCTTCCTGACCGGCCGGCCCGAGCACACGCGCCCCAAGACGGAGCGCTGGCTGGTAGCGAACGGGCTGACGGACTACGACGCGCTGGTGATGCGGCCCGGGGGCGACTTCCGGCCGGCGGGGTTCTTCAAGGTCGAGGCGGTGGCGCGGCTGCGGCGGGAGTACGAGCTGGTGTGCGCCTTCGAGGACCGCATCGACGTCGCCGAGGCGCTGCGCCAGGCCGGCGTGCCCGTCTTCCTTTACGGCGCCGGCGCCGAAGCCGCCGCCGAGGCCCTGGAAGCGCTCGACGTCCGTCAGGACGACCTCACCTCCGGCAACGATCCGGAGAACGGAAAGCGGCAGCGGAAGAATCCCTGGTCGGCCGACCCACATAACTAGCGACACAGACGCGCACCGGCAGAACGGCTGCATGCCCAAGTGGTATGCAGCCGTTCTCGATTTCGCGCTGACGCCACCATTCCGTTCACGCCACAGACGAGATGCAACCTGGCCCGCAAGTGCTTGTCATTGCTGAACATCACGCTTGACAACCGCACAGCAGGAACACTATCCTGCACCTGCGTTCCGGTCGGACCGGACTACAAACGGAGTGACAACAAGGGAGGTCGGTATGGGCGACAATCGGAAGATGGCCGAGCTGATCCTCTACATCTCCGCGCGTTGTGAGAATGACGCGGCCTACGGATCGACGAAGCTCAACAAGATCCTGTTCTACGCCGACTTCCTGTTCTACGCGAACACGGGCGTCTCGATCACCGGCCAGGAGTACATGCGGCTCGACCGGGGACCCGCACCGCGTCGGCTGGTCGTGATTCGGAACGAACTGGTCGAGCAGGGCGCTCTGACGGTGCGCGACCAGAGCTACGGGCGGTGGCGGCAGAAGCGTCCGGTTGCCCATCGCCCGGCGGATCTCAGCGCGTTCACCCCCGATGAAATTGCGAGCGTGGATTCCGTGGTCCGTGAGTTCTGGGGCATGAGCGCAACGGAGGTGAGCGACCACTCGCACCGGTTCGATGGATGGAAGCTCGCGGAAGATCGCGAGACGATCCCGTATCCGACGGCCCTGATCTCCGACGAAGCTCCGTCCGAGGAAGATCACGCGATCGCTCTCCAACTGGGCCGCGAGTGGGCCGCTCGCCGGGCGGCGTGAACGCGCGATTGTGGAACCTGGTCGTTCCGCCCGAGGTTGCTGACCAGTTGGCCGCGATCGGTCCTGTCGGATACGACTGGAGTGACATCGTAATGTCGATCGAGTGGTATCTTACGCACGATCCCCTCACCGTCGGCTACGCCACGCAGGACGCTGCCGTCCGCCTACTGGTCCTCAGAAGGCCCGTGGGGCTACCCGGGATCAAGGTCTTCTTCGCGATCGACGGGGATACGGTCACCGCGCTGCGTGTGAAGTCTTCCTAACCACGCTGCCCTTTCGCCTCAGGAGTACCCGATGCTGATTCGGCAGACGCCAGATCTCTCGCCCGAGGGCATCGAGGAGGTTCTCGTGGAGATGCGAGCGCCTCCGGCTGACACCCCCGAACGGCGCGCCACGTTTCAGCGCGCACGCGCGGCGAGATTCCTCGTCGAGCAGGGATGGCGGCCACACCCGGATTCAGCTACCCGTAGCGCGTGCTGATGGGTGGGTGCCGCAAATATTGCCTTAAGACCGCAGGTGAACAGAGCGGGGCGGAGTTCCGCATGCAGTTGGAGCATGCGCGTACTGCACACGCGAGGCACTGGTTATTCACTTGTCTGTCGAAGCCACGTTTGGACTTGGATTTTGTCGCCAGCTAGACCGACGTGAAACCCGATGGGGGCAGTTTAGCACGTACTCCATGCTCCGTCAGTCACGCCTCATCCTGCCGAAGGTTGTCTAGCCACTCGGCATCACTTACTACGCGCACGTCGTTCGACGACAATATCGAGTCGACCTTCGCAGCTCCATACCGTTCGACGAGCATGTCGTACGTACCTCGATCGAGTTCACTCCATCGGTGTTGAAATGAGGTTTCGAAAAATTTCTCAATATCCGCAAACATTAATGCATCACGCGTTATACCGATTTCGTTGGTCCTGACGTCTGGGTAATGATACCTGTCGCGAAGCATGATGAATTCATCGGTGAAAAGTTGGTCCACCTCAGCTAGCGTCGTTACTCCGAACCTCCGCAGCTCATCCAACAGCATATTCCAGGAGGCGTCATGCTCCACAGGGATATACTGCATGTTCCGAAGCAGGCCCGCTCGGACCTGCAAATAGGCTCGGAGGCTGGTTGTATTTATCTCAATCGCAAGGTCGCCCTCGCGCGTTTTCTCGATCACATTCTGCGCGTAAGCGTCGACTTCAGCTGCGATCCGGTCAAGCTCTCCATCCAGCAGTTCGAGTGCTCCGGCTGCAACATGCAACCGACGCTGCAACTCCGAAGGAAGAACCCCGCCGAATTTATACTTCCGGCCATGTTCGACCTGAGCCCATGCGTGCTCGAGAGCAGTCCGGATTTGAAGCTCAAATCTCAAATCACCGAACGCTATGTACTCGCCTAAGCTGGTTCGTTCCGGTCCTAAGCTGCAGACAAGGTGCACAGAGCGATAGCCCACCCGGTCAACAGGCAACTGCCCACCCTTGTCAACGCTATGAGCGGGATCGATCAGGAACGCACTTCGAACCAAGCCGTCAACTCTAGCAACATCCGAACGTAAATACGTAACGACCCGAACGCCGCACAGGTCTGTCATATCGCGTAGCGGATCATCGTACTTCTTCCGCTGTTGCTTGCCGCTAAAGCTCTCGAGCGTTTTGGCCCGCGATGTGATGCTCAAGAATTCAATCCCTTGACCCTCTAGCAACTCTCTAAGAATCCCCTCCACAGTGCGTCCAAGGCGCTCAACCGTGGGGCGTAGAGTGGAATAGCGTGCTGATGTGCTCGGCGTGGGGAGTCCCTGTTCAATCATGATAGCCATAAGAGTCTTCGAACGTTCAGCGGTCGCGGTCCAGCATGCTGCCCTCGTGCACGGCGTGGTCGCGGGCAGTTTCCTGGCTGCTCTCGTTGCGCTCGGACTTCTCGTACTCGGCGGTGATGCGTGCCATCATCTCGTCACGCCGGTCGAACAGGCGCTTGGGGGTGCGCGGCGCGTGCTGGTCCAGCGCGTACGCCGCCAGGATAGGAAGGGCCACGGTGGAATCCAGGTAGCACACCACCGCGTCGGGGAGGCGGTCGGGGTCGATCTTGCCCCAGCTGACCGCCTCGGCCGGGGTGGCGCCGGAAAGGCCGCCGGTGTCGGGGCGCGCGTCGGTAATCTGCAGGAAGTAGTCGTGGCCGCGCTCGTCGATGCCCATCACCTCCTGGATCTGCGGCTCCGTTTGCAGCGCGAAGTTCTTGGGCGAGCCACCGCCCAGGATCCAGATGGCCGACTTGCCGCCGCTGCGCTTGGCATCCAGGACGATCGCCGCCGTCTCGTTGACGTCGGCGTTGACGTCGAACATCAGCTTGTTTCCCTGCAGCGCCTTGGCGGCCACGTTCATGCCGATGGACGAGTCGCCCGGGGACGAGGTGTAGATGGGCACCGCGTGCTCGTACGCGGCGGCCAGCAGCGACTTGCGGCCGATGCCCAGCTCCTGCTCGCGCGCCGCGATGTACTTGCCGCACAGGTAGTGGAACTCGGCGCTGGACATGGGACGCTGGAACTCGTCCGCTGTGATGATCTTGCGGAAGAACGCGTCGGTGTCGAGCAGCACGGAGTAGTCGAAGAAGATGTCGTAGATGCGAACGACCTCCTCCTCGCGCAGCACGGTGTCGCTGATCTGCGGCGAGCCCTGGCGCAGCTCCAGCCCGATGCCGAAGTGCGTGTCGTGGTACAGGTTGGCGCCGGTGCTGATGATCCAGTCGATGAACCCGGCCTCGATCAGCGGGATCACGGCGCTCATCCCCAGGCCTGCCGGGGTGAGCGCGCCCGTCATCGTCACGCCGACGGTGACGTCGTCCTCCAGCATCTTCCGGGTAAGAAGATGGCACCCCTCGCGGAGCCGGGCCGCGTTGTACGCCTGGAACGTCCCGTCCACCAAGTCGGTGACGGAGAGCCCCGGAACGATCTTGGTGGGCTCGATCCGCCGGCCCGAGAGGAACTTCGATCGTGACATCGTCTGGTACGTAGAGAGGTACGAAAGATACGGATAGCAGGTCGCCGGTCCCGAGGCACGGGCGACTGAAGTCGCTGCAACAAACACACGAAGTCCGCCTTCGCGGACTACCTGCTCCGGTGCTTCACCACCGATGTGGCACGCCCCGAGCCCCGCTGTTCCCCCTCTCCCCTGCGAAGCGGGGGAGAGGGCCGGGGAGAGGGGGCTCCCACGGCAGGCACGGCACCCCGTCGAAATCCAATCGAAGTTCTCCCCTCTCCCACGCAGGTTGCGAAGGAGGGGTTGTGGGAGGGGCGCCCTACTGCGCGTCGGCCTTTTCCGGCGAAGCTGGCGTTCCCTCCGCCGTGCCCGCCGTTCCCGACCGCGACGCCTTGCTCCGTCGGGGCGGCCTGCCGCTCGTGGCCGAAATCTCGTCGTAGCAGCGCACGATCGTCTGCACCGCCTCTTCCAGCGAGTCCGTCACCACCAGCATGTTCACGTCCTCGGGCGAAATCTTGCCCTCCGCCAGCAGGGTGCCGCGGATCCAGTCGATCAGCCCTTGCCAGTACGCGGTGCCCACCAGAACCACGGGGAAGTCGCGCACCTTGCCCGTCTGGATCAGCGTCAGCGCCTCGAACAGCTCGTCCATCGTCCCGAAGCCGCCCGGGAAGATGATGAACGCCTCCGCGTACTTCACGAACATCGTCTTGCGGACGAAGAAGTACCGGAAGTTGATGGCGACGTCCACGTACGGGTTGATCCCCTGTTCGAACGGAAGCTCGATGTTGCAGCCGATGGACTGCACGCCGGCGTCGCGCGCCCCACGGTTGGCGGCCTCCATCACTCCCGGCCCGCCGCCGGTGATGATGCCGAACCCCGCCTCGCCCAGCAGCCGCGCAGTTTCACGCGCCGCCGCGTATTCGGGGTGGTCCGCCGGGGTGCGCGCCGAGCCGAAGATGGTCACCGCCGGGCCGATGCGCGCCAGCGTGTCGAACCCCTCCACGAACTCGCCCATGATACGCAGCACCCGCCACGGATCGGACCTCGTGAAGTCGAGCGATTCGGGCTGCTCCGCCGGCGACTGCAGCAGCCGCTCGTCTTCGGTGGACGTGCGCGTGCGCTGCGCGACGTTCAGCGTGGGGTTGTCCTGTTCCGCCATCAGTGGTGTACGCATGGGTGTGTCGGGGCCGGACCGGCTCCGGCCAAGGGGCACAAGATAAGCGCCCGCGCCGTCCACGCAAAAAGCGGGACTCGCGCGGCGGCCCGCGGCGCACCATTGTTCCGCCCGGAGAACATGCGGGCGACACTCCTGACGGATGGGGCGGATGAGGATGACCAGGACGCGCCGCGCGGCGGCGCGCGCGGTTGCGATCGGAGCATGGCTGGCGTTGGCCGCGGGATGCCGCGACCGGGGCGAGCAGCCCAAGGGCGACGAGCAGATCGACGTGGGGACCATCCCCCGGAACGTCGAGGTGCGGCTGTACGTGGCCACCGACTGGGCGTGGAACGAGGAGGACGCCCTTCGCGTCACCGTCGTCAACGGCACCGACCAGCCGCTGACGGGCGCCAAGCTGAACCTGTTCGTCGGTGCTCCCGTCGACGTCCGCGTCGATTCGGCCGCCGCGAACACCGATAGCGCGCCCAGGCCGGAGATGATGTCGTCCGGCGAGGGGACGCGGGTGATTTTTTCCATCGGCACGCTGGCGCCGGGGCAGAGCGGCGAGTTCGCGCAGGCCATCCGCACGCCGCCGGCGCCCCGTCCCCCACTCTCGGAGGAGCGCGACACCTCGACGTCGTTCCCCGTGCGCGCGTGGGTGACCGCCGCGGACCAGCGCGAGCTGGTGACCGCGCAGGACACCATCCGCATCCGCGCGGGCTCGGACGTGGTGGTGGGCGGTTGCGGGGGGATCAAGGACGTGTCGGTCACGCGCTACGGCATCGGCCCCGTGCGGCTGGACATGAAGGCCTCGGACGTGCGGACGCTCTGCCCCGAGGCGCGCGACACCGCGTGGCGCGGACAGGAGGGGATGCCCGAGAAGGGGCTGGCTGTGGCGCTGGCGAAGCATCCCGTGCTCCTCGTCCTCTCGAACGACCGGATCTCGCGGATCGTGGTCGACACCGCCGGGCTACGCACGGGCGCGGGGGTGGGCGTCGGGGCCACGCTGGCGGACCTGCGCGCCCGCTACGCCGTGCTGTGCACCGGCCAGGGCGATGGCGGGGTGGCGTTGTGGTCGCCCGTGGCCCCGGGCATCAGCTTTGGGCTGGACACCGCCGCGACGGCGGAGTGGAGCACGCGGCGCCTGCCCCCCGACTCCCTTCCCGAGCAGGCAAAGGTCACGTCGATGTGGGTGCGCAAGGGCGATGACACCTGCCCGCCGGCGCAGCAGGCCCGATGAAACGAACGAATCCCGAGAACCGAAAGAGGGCGGAGTGAGGATACCAATGGCGGTCCTGGCCGACGAGGCCAACGTTTCGCAGGAAGGCAAGCTGAACGTGATGGGGATCTTCGACCGCATTGCCGCGGCCGATTTTCCCGTGATGCACCCAAAGATGGTGTTCGCCTTTCGCGTGGAGGCCGCGCACGGCGACGGCGGGCGGGGCTTTCCCGTGAACGTGGAGCTGCTGGACCCCGAGGGTGCGGTGCTGTTCCAGGCAGGGGGCGAGATGATGGCGCCGCGCGTGCCCGCGGGCGAGTTCACCACCAGCAACCAGGTGTTCACGCTGGTGGGGCTTCAGTTTCCCAAGGCAGGCCTGTACCGCTTCGTGGTGACGGTGGGCGACGCCGAACCGCACGAGACACCGTTCCTGGTGCAGTCCACCGCTAACGACCCGATGATGAACTAGGGCGGCGGACACACCGATAGCCTGTCATCCTGAGCCCCAGGCGCGCCGAACTGGCCCGTACACCATCCGTCGCGGGGCGAAGGATCTAGCCTGAGGCACATCCCCGCTGGGGCGCGGCAGCGACACGAAAACCCAAGCCGCGTCTTCATCGGACCCGAAACGCGTGGAGGCCGGACTGGGAGCGTCTGGCAGGGCGCGGCGCATGCCTCGGGCGCCCCCCTCTCCCAACCTCTCCCCCGTAAACTGCACGGGGGAGAGGAGCCAGTCCGGTGCTCGCGGCGGAGTGCCGGGTGAGGGCTGGCCTCGTCTCGTGCGTCGCGATCAGTCCAGCGCATGCCCCGGCTGCCCTCTCCCCCCGGCCCCCTCTCCCGCAAGCGGGCGAGGGGGAGAATTCGATCGCGCTCCCACCGCTACCGTGTGCATCCTGTGGGATCGTTTCCGGCGCGGGCGTTGCGGAAGGTTTCGCCACGACCTCCATGCGCGCCGCGCAGCTGCATCCATCACCCGGAGCCCCGCATCATGCGGTTCAGACTCGCCCTGCTGGCCGTTGCACCCCTCGCGCTGGCGGCCTGCCCGCCCGCGCGGGAAACCGCGTCCGTCCCCCCGCCTCGCGCCAACCCGGGCGACGCGCGTCCGCTGGACACCACGCCATGGCAAATCGCGGGTCCCAGCCGGGCGATGTGCGCCCGGGTCGACGTGGGCCTCACGCTCCCTGACGGGTTCTGCGCCGTGGTGGTGGCCGACAGCCTGGGACCGGTGCGGCACCTGGACGTGTCGGCCAGCGGCGACGTGTATGCCTCGCTTTCCGGGCGGCGCGACGGCCCCGCGGGCGTGATCGCCTTGCGCGACGCGGACGGGGACGGACGCGCGGAGGTGCGGCAGAAGTTCGAGAACCGCGCGGGCAGCGGCCTGCAGATTCACGATGGCTGGCTGTACTTCGCGATGAACGACGGCGTCGTGCGGTGGCGGCTTACGCCCGGCCAACTGGTGCCGCCGGGGCAGCCGGATCTGCTGGTCAGCGGCCTGCCGGTGGGCGGGCACGCCTCCAAGGCGCTGGCGTTCGACGGGCGCGGCGGCATGTTCGTCAGCATCGGGTCGATGTCCAACGCCTGCTAGGAACAGGATCGCCAGAGCCGCTCCGCCGGCCGCGACCCCTGCCCGGAGCTGGCCCCGCGCGCCGGCATCTGGCGCTTCGATGCCAATCGCGCGAACCAGGCGCCGGCGGCCGGCGAGCGCTGGGCCACCGGCATCCGCAACGGCTACGCGCTGGATTTCCATCGCGCGACGGGCGTGCCGTTCACCGTTTCGCACGGGCGCGACAACCTGAGCTCCAACTGGGCCTTCACCGAACAGCAGAACGCCGACGTTCCCGCCGAAGAGATGTTCCGCCTGGACCGCGGCACCGACGGGGGCTGGCCGTACTGCTACTTCGACCCCGGCGCGCGGCGGAAGGTGCTGGCGCCCGAGTACGGCGGCAACGGCACGCAGGTGGGCCGCTGCACCGGCAAGGCCACCCCGGCGTACGCGTTTCCCGCGCACTGGGCGCCCAACGATCTGCTGTTCTACACGGGCACGCAGTTCCCCACGCAGTACCGCGGCGGCGCGTTCGTGGCCTTCCACGGCTCGTGGAACCGCGCGCCGCTTCCGCAGCAGGGCTTCAACGTCGCCTTCCTGCCCATGACCGCCGCGGGGGCGCCGAGCGGACCGCACTCCGTCTTCGCGCAGGCGCCGGTGCCCGCGCCGGGGCAGCAGGGCGGCGCCCGGCACCGGCCCACCGGGCTGGCGCAGGGGCCGGACGGCTCGCTCTACGTGTCGGACGACGCGGGAGGCCGCATCTGGCGGATCATGTACGTGGGCGAGCGCTGAACGATGGAGGAGATCCGCATCCGGACGCACCGGCGCGGCGAGATGCTGGACATCACCGGCCGCGTGCGCGAGATCGTCGCGCGGTCGGGGATGGACGAGGGCGTGGTGGTGCTGCAGAGCCTTCACACCACGGCCGCGCTCACCATCAACGAGAACGCCGACCCCGACGTGGTGCACGACCTGCTGGGCAAGCTCGAGCAGCTGGTCCCCAAGGACGAGGCGTTCTACCGCCACGACGAGGGGAACAGCGACAGCCACCTGAAGACCAGCTTCTTCGGTCCATCGCTCATGGTGATCGTCAGCGGCGGGCAGCCGGTGCTGGGGACGTGGCAGGGGATCTGGTTCTGCGAGTTCGACGGGCCGCGCGAGCGCCGCGTGGCCGTGCAGCTGCTGCGGGCATGAGCGGCGAGGCGACGCCTTCACCCCTGCGGTCGATGGTTCGCCTGGTGGCGCGGGGTATACAGGCGCGCCGGTCGGGCGCGACGCTGGACCTGGCGGCCATCCCGCGGCGGAAGCTCTCCGCCGAGCGCGCCGGCATCGAGATCGATCCGCGTCACGTGCAGGCGTACGCCGCCGCGACGGACGGGGAGCGCATCGGGGGATTCGGGGAGGGAGCCGGCGCGGTTCCGCCGTTCTACTGCGCCACCTGGGAAACGGCGCTGGCGCTGCAGATGTTCGCGGGGATGGAGCAGCCGCTGCCGCTGGGCGCCATCGTCCACGTGTCTACGGACCTGGTGTGGGCGCGGCCCCTGCGCTCGGGCGACGCCGTCCGGTGCCGGGTGGAGCTGGACCGGGTGGAGCCCGCACGCCGCGGCTTTCGGATGACCGTGCTCGCCCGCAACTGGCTGAGTGCCGGCCAGCTCTGCTGCCAGTCCACGAGCGTCTTCCAGGTGAGGACGGGCGGCACGGACAATTCCGAGCGCGCCCATTCCCGCTCGGCGGATCGCACCGGCCCCGCTGTGCCCGAGGACGGCTGGACCGAGCTGGTGCGCTGGGATTTGTCAGGGAGCGCGGGCCGGCGCTACGCCCGCGTTTCCGGCGACTACAACCCGATCCACCTGTGGGGGCTGACGGCGCGCCCGTTCGGCTTCCGCGCGCCCATCCTGCACGGCTACTGCATCGCCGCCCGCGCCGCCCACACGCTGATCGAGCACTGCCTGGGCGGCGACCCCGGCGCGCTGCGGCGGATGCGCATCGCCTTCCGGGCGCCCCTGCCCCTCCCCACCACGGCCCGTCTGCTCGTCAACGACAACTCGCCCGAACACTGGTTCCGCGTAGCCGCCCCCGGCGAGGGCCCCGTCTACGCCGAAGGCACGTACGGCGGCATTCGCGAGACGACGTAGCCCGGTGGGTGGAGACCTCCGTCACCGCGGCGACGCGGCGAGTGACGCGACCGCGGGCGAGTTCTGCCCGACGCTCACCGTCCGCAATGGTACCCGCGCTCCTCGGCCCGTGCGGACGCCCAGCACCTCGCCCCCGCTCTCCACTAAAGCTTTGACGATAGGTTGCGCGCGCGGGTTTTCCCTCACCAGGATCGGCATCCGGATGCGCCACCGGCTTACGATCCATCCGCCCGCGGGCAGCTGCACGAAGTCCACGCGCCCGCCCAGCCGGGCGTCGGAGCTGGCGAAGGGCAACCGCGTGTAGGTGTACTCCAGGTAGCGCAGGTGCCCCGTCTGCCCATCGAGCCACAGCGTTCCCTGCACGTCGGGAAGCCGTCTGTCGCGCACGGGAGCGAACGCCAGCCCCACCATCCCCGCCTCGGTGCCGCGGCCCCGGATCAGGCTGAAGCAGTGGTGGTCCAGAAAAGCGTCGGACAGCAGCGTGGGCGCGTCCGGGGCGCGAAACACGATGGAATCGCCCTCGACTTCCATGTAGCCGTGCGTCACCAGCCGCTCGACGGGTGTCGCGAACGGCTGGCGGCTGTACCCCGACTGGACCGATGAGGTGGAATCGACGATCGCAAGCCTGGGAAATGCCAGCGTGCGCCGGAACAGCCGCACCCGAAACTCGTAGGCGCCTGCCCGGCCACCGAGGTGGGTGGCGTCGAGCGCTTTCCGTGCTTCGTCCCACACGCGCGCCGCCTGCTCACCGTTCTCGGGGCGGATGGTGCACGCCCGCGGCACACCCCGCGCAACCACGGCGTCCAGCGTCACGTGGACGGGCGACATCGAAAGCTGCTGCCTGACCTGCTCCCCAGAGTCCAGTGCCAGCGCGGGCGAGGAGGCGGCCGCGTACCCCACCCGCTCGGCGCGGACGCGGTAGGTTCCGGGCGCGGGAACCTGCAGGCTGTACTGCCCCTGCGGATCACTGAGCACGGCTTCCCGGCGCCTTCCCAGCGAGTCGACCAGCGCGACCACCGCACCCTGAATCGGCTCGCCGGTCGCAATCTCCACGACGGTTCCACCGACGGTTTGCGCGGAGAGCTGGGCGGAGGCGATGAGGGCGAGAGCGATGGTGAAGAGCAGCACGCGCATACCGCTACGTTGCATGGCTCCGCTCCGGGAAGAGGGCGACAACCCACCGCGATGCGTTGTAACGCACGGACGCAGCCCATTTTGACAAGCCGGCGGTTGGCCTCAGATGCACAGAGATCCGGAACGGAAGCGGGGTGGATCACCATCGGCGATCCACCCCGTTTTTGTCTACATCATCGTGCAGCGCTGCTCCAGTGGCGCCGGACCCACTCGGCCACATCACCTTCGCTCATCCGATCCTCGACCGTTGCGACGACCATCGCGAAAGCGTCATCGGGGTGGGCCGTGAGCCAGCGTCGATTCAGATCGAGGAACGTTACGAGGGCGGCAAACGCAATTCTCTTGTTGCCGTCGATGAACCCGTGATTCTTCACGAGTCCGAACAGGTACGCGGCCGCAATATCCGCCAGGTCCACACCAGGGGTGTAGGCGAACCGGTTCATCGGCCGGCTCAGGGCGGAGACGATCAGGTCATTCCCGCCCGCCCGGATACCGTGAGAGCCACCGTAGTCGTCGATGAGATCGGAATGCATGGCATCGATCATCTGGCGCGACAACCAGATCGGCTCGTCCACCCGTCACTCGGCAAGCCGGCGGAATGTCTCCGAATACTGCTTCCGAGCCCGATCGAACGCCTGCATGGCGGCGCCGAAATTCGGGTCCGGTGTAAGCAGCACACCGCCCGGACGATCTACCGCATAGGCCGACTCACCGGGCGCGATCCCGATCCGCTCCAGAACCTCGGATGGGAGTGCGCCAGCGCCGACGTCCTGGGCTGGATGTAGCGTGATCTTGGTCATCATCCCTCCTGTCTGATTCCCAACCATTCCTCGCAATCAACCGGCCACTCACTCGCCGTAGGGCACCCAGACGTTTTTGACGTGGGTGGCCTGGCGCAGGAACTCGCGCCCTTCGCCCTGCTCGGCGTCGAACCAGTCGCGCTCGCGGCCGTAGCTCACCCACGTGCGCTTCATGTTGCCGGCCGACAGGCGCTCCACCGTCGCGCTCCCCTCGGCCCCGCCGAAGTACCACATGGCCTCGACGTCGTCGTGCGCCGCCAGCGTCTCCGCCAGCTCGTCGCGCTTGCCCGTAACGATGTTGACGACGCCGCCCGGGACGTCGGAGGTGTCGAGCACCTGGTAGAAGTCCGTCGCGGCCAGCGGCCACCGCTCCGACGGAATCACCACCACCGCGTTCCCCGTAGCCACCGCGGGCATGACGGTGGAGATGAAGCCCAGCAGCGGCGCCGTGTCGGGGCACGCCACGCCGACCACGCCGATGGGCTCGTTCATCGCCAGCGTCACGTTGCGCATGGGCGTGGCGTGCACCAGGCCGTCGTACTTGTCGGCCCAAGCGGCGTATGTGTACAGGCGGCGGATGGACGCCTCGACCTCGCGGTCCGCCCCGGCTTCGTCGCCCGTCATGGCGGCGATGCGGCGGCTGAACTCGTCGAAGCGGGCCGCCAGGTTCTCGGCCAGGTAGAACAGCACCTGCGCGCGGTTGTGCGCGGTGCCCTTGCTCCACCCCTTGGCCTTGTGCGCCGCCTCCACCGCGTTCCGCACGTCCTTGCGGTTGCCCAGCCCCACGTCGCCGATCAGCCGGTCGCCCGGGCCGTAGACGGAGAGGGCGTAGCCGCTGTCGGGCCGCGCCTGCTTGCCGCCGATGTACAGCTTGGCCGTGCGGTCGATGGGCGGCAGCACCGGTCCGGCGCCGTTGCCGCGCTGCTTCTCCGCGCGCGCGGGCCTGGCCTTGCGGTCGTCGCGGCGGGCGGGGGCGCCGCCGTTCTTGCTCGCCACCTCCCAACGCGGCTTCACGTATTCGTACAGCCCCTCCTTGCCCCCCTCGCGCCCAAAGCCGCTCTCGCGGTACCCGCCAAAGCCCGACGCGGCGTCGAACAGGTTGGTGCTGTTGATCCACACGGTGCCGGCCTTGATCTTGGGCGCGACGTCCAGGGCCAGGTTGATGTTCTCGGTCCACACGCTGGACGCCAGGCCGTACACGGTGTTGTTGGCCAGCTCCACGGCTTCGGCGGGCGTGCGGAAGGTCATCAGCACCACGACGGGGCCAAAGATCTCCACCTGCGCCACGCTGGACGACGGCGACACGTTGGTGAACAGCGTCGGCGGATAGAAGCATCCCTCGGTGGGGCAGCTCCACGACGGCTGCCACATCTGCGCGCCCTCGTCGGCGCCGGCCTGCACGAGCTTGCGGATCTGCTCCAGCTGCACGGGGGCCACGATGGCGCCGATGTCCACCGCCTTGTCCAGCGGGTTGCCCACCCGCAGCGTCTCCATCCGCTCGCGCAGCCGCTGCGTCAGCTTTTCGGCGATGCCCTCCTGCGCCAGGATGCGCGAGCCGGCGCAGCACACCTGCCCCTGGTTGAACCAGATGGCGTCGACCACGCCCTCGACCACGCTTTCCAGGTCGGCGTCGTCGAAGACGATGAAGGGCGACTTGCCGCCCAGCTCCAGCGACAGCTTCTTCCCCGTTCCCGCCGTCGCCACGCGGATGATGCGGCCGACCTCCGTAGACCCGGTGAACGCGATCTTGTCCACGTCCGGATGCCCGACGATGGCCGCGCCCGTGCGCCCGTCGCCGGTGACCACGTTCACCACGCCCGGGGGCAGCCCCGCGTCGCGGCACACCTCGGCGAAGAGCAGCGCGGTCAGCGAGGTGAACTCGGCCGGCTTCAGGACCACCGTGTTCCCCATCGCCAGCGCCGGCGCGATCTTCCACGCCATCATCAGCAGCGGAAAGTTCCACGGGATGATCTGGCCCACTACGCCCACGGGCACCTGGTCCGCCATCTCCGTGTCCATCAGCTGGGCCCACCCGGCGTGGTGGTAGAAGTGCCGGGCCACCAGCGGGATGTCGATGTCGCGCGACTCGCGGATGGGCTTGCCGTTGTCCATCGTTTCCAGCACGGAAAAGAGCCGGCTGTGGCGCTGGATGTGTCGGGCGATGGCGTACAGGAACCGGGCGCGCGCATGGCCGTCGAGCGCCTGCCAGGCGGGAAGCGCCTCGCGGGCCGCGCGCACCGCCGCGTCCACGTCGGCCTCGCTGCCCTGGGCGATGCGTGCCAGGGGCTGGTTGGTGGCGGGATTGGTGGTGTCGAAGAACTCGCCGCCCTCCGGCTCACGCCACTCGCCGCCGACGAAGTGCCGGAAGGTGCGGCCCCGTTCCTCAAGCCACTCCACCGCGGGCGAGGCGCTCTCGGGGGCGGGGCCGTATTCCATGGTCTCGAAGATTTCGGCGATGCTCATCGGTTACTGCGGGACTCGGGGTGACCGCGGGCCGCGTTCCCGGACGCGCGGCGATGGCATGCAATCTAGCGCGCGGGCGTGGATTGCGCATCGTGCACCCGCGCACGCGGGCGATGACGGCGGCGATGGCTCCACGGGTCCCGCCGCCGCCCCAAGCGAGGCGGCCGTGCCCCAGGATCGCGCCTGCGGGCCGTGCGGAAACTAGCGAAAAGCGGCTGAACGTCTAGAGATTTTCGACCGGTCCGGAGTTCGCGAAACACGCGGCGTCGCCCCGCCGTACCATGCGCGGCCCGAACGACGCCCGCATTCCGCCACTCGACCGGCGGGAGCGAGTTCACCTGAGCACACGATGCCGTGAGCACGATCGAGCAGGAGATCCCTGGGAGCCCCAAGGCGCGCATTTTAGGGAAAATCATCCGCTCGCCCGCGCAGCCGCGCGTTCCGGACGAGGCACTCGCAACCGGGCCCAAGCCTGCGTCATCAGAATATGGATTCGTCAGCCTCCGTGGTGACGAGGTGGCCAGCTCACGGGAGCGAATGGTCTACATGACGCGGACCAGCCCCGCCCCCAGCCTGGTCTGGGCGCCGGAAACGGAGGCGATGGTGCCCCCGTGGCAGGTGCCCTGGATGCTCGATGCCATGCGGGTGTACAAGCAGGAGGAACTGCGCGGGGAGATGCGCACCGCGCTGCTGTGGTCGGGGGGCATCCTCGTCTTCTGCACGTTCCTTCACTGGGGCATGGCCATCCTCGCCTTGCCGGTCCTTGCGGTGGCGCTGTCGAACGTCCAGATCCGGGTTTCGACGGCGCTGTCGTGGACGGCGGAACAGTTTCGCGCGGAGGCGGAGGCGCATCGCAAGGCCGTCGCGCGGCTGGTGGAATACCAGCAGTTTGCCGTCGTCGATACGCGATTCACCATGGCCGTGGCGTATCCCATCTTGGCCACCTGCGCCCTCCAGCTGCTCACGCTGAACATGGCGGGACGTGAAGCGGCGCTGGACCCGCAGGCCGCGCGCTCGGGCGAGTGGTGGCGGCTACTGACGGCCCCGCTGCTGCACGCGCATCCGCTGCACATCTGGATGAACTACTCGGCCCTCCTCGGGCTGGGGCGGCTGATGGAGGGGAGCGCACCGCGCGGGTGGGTGCCGCTGGTATTTGTGCTCACGGCGGTGGCCGGCGGACTCGCGAGCGTGGCGCTTCCGCCCGACGTTCCCTCCGTGGGTGCATCTGGCGGGCTGCTTGGAATGCTGGGCTTTCTCCTGGTGATCGGCTATCGCCGGCGGTCGACGCTGCCGGGAAGTTTTCTGAAAGACCTGCTGAAGGACGTAGGCCTGATCGCCCTGATGGGTCTGTTTGCATTCCAGATGATCGACAATGCGGCGCACGCGGGCGGGCTGGTGACGGGGCTGGCCATCGGCATCGTGGCCGTTCCTTCGACGGAAGCCGCCACCGAGTGGACGGGCGGGCGAGCGGTGGAACTGGCCGGCCACGCAGCCGTCGTCCTGCTGTGGGTTTCGGTTGCGCTCGTCGTGGGTGCGGTCCTGGCCAGCGTCCACACGTAGGGCCAGCTATTCGCCCTCGGGGGGATCGAACAGGCCCAGCTCACCTGGCGCGGCTTTACGCGGCTTGCGCTTGCGGGCCGGCGCGGGGGCGGCGGCCTCCAGCAGGAAGTCGATCTCCGCGTTGGCCGCATCCAGGGAGCGGTAGGCCGCTCGCCCCTCGCGCTTCAGGATCGCGAGCACCTCGCGCACCTGCTCCGGCGTGAGCCCCGAATCGGCCAGGGTCGCGAGCAGGGCGGGATAGGCCACGAGCGATCCGCGATGGCGGGTGTGAAGGTCGTCCGCGACCGCGCGAAGGTCCGGGCCGCGCGGCTTCCGCTCCACCGGCGGCCGCGGGAGCGGAAACAGATCGAGCGCGATGGGCGGCTCGACTACCTCGGGCTCCAGTTCCGGCTCTGGATCCACGGCGGGGATGTCCGGCGGGAGCGGATCCGCGCCGCCGTCCGCGATGGCACCGTTCAGCTCCAGCACGTGTGCGGGGTTGGACGTCGCGAGCAGGAGATGGATGGATTCCGCACCGCTCCCCAGCCGCTGCGCGCGGACGATCCGCCCCTCCCCCGCGCCGACGACCAGCTCGCGGTAGCGGTCCACGATGGCATCCAGCGCCGCGTCCGCGCCGTCTCGCCGTACGGCGTCGCGCCAGGCGGCGAGCCAGCCGTGCCGCCCGTCCCCCAGCAGCGCCGAGCACCCTTCCACCAGGCGGCGGATGTTGGGTGGAAAGTCGGCGATGGGGCCGGTGACGCGGGCCTGCTTGTGGAAGTCCTCCGCCGGAAAGCGCAGGAGCAGCTCGGCTTCCGCCCGCCAGGCGATCGGCTGAAGCGCCGTCCACGGCAGGGCCCTCGCGCTCAATGGCGCCAGGCGCACGAGCACGGCGGAATCGCCGATCGCATCGACCAGGCCCGCCGAGAGCGCAGAGAACGAGGATTCGACGAGACCAATCTCCCCGGGTTGGATCGAAGCGACATCCCGTGTCCGCCGCACCCGACCACCCATGCCCAGCCGCTCCAACTCGTGCTCCAGCCGCACCAGCAGCCCCGGGTCTTCGTCCGCCAGCACGACTTGGATGCGATCCCCCGAATCCGCCATCGCACGGACGGACACCAGGGCACCGGCCTCCACCGCCGCCCCCCGAAGCGCCGCCCGCTGCAGGTCCGCCCCTGCGAACGCATCCACGAACCACGCGGAGAACGGTTCTACCGCTTCGCCCTGGGGCTCCGCCCGCCGCACCTGCGCACGCGCCCAGCGACCGGCATAGCCGCCCGCGATGGCGCACGAGAGCAGTTCAGGATCGGGAGACGCGGAAGCAGTCACGGCGCGCGGTGGGAGGTCGGGGAAAAACGCGCACGTAGGTTACGCCCGCACAAAATCCGAAGCAAGTGAAAGCCGAGGACACCGCCCCCGGTGCGGCACCTCGCATGCCACACGGCAGGTCGCGCTTGCGCCGATATCATCTCGCCCTAGCTTCTGTGCCGCGCGCTCGAAAGTTCCGTCCGCTCCGGGAAGCTCGTGGACCCCCATCCGCCTGCCCGTCCAGTGACCAACCTCACCCCCGCCGTCACCTCCACCGAACGTGCGCACCGCCCCGGCAACGGAATGCGAGCGCTCGTCGCGATCGGTGCGGGCGTGCTCGCGGTGGCGTTGACCATCGCGCTCGCCGCCTTTCTCCCCCGCTCGATGTTCCTGTTCGCGTACGTGGCGGTGATCGTTTCCGCGTGGTACGGCGGCTCGTGGCCGGGGCTGGCCACGGGCGTCATCTGCGTGATGGGATTGAACTACTATCTCATCCCGCCTCTCGGAGGCTTCGTACCGGAAGATCCCAGGGACCTCGTGCCGCTGGCGGCGTTCATCGGCGTGTCGTGGCTGGTGGGCACCACCAGCGAGTCGCTGCAGCGCGCCCGTGACGCGGCGTGGAGGGCCGCCGCCGAGCTGGAACTGGCCAACCAGCAGCTGCAGGAGCAGGCCCTCGAGGTCGAGCTGGCGAACGCGCAGCTGCAGGAGCAGGCGACGGAGATGGAGATGGCGCACGAGGAGCTGCAGGCGACCGCGGAGGAGCTGGAGGAGCGTACCCAAGCCGCGGAGCTCGCCGGGCGCGAGGCGCAGGAGGCGCGGGCGCGCGCCGAGGAAGCGAACCATGCCAAGAGCATGTTCCTGGCGACCATGAGCCACGAGCTGCGCACGCCGCTGAACGCCATCGGCGGATACGTGCAGCTGATGGAGATGGAAATCCGCGGGCCGGTTACGCCGGAGCAGCGCGAAGACCTGGGCCGCATCGACCGCAGCCAGCGCCACCTGCTGGGGCTGATCAACGATGTGCTGGACTTTGCGACGAACGAGGCGGGAACTGCCAGCTACGCGCGGGAGCCGGTGATGCTGGACGCGGTGATGGGCGGGGTGGAGGGGCTGGTACTGCCGCAGATGGCCGAGAAGCAGCTGGCGTACGACGACAGCCGCGCTCGCTGTGGCACGGTGCTGCTGGCCGACCGCTCGCGGGTGGAGCAGGTGCTGCTGAACCTGCTTTCCAACGCCATCAAGTTCACCCCCGCCGGCGGGCGGATCGAGGTGTCGTGCCAGCCGGCGGCGGACACCGTGGCCATCCGCGTGCGCGACACGGGCATCGGCATTCCGGGCGATAAGCTGGAGTTCATCTTCCACCCGTTCGCCCAGGTGTCGGCGGGCTTCACCCGTACGGCCGGTGGAACGGGGCTGGGGCTGGCGATCAGCCGCGACCTGGCGCGCGGCATGGGTGGAGACCTGGTGGCCGAAAGCACGCTGGGCGAGGGATCCACCTTTACCCTCACCCTCCCTGCGGCGTAGCTACCGGTTCGCGCTCGTCGTCAACGGCCCCAGCTCCGCCTCGACGTTCCCCATCGAACTGAAGTAGAAGCGCTTTCCCGTCCCGCCCCAGAGCACGCCGGCCAGGATCGCCTCCCCACCGCGCCAGGCGAACACGGGACCGCCGCTGTCGCCCCCCTCCGCGGGCGCGTCGACCACGTCCTGGCACAGGAGCGTGACGTTGGTGCCGTCGACGTTTACGTGGACGCAGGTGGCGGAGACCGCGCCGAACGTCCACCCGGTTTCCGCGCCTACCTTGTCCAGCATCTCACCCGCCACGGGATAGGGGCTCTCTCCCGCCACTCGCAGCGTCCCGGCGACCTCCCGCAATCCTGGCTCCGCCGTCCGGGCGATAGCGGGCTCGGCCACGCGGCCGGGCGCGAAGCGGAACCGCGCCGCGTCGCTGTAGCGGCAGCGGCGATCGGCGGGGCAGCCGCCGCCCCGGAACATCGGGGGATCGGCGGTCTCCATGCCCAGCAGCTCTGGCTCGCCCGGCTGCTGGTGCACGGTGCCGTCCGCCCGGCCCTGCACCCGCGAGCAATGGGCGGCCGTCACGTACCCGGCATGGTCCAGCGCGAGCACGTTGAACCCCAGGCTGCACTGCACGGCGGTGGACAGGTCGGAAGCGAAGCTCAGCCGATAGCCTCCGGGAACCAGGGGGCCGGCGGCATCCGCCAGGCGAACGAGCGGGCGGAGCGACCGCTCGTCGGAAAGCACCAGCGCCTCCAGGGGAACGCCCAGCCGGACCGCCGCCGCAGGCACCGCCAGCCGCGCCTCGTTCGTCCACACGCCGATCCGCACGCGGTTGAACGCCTCGTCCGCGTCCACGAAGACGACGCCGGGCATGGGCAGCAGCGCCATCAGCCTGTCCCGCCACGCGGCGAGCTGCGAGAACGAGTACCGGCCCTCGAGCACGCGCAGCTCTCCCGTGCGCCGGTCGCGCGCGGACGGGATGCGCTCCGCGAGCACCCGCGCCAGCACGACGCGGGCGGCGGGCGCGCTCCCGGGCTCGGCGACGTACGCGGCCACGGCACCGTCCGCCGCGAAGAAGTAGCCGCCGAAGCTCGGAACCTCGCGCTCGATCTCCACGAAGCGCGCCTCCAGCCCGCGAACGTCTCCCGTTTCCGCCAGCTCAGGCGCTTCCACGGGGGTGATCGTCGGCACGCGTTCGCAAGCGGCGAGGGCGACTGCAGCGAGCGCGCCGAGCAAGGAGGAGCGGAGAAGACGCATCCGGAGAGCCTGTCACCGTGCGGAACGAAAACCGGGAGCCTACCCGCAGGTACGACTCCCGATCCACGATTGTTCCCTCCGTCCCGACACCGCGCGTTACCGCGTCGACATTGCGCCCGCCAGGACGATGGCGCCGGTGGGCTGCGGCTGGCCGCCGGCCGGCTCTTCGGTAACCGCCACGGCCTGCAGCGACTCCGGCGGCAGCTCGTACTCGGCCTGCACGACGGCGCTGCCGCGTGGCCCGGGGCGGAAGGTGCCCGCGCTGATCTTGCGGTCGGCCGTCACCAGCCACAGCTGGTACTCGCGGCCGGGCCGGGTGGCAGGAAGGTTGTGGGCGAAGAAGGTCCAGCGCGCCGTCCTCGTGTCCCAGAACATGCGCCCCGTGGGATCCGCCGGCCGCGCCGCCGCCATGTCGATCACCTTCACCGCCGGCCCGGAAAGCGACGCGACGGTCGCCTCGCCCTGCTGTACGCGCTCCGCCAGGCGCGTGCGCTCCGCCTCCAGCCGGGTCGCCCGCGCCTGCAGCGCATCCACCTGCTGCCGCAGCCCGGACGCGTACACCCCGGCGGCGATCAGCAGCAGCAGCGAGGCGGCGGCTGCCAGCCACCCCGCCATCGGCCCGCGGCCCCGGCGCGCGGAGGTGATGGGAATCACATCGGAACGGGAAGGTGCGGGCCGCGCCGGCTCTGCGTCGACACGCGGGACCGGGAGTGCGGCAGGCACCGGCGCCGCCTCGATGGTCACCTCGTCCTGCGAGGTACGCGAGACGCCATCCGCCGCTGCCCGGGCCAGCAGGCGCGAGCGGAGGTCGGCCGCGCGGGCCGGGGCCAGCGGGCGATGGGGAGCGGCGTGCGCCACCAGCGCCGCCGCTTCGCGCAGCGCACCCAGCTCCGCGCGGCAGGCATCGCACCCGGCCACGTGGGCCAGCACCCGCTCGCGCTCGCCGCCGTCGAGCGCGCCCAGCGCCTCCGCGCCCAGCGCCTCGCGAACTTCGTCGTGCGTCATGTCCGTTGTCATGGCGCCTCCTCCCGAAGGCTCGACAGCGCCGTTCTCAGCTTCTGGAGCGCCAGCCGGGCCCGCGTTTTTACGGTACCCAGCGGCTGGCCCGTGGCCTCCGCGATCTCCGTCTGGCTCAGCCCGCGAAAGTAGGCCATCTCCACCGTCTCGCGCTGGTCCGGGGGCAGCAAAGCCAGCGCCTGCTCCACCCGCGCCCGCAGGTCGGCCGCTTCGGCCGCCTCCGCCGGGCCGCCGCCCGCCAGCACGAACTCCGCCGACGCCGGGGCATCGTCCAGCGACACGTCCTGCCGCGCGGCCCGGCGCACGCGCACCCGGTCCAGCGCCCGGCTGCGGGCGATGGTCGTCAGCCAGGTGCGCACGCTGCCGCGCGACTCGTCGTACGTGCCCGCCTGCCGCCACGCCTGCCACAGTGCGTCTTCCAGCACCTCTTCGGCATCGCCCGCATCGCCGACGACGTGAAAGATCATGGAGTGCAGCAGCGGCTGCCACCGGTCGTACAGCAGCCCCAGGGCGCGCTCGTCGCCCGCCGCCATGGCGCGCACCAGGGCAAGGTCCGGGTCGTCGGCCGATGCGGTGCCGGGCCGCGTGCGCCCGGGTGCGGGATCGCTCACTGATGGGTACGGGAGAAGTTGTCGTTCCGGATGCATGAACGGAAGCTGGATCAGGGCAGAAGCGTGCGCAAGCGTTCGCGGCCCCATGCGAGAACAAGGCCGAACGGGGAAAACGACGGAGCCGCGGGATAGGATCTCCCGCGGCTCCGTGTGGCGCACCGCCCGTTCAGTCAGGGCCGGTGCTTCAGGGGTAGCGCTCCTGCAGCTCCCGAAGCACGCGCTCGGCATCCGCCCGGGGGAGCCCGGCGCCGGCGAACTCCTCGACGCTGGCGTGGCGGGCGCTGTACAGCGTGTGGAACCGGTTCACCAGCGCGTCCACCCGCTTGGGCCCGATTCCCTGGATGCCGCTCAGCACCACGCCCAGCCGCTCGCGCTCCAGCCGCGAGCCGATCTCCTCGGGGGCCGAAAGGTCGTGCCCCTTCTGGCGGAGCGAGTCCAGAAAGCCCAGCCAGTCCTCGTGGTTCCACCCGCTGGGCCGGGCGATGGCAAAGGCGCGGAGGTCGGCCTGCAGCTGGTCGATCTCCTTCTGCTGCTTCCGTCGCGCCGCCGTCTCATCGAACGTTTCGCGCTTCTTGCCGGACTTTGAAGCAGGCTTGCTGGCCGGCTTCGCGGCGGTCTTCGCCGCCGCCTTCGTCTCGGTCCCGGAAACTGGCTTCGCGGGCGAAGCGCCTGCCTTGGGCGCTCGGGTGCGGGGGACCGACGCCGGCTGGTCGCCTACGGCCACGCCGGTGCCGGGCGCCTTGCCGCCGCGTGCCGGCTTGGCGCCGCCGGGGGCCATCGCCTCGGCGGCTGCATCGGCTGCCCGGCTGCGGCCGCGCTTGGTGCCCGGCCCGTCGCCGACGTCGTCCTGGGGAATGGAGCTGGTCCCGCTCTTCTTGGCCATGATCGTCCAAATGGGTTCAGGCGGGCGGAAAGGAATCCGCCCGCATCAGTCTTCGCGTTGCAAAATGAGAATGCCCAGAGGCGGCAGCGTCAATGGCAGCGACTGCCCGCGGCCGTGCACCGCCAGCGGAACCGTCTCTACCCAGCCGCTGTTCCCCACGTTGCTCCCGCCGTACGCCGCCGCGTCGCTGTTCAGCACCTCGCGGTAGCGCCCGGCGCGCGGCACGCCCACGTGGTACTGGTGCCGGATCACCGGGGTGAAGTTGCAGACGAACACCAGCTCCTGCCCCGACGTGGTCGCGCGGCGGATGAACGACAGCACGGTCTGCTCCACGTCGCGGAAGTCGATCCACTCGAATCCCTCGTGGCTGAAGTCCGTTTCCCAGAACGCGGGCTCGCGCTGGTAGGCGGCGTTCAGGTCCGCCATCCACCGCTGAATCCCGGCGTGCAGCGGATCGCCCAGCAGGTGCCAGTCCAGCGAGCGGTTCTCGTTCCACTCGCCCACCTGGCCGATCTCGCCGCCCATGAACAGCAGCTTCTTGCCGGGATGGCCCCACATCATCCCCAGCATCAGCCGCAGGTTGGCGGCCTTCTGCCACGCGTCGCCCGGCATCTTGCCGAGCAGCGAGCCCTTCAGGTGCACCACCTCGTCGTGGCTCAGCGGCAGCACGTACTTTTCGCTGAACGCGTACATCAGCGAAAAGGTCAGCAGGTTGAAGTGGTACTTCCGGTGGATGGACTGCTCGCTCATGAAGCGAAGGTTGTCGTGCATCCACCCCATGTTCCACTTCAGGTGAAAGCCCAGCCCACCCAGGTGCGCCGGCTGCGTGACGCCGGGCCAGGCCGTGCTTTCTTCGGCGATCATCAGCGTGCCGGGATAGCGGTCGCGCACGGTGGTGTTCAGCTGCTGAAGGAACTCCACCGCCTCGATGTTCTCGCGGCCGCCGTATTTGTTGGGCACCCACTGCCCCGCCCCGCGCGAGTAGTCCAGGTACAGCATCGACGCCACGGCATCCACCCGCAGGCCGTCGGCGTGGTACTCGTCCAGCCAGAAGAGCGCGTTGCTCACCAGGAAGGTGCGCACCTCGTTGCGGCCGAAGTTGAACACCTGTGTGCCCCACTCCGGGTGCTCGCCCTGGCGCGGGTCCGCGTGCTCGTACAGCGCCGTGCCGTCGAAGCGGCGCAGCGCGTGGGCGTCCTTCGGAAAATGCGCGGGCACCCAGTCCAGGATCACCCCGATGCCCCGCTGGTGAAGCGTGTCGACCAGGAACCGGAAGTCGTCGGGCCCGCCGAAGCGGCTGGTGGGGGCGAAGTAGCCAGTCACCTGGTATCCCCACGACGGATCGTAGGGATGCTCCATCACGGGGAGGAACTCCACGTGGGTGAAGCCCATCTCGCACAGGTAGTCCGGCAGCTCGGCCGCCATCTCACGCCACGTCAGCGGCCGGTCGTCCTCTTCCGGCCTGCGCCGCCACGAGCCGGGGTGCAGCTCGTACACGGACATGGGCGCCGCGCACCAATCCCACTCGCGCCGCTTCTGCATCCACTCGGCGTCGCCCCACTCGTACTTCGTCAGGTCGGCGACAACGGACGAGGTCTCCGGGCGCAGCTCGGCGCTGAACGCCAAGGGGTCGGCCTTCAGGAACGCGGGGCCCTGGTGGGGAAGGATCTCGTACTTGTAGGCCGTACCCTCCGCCACGCCGGGGATGAAGATCTCCCACACGCCCTGCGCGGGATGCCGGCGCATGGGGTGGCGGCGGCCGTCCCACAGGTTGAACTCGCCCACCACGCTGACGCGCTTGGCGGCCGGCGCCCACACGCTGAAGCGCACGCCGGGCACCCCGTCTGCCTCCATGGTGCGCGCGCCCAGCACCTCCCACAGGCGCAGGTGGGTGCCTTCGCTGATCAGGTACAGGTCGAAGTCGCTGACCAGCGCCGGGTACGAAAAGGGGTCCGCCAGCAGCACGGGCTCGTCCAGCCCCGGCCAGACGACGCGCAGGCGGTAGCGGAAGCTGGAGGTGCCGCGCGGCAGCAGGGCCTCGAAGAAGCCGTCGGGGTGCCCGCACTCCATCGCCGCCACGTCCTTGCCGTCCTCGTCGGCCAGGAAGGCGGAGGTGGCGCCGGGAAGGAACGCGCGCACCACCAGGCGCAGCTCGCCACCGATGGACACGGTGTGCATGCCCAGCACGCGGAACGGGTCCGGGTGCTCGGCCCTCAGGATCAGGTTTACGTCGTGTAGCAGGGTCGCAGAAGCCATCGCCGTCCTGTGATTCGTTCGCGGAGAGTTCGGGCGCGCCCGCAGGAAGTATCGTGCCGGGGCGTACTCACGCGTGGCTGGCGGATTGGTGCAAACTCTGGGCGAATCGGGCATGGGATCGGGATGGCCCACGCCCCGCGGGCCCCACCCCCGGCCCATTCGGACGCGTCACCGACTCGGGAGGGTTGGAGAACGGCTGTGCATGCCTCGGCCGCCCCCCATCCCCAGCCCTTCCCCCGCGGGGTTTGCGGGGGAAGGGAGCCAGTGTGATGCGCTTCGGACGGCCCCGCGCAAGGCTGTCATCCTGAGGCCCAGGCGCGCCGAACCGGCCCGCACACCACTCGTCGCGGGCCGAAGGTCTAGCCTGCGCTACTTCTCAGTCTGGGCGCGGCAGCGGGATGGATGCGTGGGCCTCGGCGTTGTCGCGCGGGATGTGTGGAGCGTTTCGATAGGCACCGGCGCATGCCTCTGGTGGCCCCTCCCCCGGGCCCTCCCCGCATGCTGCGCATGCGGAGAGGGGAGAATTCGATTGCGCTTCGGCCGGGCCTGGCGCACTCGGCCACGCGTGCAGTCCGCGAAGGCGGACTTTGGGCCGTCGTTGCCGCGACTTCAGTCGCCCCAGCAGGGCCGGGGCCTCGGCGTCCGTCGATCGCCCAAGCAAGCGCCCACTACCCCATTGCCCGCCGCGCGTCTACCTTTCAGGCTTCACATCCCGAGCAGGAGCGCCTGGATGCACGAAACCTTCGAGCAGTTGCGGCAGCGCGAGTTCAGCCGGCTGGACCGGCTGGGGCACGTGTACCTGGACTACACCGGCGCCGGCCTGTACGCCGAGTCGCAGGTGCACGCCAGCGCCGACCTGCTGTGCAACAGCGTCTTCGGCAACCCGCACTCGCGCAATCCCACCTCGCTGGCCGCCACGCAGCTGTGCGAAGACGCGCGCCGCCGCGTCCTGGAGTACTTCAACGCCGATCCCGAGCTGTACGAGGTGGTGTTCACCCTGAACGCCAGCGGCGCGCTGAAGCTGGTGGGCGAGGCGTACCCCTGGGAGCCGGGCGGCCGCTTCCTGCTGACGGCCGACAACCACAACTCCGTCAACGGCCTGCGCGAGTTCGCCACCGCACACGGCGCCGACGTAGGCTACGTGCCGCTGGGTCCGGAGCTTCGCCTTCACGACGCGGAAGAGCACCTGGCCGGCGCCGAGCGCGGCAAGCACAACCTGTTCGCGTTTCCCGCACAGTCCAACTTCTCCGGCGTAAAGCATCCGCTGGAGCTGGTGCGTGTGGCCCACGACCAGGGCTACCACGTGGTGCTGGACGCGGCGGCCTTCGTGCCCACCCACCCGCTGGACCTGTCGCGGGTGGCGCCCGACTTCGTGTGCGTGTCGTTCTACAAGATGTTCGGCTTTCCCACCGGCGTGGGCGTGCTGCTGGCGCGCCGCAACGCGCTGGGCGAGTTGCACCGGCCCTGGTTCGCCGGCGGCACCGTGCGCTTCGTTTCCGCGCAGAACCGCGTGCACCTGCAGCACGTCACCGGGCGGGCCTTCGAGGACGGCACCCTCAACTACCTGGGCATCGCCGCGGTGTCGACGGGGCTGGAGTTCCTGGAACGGATCGGCATCGGGCGCATCAACGCGCACGTGATGGAGCTCACGCGCGACCTGCTGGGTCGCCTGGCGGGCCTCACCCACGGGAACGGCGCGCCCATGGTGCGCTTCTACGGCCCGTCTGACATGACGGACCGCGGGGGCACCATCGCCTTCAACCTGCTGGACCCCGCGGGCGAGCCGATCGACTTCCGCGCGGTCGAGCAGCGGGCCAACGAGGCGACCCTCTCGCTGCGCACGGGGTTCTTCTGCAATCCGGGCGCGGCGGAGTGCGCGTTCGAGTATGCCGACGAAGACGCCTTCCGCTGCATCAAGACGCTCACCGCCGAAACGTTCAACATCCAGCTGTTCTCCGACTGCATGAGCGACCACCCGGTGGGGGCCGTGCGGGTATCCGTGGGCATCGCCTCCAACGTGGCCGACCTGGACCGGCTGATGGAGGTGCTGGGCAGCTTCCGGGACCAGGGCGCGGAACCCGGCCTCGGCGCGGCCCTGCCGGCGCTTGCCACGGTGGACTGAGGCGGACCGTGCGAAACGCGGCGCGTCCGGAATCCGGGCGCGTCCTGATCCCGGACGACGAAAGCGCAGGGGAGCAGCGAGATCCATCTCTGCTCCCCTGCTCTTTTCTGCTGCGATTCTCTCCACCTCTTCAGCGTGTCCCCACGCGTGGACAGCGAACAGGAAAGGTCCACTCAGCACCGCAATCGAAAGCAATTCTCGCGGTTGTCAGGAAACGCATGTCTCGCGCGTTGTACGATCAGATGGCGAGCAGGAACGCAGGATTCTCGCTGCGAGTGCACCCGTTTACGTGTCTGATGCGTAACGAACGCTCGTTCGGCATGGAAACTGCCAGTCCGGCTGCAGGACGCACCGGACGGCGCGCCACGAAACCCCCGCTTGGAGGCGCTTATTCGCACCTTGGGAGTCGGATTGATTGCCATCGCGGCTATCGTGGCAAGCCTTACGGTCGTCAAGCAGCGCCAGGAAGAGGCGCGCGATGCCGAAGGAGAGAAGCGGCCGCAGCTTACCCCGGCCCAGCCTCGCCTGGATCTGGACCAGCTTCGCGCGGCGGGAATGTAAATTTCCGCCCACGGCGAGAACCACCAGAACCGAGACGCGGATGTCCCTTTCGGGGCATCCGCGTCTCTGCGTTCAGGTCCTCGATAGCAAGCCGTGGCGCGGCGCATGCACAGAGGCTCTCCCCCGCACCCAACGCCGCCCGTCGGGAAGCACCGTTCGATCGAGGGCGACAGGTGAGCAACAACAGGTTGCGTCCGGGTAGATTGAAGCCGTTGAATGAATGCAGCGTGGACCGACGCGGGGCAGATTCCCGGCCCGCGATTTCACGTGACAGACAGGAGACACCGCTTGAGCGAGTACGAGAGCCGCCCCGTGCCGCGGATGAAGGAGCGCGAGCCCCGGGGCAACGACTTTCGGTCGCTGATCCGCTCACGCGCCGTTCAGGCGATGCTGCTGGCCACCGCCGCCGTGCAGGTGGGTGTGGTGGCTACGGGCGGCCTTGACACGAAGGATGGCAGGGAGCGCCGCAGCCTGGTTCGTACCGCCATCAAGGAGGGAGTGGCCCTGAAGCTGCCCGCCGTGGTGGTCAAGACCCCGACTCCGCCCCTGCTCGCTGACAACGACGGGCCCGTTACCGCCCAGTCCCTGGCCGCGGTGTACCGCCGCAAGGGCTTCACCATCTCCGACAAGCTGGCCCAAGAGATCTACGCGGCCGCGGTGAAGAACGACATCGACCCGCGCATCGCGTTCGGGCTGGTGAGGACGGAGAGCGAGTTCAAGGACTACGCGACCAGCCACGTCGGCGCCATCGGCCTCACGCAGCTGATGATTCCCACGGCGCGGTGGTTCAAGAAGGGCGTCACCGAAGACCAGCTGCGCGACTCGGCTACCAACCTGGAGATCGGCTTCCGCTACCTGAAGGAGCTGATCGACCGCTACCACGGCGACGTGGAACTGGCGCTGACGGCCTACAACCGCGGCACGGGCACGGTAGACCGGGTGCTCAAGCGCGGCGGCGACCCCGACAACGGCTACGCCGGCAAGGTGCTGAACCGCTGATCTCGGTGGGTGGCGGATGAGGAGAGGGGCCGCGTCCGTGTGGACGCGGCCCCTCTTTCGTACGTTCCGCGGAACCCTCCGGAGGTCAGCCCTCGGAAAGTACCCGGTTCCGTTCGATGTAGTCCGACCACTCGGGCGGCACGTCCGTGTCGGGAAAGATGGCCTGCACGGGGCACTCGGGCTCGCAGGCGCCGCAGTCGATGCACTCGTCGGGATTGATGTAGTACTGGTCGTTCGCCTCGTAGATGCAATCCACCGGACAGACCTCGACGCAGCTGGCGTCCTTGGTGCCGATGCAGGGTTCCGCGATCACGTAGGGCATATCGTTCTCCAGCGAGGGGTCAGGGATTTTCGTCTGGCCGGCGGCCCGCCCAAGGGCCGGAAGGCGGTATCATAACCAGCGCCCGCCCGGTTGTCCACGCCTGTCGAGCGAACGTTCGAACGACCCACTATGCGAGGTGTGTGCCGAACCAGTCCAGCGTGGCGTCGGCGGCGGTTCGCAGCTCGGGGGTGGCGCCCGGGTACGGGTGGCTGCTGCCGAAGGTGTGGTCGCCGCCCTCGATTACCAGCAGCTCGGCGGCCTCGCCCGCCGCGTCGAAGAGGGCCTGCCCCTCGTCAACCGGCACCGTCGCGTCGGCGTCGCCGTGCACGATCATCCAGGGCGCGGACACGCGGGCCGCCGCGGCCCCGATGTCCAGCCGCTCGCGGTTGTCCTCGTAGTCGCGCCAGTACTCGGGGCCGACCGGCATCATCTGCTTCGTCCGCGTGTTCTCGACGTGCACGGTGCCCCCCGAGCGCCACGTGGCGAGGTGCTCGTCGCTCCAGCGCGAGGCCACGTCGGCGATGGCGGCCCAGGTGACCAGGGCGTCCACGCGGGAGTTTTCCGCAGCGGCCAGGATGGCCTCGCCCCCGCCGCGCGAGTGGCCGAACAGCCCGATCCTGCGCGGCTTGCGCGGAACGAGGACGCCGCTGCACACGGCGTCCAGCACCTGGCGGATTTCGTTGACGTTGCGCGAGTGCGTCTGCTCGGCGAACAGGTGCAGCGCGGAGAAGTCGACGCCGTCCGGCCCCACACCGTTCCGCGTGAAGTCGAACGTCACCGCCGCAAAGCCGTGGGCCGCCACGGCGCGGGCCAGGTTGGGAAAGAAGTTCGCCGCGCGGAAGCCCTTGAAGCCATGGCAGATGACGACCGCGGCGGTGGGCCGGTGCCCCGCCCGCACGCGCACGTCGCCGCGGATGGGCGGCCCGCCGTCGGACGAGCGGATTTCGAATCGGGTGAGCGTCAGTGCGTTGGGCATGGATGCGTACGTTGAAGTCGTGGCGGTGCGGCGAGGGGTGGCGCGTGCCCCGGGCGCCCCCCATCCCCAGCCCTTCCCCCGCAAACTGCGCGGGGGAAGGGAGCCAGCCCGGTGCGCTTCGAATGGCCCGGCGCAATCTGTCATCCTGAGGCCCAGGCGCACCGCACTTGCCCGCACATCACTCGCCGCGGGCCGAAGGATCTTGCCTGCGCCACCTCTAAGCTTGGGCGCGGCAGCGTCACGGATGCGTGGGCCTCGGCCGTTTCGCGGCTGGCGGATCGATGGGGCGTTTCGACGGGCTGCGGCGCATGCCCCGGCAGGCCCCTCCCCCGGCCCCTCCCCGCATGCTGCGCATGCGGAGAGGGGAGAATTCGATTGCGCTTCGGCCGGCCCCACGCACTCGACTGCGCATGCAGTCCGCGAAGGCGGACTTTGGGCCGCCGTTGCCGCGACTTCAGTCGCCCCAGCAGGGCCGAGGCCTCGGCTGTCGTGCCCGCTGCCGCGCCAATGGTTGTTTCGTGTCCGCAGCTAGATCCTTCGGCGCGCGCGGTCCGACGAACGGGCAGGCACGGTGCGCCTGTGCCTTCAGGATGACAGCCCGCGCTTCGGTCGGCCGCGTGCACTCGACTACGCATGCAGTCCGCGAAGGCGGACTTTGTGCCGTTGTAGCCGCGACTTCAGTCGCCCCAGCAGGGCCAGGGCCTCTCTGCGTCTTTCGGCGATGCGGGGCCCCTCACACCATCGGGCAGCCCTTGCACGGCACCGCCTTCGGGCACCCCTCGCACGGAAGCTCGGCGGCGGGCAGCTCGCCGACGCGCTCCTTTTCCTCCGCAAGCCGCAGCGCCAGGTACCGCATCCGCCGCACGTTCGTGGGGTCGCCGAACTCGCCCTCGCGCGCCAGGTGGCTCTGCCCCGTCGCCGCCGCGGCCACCACCGACCTCACCTGCTCGATCTCTTCCGCTGCCAGCCGCCCCAGCCCGGGCAGCTCCAGCCGCGGCGCGCGCTCCTGCACCAGCACCTGCCGGGCAAAGGAGATGAACATTGAGCACGCCTCGGGACACGGCACCCGCTCACCCTCGGCCTCCCCTTCCGGCGGCAGCGCGAGCGGCGTCTCCTCGTCCACGTCCCACGCCACGCGCCGCAGGCACACCTCGTCGCCGCAGCAGGCGCGCACCGTGTTCCGCACCACCGCGGGAGGAAGCAGCTTCACCGCGCCGTACATGCCGGTCTGCCGCGCCGCCACCTCGCTCCAGTGCGTCACCCGCAGCGTGGATTGGCGCCCCGCGTGCCAGTGCAGCGCGCACGCCGGGTACAGGTAGTCCAGCGCCGTCCACAGCGCCCGCGCATCCAGATCCACCAGCACCCAGCCCTGCCGCAGGTTGGGCGACGTCTTCAGCGGGCGGTGGTCGCCGGAGTTGGTCGTCTGGCCGAGCTCGATGGCGGCGTACGGGTCGTCCGTCACCGTTTCCAGCGACTCCAGCGAGCGCCGCACATCGCGGACGTGGCGGATCTCGTATCGTCCCTCGCCCATGTGAAGGAGGCGCACCTGCAGGAACACGCGCCCCGCCGGCTCCTCGTTCACCCACGCCACCAGCGCCTCGCGCGCGGCGGCCATCCCGCCCGGCGCGTGCGACCCGCGCACCTCCGGCGCGTCAGACACCCGCGGCCTCGCTTACGCGAACGCCGTCCGGCACCTGCGCCCCCGCCTCGCGTGCACGCTGCAGCACGATCTCGGCGATCTCCGGGAAGGTGCCGACCGGCGCGGCGTAGAAGATCACCTTGCCGTCCTTTTCCGTCACCGTGGTCACCGCCGGGCGGTTGATCCCCAGGTCGTCGGGAATCGTTTCCTGAGTGTGCCAGCCCTCGGCGACGAAGAAGGGCACGAGCACCACCGTGTCTTCCTCCATCCCGTCCAGCACGTCACCCACTTCGGGCTCCTGGTCCAGGAAGCCCGTCTTCACATGGCCGAACACCCCCGCCTCGCCGGCCTGGCGGCTGACGCGGTAGATGACCTCCGACGAGTTGCTGTTCCGCTCCGTGCCGTGGCCGATGATGATCAGCCCCGCCCGGCGCGCCCGCTCCGCATCGAGCCCCGCGGTTTCCTCCGCGCGGCGCAGGATCATTTCCGCCATGGACGGGTGGGTTCCCACCGGGCCGGTGTAGTGGATGGTCTTCCCCAGCTTGCGGGTGACGGACGGGGCCGGGCCGGAAAGCCCCAACTCGCGGGGAATCACCTCTTCGGTGAAGTAGCCCTCGGAGATGAAGAGGGGAACCACGTACACCTCGTCGGCCTCCACAAGGTCGAACACCTCGCGCATGGAGGGCTCTTCCTTCCAGAAGCACTCGCGCACCTCGTCGAACACGCCCGTGCGGCGGATGGCCGCGGCGTGGGCGTAGACGGGCGCGCTGCTCTCGGCGTTCAGGTGCGAGCCGTGGCCGATGATGATCAAAGCCTGCAACGTGTTGCTCCTTCGACAGTCGTTGTGCAACGGGCGAAGATGCAGGCCCGGCGGGGCGCGGGCAAGGGAGTGGGAGGATCGGTACCGCGCCCGCGCCGGAATCATCGATACCAGACCCGGTACAAGGATGAGACATTACTCAGAGATAGCCGACGGGAGGGTAGCCGCAAGGCTCGGGATGTTGCGATCCCCCGACTGGTCCGCTGCCCTGTCGCTTACGTGGGGCGCCGCGCGGCCGGACCGCTGGCGCTCTCTCGCAAGGCTGTTTCGAAGAGTTGCGCATCCGTAGCCAGGCGATCCGCGCGATCCAGGCCATTGATGATCCTTCGTGCATTTCTGTAGTCCGTGATCGAATCGGTCAAGTAGTTCTCCAACCGTTTGCCGGTATAGAATCCACCGCGCATGGAATAGGACAGCGCCGCGTACGCGATCCCAGGTTCAAGTGCGCGTTCGGGGTGCAGTAGTAACTCGTCTCCCAAGCCAATTGCACGGCCCACGTTCCGGTAATTATCTGCCCACGTGAGTTGTACGTAGCCGCGACCGTAATATGTGTTCGTGTATGTGTTGCCGAGTGAGTCCCTGACCGTCACCGGCTGACCGTAGGATTGCCCGGTGCCCCTATCGTACTCCTCCACCGGGCGGAAGGTGTCGCCGCTCTCGTACTTGATCGTAGCCAGGACATATGCTGCCCATCGTACGTCCTTCATGCACGCGTCGCGATTGATCGCGTCAATCAGCGTGTTGAGGATGAAGGACTGGGTTGCGTCGAGTCTCACATCCGCGAGCCGCTGGTACGATCTCAGAAATTGGGAGCCGTTGAGCGAGCCCATCGCATAGCCGTCACTCGGCGGCGGACACGACACTAGTCTGCTGGGGGCGGGGCTCACCGCGCTATCGAGCGTCGTCTGGCTCCTAGTGGCCACATCAGGCTGGTTCACCTTGTCGGGCTGGCCGATGAGCCACGCACCGGCGGCGAAGGCAACGAACGCCGCCGGCGCGGCGAACGCGGCGAGCCGCCGCCGTGCGTAGGCACGGGCCGAGGCCTGATAGAATTTTTTCTCGAGCGCGATGAGATCTGCGTCGCGGCGGCGATAGAATTCGTGCAGTCGGTCCAGATCCGGCGGCCGCCAGAGCAGGTTCGGGTGCCAGCCGTTCTCCTTCCAGTGGCGTGAGGCAGCGGCCAACTGGTCGTGAAAACGCAAATCGTGGCGGTCGGCCATGATCCACCCGGCGAGCTCCGTCCAGTGCTCCAGCAGCGCTTCGTGTGTGATCTCGACGGTGTCGCCGCCGTTCGCGTCGGCGGAGAAGGTGATGACGCGCGCGACCGGATCCGCGAAGTGCATCAGCACCACTTTGACGTGCTCCTCGTTTTCGCTGTGGCCGACCAGCTCACGCAAGGGCAGGCGGCGCCTGGTAGCTGGCGCGTCCTCGTCGCGCGGAACGTTCGCCAAACGCAGGAACGCGCGTCGCGCAACCGCCTTGTCCTCCACGCTGGGGAGTGCCGCGTACAGTTCGCTCGCCGTCTGCGCCAGCGCCCCGCCAATTCCGCCCAACCGCTGCAGCGTCGCTGCGGGTTCCTCCCCGTTCGCCAGCCCCTCCCAGATGCGGGTAAGGGCGAACTGCAGCAGCGGCAGCATGCCCTCGCGCTGCCGCGCGGACTCCACCAGCAACTCGACCGTCGCGGCGTCGATCTCCCTTCCCTCACGATGCGCCGGACCGGTGATAGCGCTCCGCAAGTCGTCACGGCTCATCACCGGCACCAGCACGCTCTGATCAGCGATCAGCCGGCTCAGTTCGTCGGATACGCTGGTCTCCTCCACGAAGTCCGTGCGAAGGGTAATGATGACCGACGCCGACCCTTGCGGCTCCGCAGCGGCGCGCAACAGCAGTTCCACAAACTGCGTGCGCTCGCCCTCGTCTCGACAGAGCGTGTATAGCTCCTCGAACTGGTCGACGAGCAGCACCAAGTGGTCTCTGCTCGTGGGCGCAGGGCGCGCCGGAGCAGAAGCGTACTCGGACGGGGTGGAAAGCGCGCCAAGGTGCGCGAGCTCAGCTTCCAGCGCCGCGACTGGAGCCCCTTCCCGTTCGCTGCCGGTGCGGGCGAGCGCGGCGGCCAGGCTCTCCAGGGGCCGCGCTCCGGGCGTGAAGACCACCACGTGCGCATTCGCCTGCGGCATGACTGGCTGCCCGGCTAGCGCGGGGATCAACCCTGCGCGGGCCACGGACGATTTTCCGGAGCCGGAGGGACCCAGGATGGCCAGAAACCGCGTCTGCGGAGCCTCCGTGCCTTGGCGGTGAAGGGCGGCAAACCGGACCCACAAGCGCCGGACCAGGCTCTCGCGACCGAAGAAGTCGCCTGCGTCGGTCTCACGAAATGCCGCCAGCCCCTTGTACGGGTTGCGGGACGACGACCCACTTCCGGAAGCCAGTTGTGCGCCGGGGGCTGCCTCCACCACAATAACCGTGGCGTTGCCGTGCACCACGAACTTGCCCCGGGACTGGTCCACGTGGATGGATTCCGCCTGGACTTCCTGAAAGTGAACCGAAGCCGCGCTGTCCGTAAGCGCAGTAGGCGAGTGCGGCGCCGCGCCTACTGCTCCGGAGGGTTTTCTGCACCCCCGCCCGTTCCACTCACGATCCCGCCGATCTGGATGTCGCCGCTTAGCCGGGTCTTGCGCACCACCGCCCCCTCGCGGAAGCCCTCCACCCCCTGAATGCGGAGGTTGTTGCCTTCCACGTCTTCCACGACGACCCCGACGCTGCGCAGGGCGGCTGTGTCGCGCTGGCGCAGCAGGACCAGGATCTCGCGCGCCATCTGCAGGACCTCTTGATCCGCTTCCGCACCCGCCTGCCGCAGTTCTCCCTCGATTCGGGCGCGCGCACCCTCCGAGTCGGGTGCCTCTTCGACGGCTGCGAGGGGAGCCGAGCCGAATCGCCTCCGCAGGAGGTCCCGGAAGGCGGCGTAGGCCTCCTTAACGGCCTGTTCCGCGGTAGGCTTGAGGGCTGCGGCCGCGCCCGCTGCGAGCGCCGCGACGATTGTGCTGACTGGTTCCATGCGGGGTGATCCCGAGGGGAGAGACGATTACGGCGGGCAGAAGCGGGAGCATGCATCCACCGCCGGTTGCCCGACGCGGTACCGGATTGTAATCGACGATGGCCGTGTACGCCACCTGTTTGCGCGGCCGTTGCCACCGGGAGATGAAGTTGATGATAGAGGTTTCCGCACGCCGGCCGTTCATCGGTGCCAGGGCGGGTATCCGGTAGGCCGGACCCCATGCGGGCCACCGCCGGTTAGCGATTCCCCTTCTCCGGCGGCAGGCTGAAGACGGGAAGGCGAAGGCCACGGTGGATGGCGAGGAAGCGCAGCAGGGCGATGGCCGCATTCCGGTGAGCGCCGCGGGCGCGCGCGGCGCACCGATGGCCTCCAGGACCAGGTACAATCCGATGCCCGCCATGGCCGCGGTGACGTACAGGTCCATCTCGGGGCGCAGAATCAGCGGGATCTCGTTGGTGAGCACGTCGCGCACCATGCCGCCGGCGGATCCCGTAACGGCGCCCATCATCACGACGAGCGGCGCGGAAAGCCCCGCATCCTGCGCCACCTGCGCGCCCGCGATGGCAAACAGTGCCAGCCCCAGCGCGTCGGCGATCAGCAGCGTGTTGTGCGGCGGGCGAAAGCGCCGCGTCCACGCCACGGTGGCGAGCGCGGCCACGGTGATGACGACGATATAGGCCGGATCGGAGATCCAGAAGATGGGGTGCCGGTCCAGCAGCAGGTCGCGAACGGTGCCGCCGCCCACCGCGGTGACCACCGCGATCACCACCACGCCCAGCAGGTCCAGGCTCTTGCGCCCCGCCGCCAGCGCGCCGCTGATGGCGAACACGAACACGCCGAGCAGGTCCAGGAAGTACGGGATCACGGTTCCGCCGGTCGGGAGAGGGAAAGACGGATGCGCCGCGCTATCCCGCCGAGCCGGGGTCGGTGCGGACGATCATCACGCCGCCCAGCGTCAGCGCGGCTCCCGCCAGCGCCAGGGCCGAGGGGCGCTCGTTCAGCAGCACCGTCCCGGCCAGCAGCGCCACCACGGGCGTGAGGTTGCTGTAGATCGCCGTGCGTGTGTTCCCGATCCGCTCCACCCCGCGATACCAGATCAGGTACGCCAGGCCGATGGCGAAGGTCGCCGAAAAGAGCATGCCGCCCCACGCCCGCCCGTCCACCGCGCCCCAGTCCTGGCGCGACAGGGCGGGGATTCCCGCCACCATCAGCCCGACGGCCCCCACCCACAGCGTCCACGCCGTCGTGCGGATGCTGCCGTACTTTCGCACGATGGGCCGCGCGCCCACGGTGTAGCACGCCCACGCGGCCGACGCGGTCACCAGGATGGCGTCGCCGACCAGCGCCTCGCGCCCCTCGACGCGCAGGCTGGCCCCGCTGACCAGCGCCACGCCCAGGATCGAGAGCGACGCGCCGCCCCAGGTGCGCGGCCCCGGCTTCTCGTGCCCCGTGAGCATGGAGAGGAACGCCGTCATGATGGGCGTAAGCGCCAGCATCAGGCTGGCGTGCCCGGCCCGGGTGCGGTCCAGCCCCAGGATGAAGCACATCTGGTACATCACGTTGCCCAGCAGCCCCAGCGCGATCACCCGCGGCAGGTCTTCGCGGCCGGGCAGGGAGAACTGGCCGCGCAGGGAGAGCACCGCGAACACCAGCACCGAGGCGACCACGAAGCGCAGGGCGTTGAACGCCAGCGGCTCGAACACGCCGAGCGCGTGCTTCACCACGGCGAAGTTCACGCCCCAGACGAACACCATCATCGCCAGCGCGGCTTCCGTCCATCCCCATCCCGGCACCGGCGCCGTCGCCTCCGCGCCGATCCCCGCGTCGCTCTCCGCGGCCTCGCCCAGCCCGTCTCTTCCCTGCATCTTCATCTCCGATGGAAAGCCGGGGAAGAAGCGCGAGCTCCTCCCCCGGCTCGAATGCCGTGGTCCATTGTCGTCAGCGGCGGCGGGTGCGGGCAGAAGCTGGGCCGCCGAGAACCCAGCACCATCTCCGCCCGAATCCCGGACGGAAGATCGGCCCGGGGGACCTGTGCCGCAACCTGAGGCAACCTTGTTCCGCGGGCGGGCGTCGGAATACGTGCGCCCGGCCTCCGGCTGCACGTGGTTTCCGTTCTCGCCGGCGTCCCAACGACATCTCACCCGCTCCCGCCATCCAATGCGCAAGCTCGTTCTTCTCGCCGCGATTGTCCTCCTGGCCGCTCGCCCGGCGCACGGCCAGACCGCCGCGGACTCGGCCGCCATCCGCCAGACGGCGCTGGACTACATCGAGGGCTGGTACGCGGGCGACCACGAGCGGATGGCGCGCTCGCTCCATCCCGAGCTGGCCAAGCGCCTGGTGCGCACCGACGCCCAGAGCGGCGCCAGCGACATTCGCGACATGGGTGCTTCGGAGCTGGTGATGCAGACGCGGCGGGGCGGCGGGCGCGACGTTCCGGGAGATCGCCAGCGGAAGGACGTGGCCATCCTCGACATTTTCGAGGGCACGGCGAGCGTGCGCGTGGACGCCGCCACGTGGATCGACTACATGCACATTGCCCGGGCGAACGGCCGCTGGCAGACCATCAACGTGCTGTGGGCGCTGAGGCCGGAGCCGCGGACGCCATAGCACCGCCATTCCAATCCCCCCGGGTGCGCCTTACCTGTCGAGGCGCACCCGCCTGTTCGCATGCAGTCCGCGCAGGCGGAGTTCGGGCCGTCGTTGCCGCGACTTCAGCCGCTTCGCAGAGGCGAGGCTAGCGGCGGTGGCGGCGCAGGACGTAGGTGTAGATGCCGGCACTCGCGCTGAAGGAGGTGACCACCTTCTCGTCGAAGAGGAGCGGGGTGACGCCCAGGCGGATGATTCCGCCCTCAAACTCCCCCGTGGCCGGCTCCAGGCGATACGCGAGAGTCCCGGCGGCGAACGGTCTCCGGAACCCGCGGGCGGGTACGGAGAGGTCTTCCTCGATCCCCCGGTTGAGGGCGTACACCATCACGATGCCGCCCCCCGCCTCCAGCCGGTGCGGCCCGCCGCCCAGCAGCACGTTGGCCATCACCGGGGCCAGCAGCAGGTCGCCGCTGTCGAAGCCCGGCAACCAGCCGATGCCCACCCGCGCGCTGAACCTGTCGGCCACGACCCGCTCGTAGTTGGCGGAGGCCAGCAGGCCCGGGCCGAAGAGCTCCATGTGGAGGGCGTTCTGCGCCTGCACGGGCTGGGCGGCGGCGGCGCCAAGGACCAGCGGGGCGAGAAGGGCGAGGATTCTGCGCATCGGCGGGGGCTGCGTGAGGGCACGGAGGGCCGGCGCGATTCCCGGCGAGCTGCGAGGAAGTATCGCCAATGCATCCGCTCCTCACAAGCGGAATGGGCGAATGGGCGCAACGGGATGAAGTCGGCGTCAGCAGTCGCAGACGGGTCACCATCGAACGGGTATGCGCGCCCCTGACTGGGCTGAACAACGGTTTTCACGCAGAGGAGAGGACGCGGAGATCAGGAGAGAGGGCGCAGAGGCTGACCAAGCCTCTGCGCCCTCTCTTTTTTCTCTGCGACCTCTGCGTGAAACGTCTGGTCCCGTGCGATGATCAGGGCCTACCGGTTGGTGGGCTCCAGGATCTCGTCGATGCGGGCGACCACGTCGGCCCAGTGGGCGCGCTGGATGCCGGTGCCACCTGCGGCGTTGGCCTGGGCGGCGGCGCGGATGGAGCGCAGCTCGCCGCGGGCCAGCGCCGGCAGGTCGCTACGGGCCACGTTCAGCGGCGCCAGCAGCGGCGACGGGGGCTCGCTGGGCCCCTCACCCCCGCCCGGGGGCGCGGCCTGCGGCGCGGCCGGGTTCACCAGCGAGGCCAGGCGGTCCAGGTACACCCGCTGCACCCCGCGCAGGTTGGCGTCGGGGGTGCGCCCCGCCCACACCACGCGGCGCAGGTCAGCCAGGTAGTCGTCCACCGGGTACGCCGAGGCGCTCATCTCCTGGCTCATCGAAAGGCGGTCCAGCCGGCGCGGGTCCAGCAGCGCCTGTACGATGGCGGCCTGCGCCTGCGGCAGCGGCGACGGCCCCGTGCGCGAGGTGATGGCGGCGGGGGCCATCCACTCCGGCGTATCGATGGCGTTCTCCGCCAGGAAGGCCAGCGCGCGCTGCTGCCGGGCGCGGGGCACAGGCGCGTATACGGCGCCGGGCTGCACGGCCGTCCGCGGATCCACGGACACGCCGCCGATGATGCTGGCCACGTGGCCCATGTACGTGCGCCACATCCCCACCGTTTCGCGGTACAGCTCCGTCAGGTCCTCGTCGGTTTCGCCGGCGCGGGCCGTCCACGCGGGCAGGTTGGGAACCACGCGGCGCAGGTTGGCCAGCGCGTACGTCGTCGCCGCCACCGGGTCGTCGCCCAGGTCCTCGGTCTGCGAGCGCGGGTCGATGCCCGACAGGTACTGCGGCAGGTAGCGGTACGGCATGGGCCCGGACGGGTTCGAAAGCATCCGGTCCAGCCGCGGGCGCTCCGACTCCGGGGTGGGCGCGTCGGGGAACACGCGGTAGCCCCACTCGATGATGAACTCGTCCCACGGCCCCAGGCGCCGGATGAAGTCCTTGGCGGCGAGCCCGTCGCCCGGCTGCGCGATGTAGTTCTGCCGGGCGTAGTCCATGATGGTGGCCGACACGCCGTACCGCCGCGTGAAGCTCACGCTGCGCAGCGAATCCACCGGGAACGACGACGAGGCGATCATGTTGTGGGGCAGCCCCAGCGCGTGGCCCACCTCGTGGGTGATCACCTGGCGCATGGTTTCGCCCATCAGCTCCTCGGGGATGTCGAGGGTGCGGGCCGCGGGGTTGGCGGCGCCCGTCTCGATCATCAGCCGGTTGCGGTAGCTGCGCATGTGGTTGTGGTACCACACGATGTCGCTCTCGATGATCTCGCCCGAGCGCGGGTCTACCGTGCTGGGGCCCTGCGCGTTGCGCGTGGTGCTGGCCGACCAGCGGACGACGGAGTAGCGGATGTCTTCCGGGTCCCACTCCGGGTCGTTCGTCGGCGGGTCCATCGCGCGGACGGCGTTGCGGAAGCCGGCTTTTTCGAACACCCGGCTCCAGTCTTCCACGCCCATCCGCACGTACGGCCGCCAGCGGGCCGGCGTGGCCGGGTCGATGTAGTAGATGATGGGCTTCACCGGCTCCACCAGCTCGCCCCGCGCGTACGCCGCGGGATCGCGGGGCTCCAGCCGCCACCGCGCGATGAAGCTTTCCGTGGCCGCCTTCTGCTCGTCGAGCCCGTAGTTGATGCGCTCCACCCCGAAGAAGCCGGCGCGCGGGTCCGCGAAGCGCGGGCGCATGGGCTCGCGCGGAAGCAGCACCAGCGACTGCCGCATCTCCAGCGTCAGCGCGCCGCCGCTGCGGTCGGACGGCGGGGCCGTGGCCTCGAAGGTCTGCGTGTGGCGCACCTCCACGTTCAGTGGATAGCTGCGCACGGCGTTGACGAAGCTGCGCGCGGGGTCCAGCCGGCGCACCTTGTACTGCTCGCGCTGCGCCGTCGTGAGACCGCTGAGCGCCGGCGTGTCGCCACCGAAGAACTCGGTGACGTCCACCACCGCCGCGCTGTCGCGCCCGTACGCCGCCACGGGAAAGGCGGCCAGGATGGCGCCCAGGTAGTTGCTGGCCACCGCCTGGGCGATGGGAAGCGAGTCGGCCGCCACGGCCTCGGCGCCGATCGAGCGAAGGATCACGCGGTCGCCCTGCCGCTCCCACCGCACCAGCCGCTCCTGCACGCTCACGCCCGCCGGAAGGAAGGCGCCGAAGTTGGCGGGCACCGCGGCGATGCGGCCCACCAGCAGGAAGTCGCGGCGGAAGAGCGAATCCGGGACCTCCAGCAGCCACCGCTCGTCCACCTTGTGCACGGTGATGGCGCCGGTGTCGGTCACCGCCCGCGCGGGCACCACCTGCGCGTACGGACGCGGCCCGCGGGCCGCGGAGCCGCCTCCAGCCGACGCACCCGACGCACCCGACGATGCACCCGCGGAACCGCCGGAGGGTGCGGCCGCGGGGGCCTCGCCGTCAGCGCGCGGCGTGGGCCGCGCCGCGGGGGTGGCGGCCTTGGGCGCGCACGACGCCGAAACCACCGCCGCGGCCAGGAAACCCAACCAGAGTCTGCTTCGCACGATCACTCGCCTCGCTAAATGGATGTTTGCCCTGATTGTACAGCGATGAGCGCCGTTCACGCCAGCGCCCCGTGGACGGCCCCTCCGCGCGGCGTTACCATCATCCGTTGCCCCGCACCCGATCCCGAGAGCCGATCCCGATGTCTGGACGCATCGCCGACGAAATCCGGAACAGCAAGCCGCTGGCGTCGCTGGAGGTGGAAGCCGCCCTGAACATCCGCCGCACGGGCGACTTCCTGGAGAAGTGGACCAACGACGTGCTGGCCCCCGCCGGGCTGAGGGGCGACGAGTACAACGTCCTTCGCATCCTGCGCGGCGCGGGGGCGCAGGGCCACCCCTCGTCGGAAATCCGCGCGAGGATGATCCAGGACGCCGACCGCCTGCCCGCCATCCTTCACACCCTGCGCACCCGGGCGCTGATCGACGGCACCCTGCGCGTGTCCATCACCCTGCGGGGGCTGGACCTGCTGGCCTCGCTCGACGGCACCCTGGACGAAGCCCTCCGCGACCGCTTCCGCCAGTTTTCACCCGACATGCTGCGCACCGTCATCGACGTGATGGAACGGCTGCGCGCGGGCGCTTGACCTTCCGCGTACACCCTCGTCAGCGCTTCCTGCCCAGCAGCGTGCCGCGGCACCCGGGTGCGCCGCAGACGCAGGGAAAGCGCTTCTTCATGGCGGGGGTGTGGCGCGCGTCGAGAATGATGTTGTAGTCGTACGAAAGCTCCTCGCCCGCGGCGATGTCGCGGATGCTTTCCACCCAGATCCGCCCGTCCTCGATCACCGTTTCGCAGTTGGGGCTGCAGGAGTGGTTGATCCACCTCGCCCGGTTGCCCCGGTACGCGGCGTCGACGATGGTCCCGTCCTCCAGCGCGAACAGAAAGGTGTGGTGCGGGCCCGAAAAGTCGTCCGGGTAGCGCGCCTCGGCCTCGTCCACCGAAATGTGCTCGCCGCGGTATTCGATGATGCGCGTGCCGGCGGGAATGGCCCGGCGCGCGTACACCCCGCGGCCATGGATGGCGGACGATCGCACCGCCAGGTACTGCTCTGCGTTCAGGGGACGGTTCGACATCCCCGGATTGTATCGCGCCGTGCTCACGGCGCCAAGCGCCGGATCAGGAGCGGGCACCAGTTCCGGCATGAGATCGTCGAACAGAACGTGGTCCCCAACAAGCGCTGCGAAGCTCAGGTGAAAAAACAGGGAGCCTTGCGGCTCCCTGGGGCTATAACACTCGCCGTCGTCATACTCGAATGCGGCGAGGGGGTATAAGGCAGCGTTGCCACCGCTCGACAAATTTGGCGCGCTGCACCGCAGTGTCAAGATTGGTGGAGCGCGGCCCGCTCGTTGCCAACGTGCGCCGCGTCCTTCTTTCCGCGACGAGGAGTGCCGAAGATGGCTGACGATGCGGCGGCGCCCGCTGAGCGCTACAACCCCCGCCGGACCTTCATCCGCCACACCGCGGGCGTTCCGCTGGAGGTGACCTGCGTGCCGGGGAGCCCCGCCTCCACGCTGCAGAGCGTGAACGTCAGCACGGGCGGGCTCTCGTTCGTTTCCGACGAGCACCACGCGCTCGGGGCGATCATCCAGGTCCGCATCCCCACGGTCGATCCCCCGTTCGAGGCGCGCGCCCGGGTGGTGTGGATCAAGCCCGAGGGTGACGGATACTGCGTGGGGGTGGAGTTCCTGGACGCGAACGACGCGTTCCGTTCGAGGATGGTGGAGCAGGTGTGCGCCATCGAGCAGTACCGGGGCGAGGTCCTGGAGAACGAGGGGCGCGAGCTCACCCCGCAGGACGCCGCCGCGGAGTGGATCGGGCGGTTCGCCGGCCGCTTTCCCGACGCGTAGCCCCGTGTCTGCCGCGGACTTCTACGACGCGCTGGCACCTTCGTACCACCTGAACTACGCCGACTGGGAGGCCGGCATCGCCCGGCAGGCGGCGGCGCTCCACGCCGTGCTCGGCGCCCGCGGCGTGGCCCCGGGAAGCACGGTGCTGGACGCCGCCTGCGGGGTGGGAACCCAGAGCCTGGGGCTGGCGGCGCTGGGATACCGCGTCACGGGGTCCGACCTCTCGCCTGGCGCGGTGGCGCGGGCGCGTACGGAGGCGGAGGCGCGCGGCCTGAGCATCACGTTCGGCGTGGCGGACCTGCGCGCCCTGGCCGACGTGCACGCCCGCGCGTTCGACGTGGTGATCGCCTGCGACAACGCGATCCCCCACCTGCTCTCCGACGCCGAGATCGAGGCCGCCTTCGGGCAGATGTGGCGCTGCACCACGCCCGGCGGAACCTGCCTGGTTTCCGTGCGCGACTACGACGCCATCCACCGCGCCGGCGTGCAGTCGCGGCCACCGGTGGTGCACGCCGGCGGGGAAGGCCTCCGCATCCTCTTCCAGGTCTGGGAATTCCACGGCCAGCACTACGACCTGGCCATGTACGTCGTCCACGACACGCGGGAGCAGCCGCCCTCGGTGCAGGTGATGAGGACGCGCTATTACGCCGTCGGGATCGGCACGCTGATGGAGGCCATGCGGCGGGCCGGGTTCGAAGACGTCCAGCGGCTGGACGAGCCTTTCTACCAGCCGATCGTGATCGGCCGCCGCCCGGGCTGACCGCACACGCGCCCTACATCGCCAGCGGCAGTTCGCGCAGGCCGCGGAGGAACGCGTGCTTGCGCCAGCGGAGAGATGCGGCGGGCACGGCCAGGCGCAGGCCCGGGGCCCGCTCCAGCAGCACGGAGAGCGCGATTTGCGTCTCCAGCCGGGCCAGCGGCGCGCCCAGGCAGTAGTGCGCCCCCAGGCCGAACGCCAGGTGGCGGTTGGGGTCGCGCGCCAGGTCCAGCGTGTCGGGGTTGCCGAAGTGCGCGGGATCGCGGTTGGCGGAGCCGATCACCCCCAGCACCATCTCGCCCCGGCGGATGGGCACGCCGCACAGCGACAGGTCTTCGCGGGCATATCGCTCCGTCGCCAGCTCCACCGGGCTGGCGTAGCGCGCCAGTTCCTCCACCGCCGTCTTCATCCGCGACGGGTTCGCGCGCAGCTCCTCGGCTTGCGCCGGGTTCTGCGCCAGCACCAGCGCCGCCGTGCCGATCAGGTTCACGGTGGTCTCGTGGCCCGCCGCCAGCAGCAGGAACACCATCCCCAGCAGCTCGTCCTCGCTCAACCGGTCGCCCGCCTCCTCGGCCTGCACCAGCGCGGTGATCAGGTCGTCCCGCGGTTCGGCTCTTCGTGCATCGAACAGCTTCCGCAGATAGCGGAACAGCGACCGGACGGCCGGCAGCACGCCCACGATGTCCACCGGTGACGAAACCGAGACGATACGCGTGGTCCAGCGGTGGAATCGCTGCTGGTCTCCCACCGGCACCCCCAGCAGCTCGGCGATAATGGTCAGCGGGATGGGCAGCGCGAAGCCGCCGACCAGCTCCATTCGGCCTTCCCCCCCGCGGTCCAGAAGCTCGTTCGCCAGCGCGTGTATGCGGGGGCGCAGCCCCTCTACGAGCCGCGGCGTAAACGCCTTTTGCACCAGGGCGCGCAGGCGCGTGTGGTCGGGGGCGTCCAGGTCCAGCATGTTGCGCGTCAGCGGGCGCAGAAAGCCCGGCATCCACGGCGCGTCGCTACCCCCGCCCTCCTTGCGCGCGTTCTGCGGGTTCTTGGCGAAGCGCGGGTCCTTCAGCAGTGCCTCGACGTCGTCGTAGCGCGACACCAGCCACGCCCCGCGCCGGAACCCCAGCCGCGCGCGGTGCACCGGCTCGCTTTCCCGAAGCCGCGCGTACGTGGGATGCGGGTTGGCCTTGAAGGCGGGGCTGGCCAGGTCGAACGGAGGAATCGGCATCGCCGGCGGTGGTGAGGGATGCGGGCAAGACGGGTCAACTTACCCGCTCGCGGTGCGGGCGGGAATACGAGATTGCGTCGCGGAACGGGAGCCGCCGGTGCGCGGCCCCCTCCGACGATGCCCTGTCCCCCGGACCCTGATGAGGAGGCCTGACATGCCCGCCAGCAAGCTTGCTTCGCCGCAGCTCGTGATCGATAGCCGGATGCTGTACACCAGCTGGATTCCCGCCGACCGCGCGGCCGCCGCCCGCCTGCTGCCCCCCGCCCTGCAGCCGGCGGCGAACGGGGCGGTGTACATGAACCAGTACGTCGTGGATTCCGCCCAACAAACCACCGGCTTCGGCGCCTACTCGCTTTCGTACCTGGGCGTGGACGTGGACGGCCACCCCGCGCCCGACGGCGTGACGCCCGGCCGGTTCTTCACCCATTACTTCAACTCGTCGAACGTGGTGCGCGCCTACGCGCGCGAGCGCGGCGTGCCCGCGACGCCGGGAACCACCACGCTGGAAGTGGCGGACGGCGTGGTGACCGCCACGACGTACGTGGACGAAAAGCCCCTGATCCGCACGCGGGCCCGGGTGAGCGCCACGTCTGGCATCGTGGCCGCGGGGCACCTGCGCTACATCACGCAGGTGGGCAAGCAGCTGGTGAGCGGGCTGTACCCGTACATCGGCGAGCTGGCGGACACCTTCACGGTGGAATCCATCGAGTTCCTGGACCCGGACCACCCCGTCTACGCCCTGCGCCCGGCATCGCCGCTGGACGTGGTCGCCGGCTCGTCGTTCTACGCCCCGCGCGACTCGTTCGTCTACCCCGGCGGCGTCGAGGAGATGGGCCCGGCCGATCCGCACCTGTAGGCGCACGCCTCGGCGCTGGCACCGCGCGTGCCAGGGCGGGGCGCGTGGAGTGGCCGTAGCCGAGTCCACAGCGGCTGAAAACGTATGTCGCGCAGGGGGCGCCCAAGACGGGCTCCCCCTGCGCGTTTTCTGCGAATACCAGGGCGCGGCGCCTGCGCCAGGCCCGCCCGCCAGCTGGCTGCAAGGCGCGGCTGGTGCATCGAAAAGGCTTGTAATGGAATTGCTTCACCATTAGGATGCACCCATCCCGACCCGCATGGCCGCGGGCCGGGGAAGATTCCACGGCGTGGCCCTCCGCGAGCTGCCTTCCCCATTCCCGCCACGCCGCCGGTACCGTCCCAGTCCAGAGGCCCCATCAATGACCCGTCCCCGATCCCCCGTGTCGTCCCCGGCCCTCCGCCGGCACCTGCTCGGTTCGCCGCTGTTCGCGGTGGCCTGCGCGGCCGCGGCAAGCGCCTGCGTGCAAACCCCGCCGGCCGCCGGGCCCACGACCGCCACGGTGGCGGTGCAGGGCGTGAGGTCGGCTTCCACTCCAGGCCAGGAGCTGCGGCAGCCCAGGCTCATCCAGAGCCGGCCGGTGACGGTGAACGGCAGGCCCGACCGGGTGCTCGAGGCCACGCTGGAGGTGGTGCTCCGCACGATGGTGGTGCCGCAGCCGGCGGGCGACAGCACGTGGACGCTTCGCACCTACCGGGTGCGGGAGGCCAACGGCGTTCCGTGGACGGACGGCGACAGCGTGGGCTTTCCCGGGCCCACCTTCCGGGTGAGCCCGGGCGACTCGGTGAGCATCAAGCTGATCAACAGCCTGCCCCCGCTGGGCAACGACAGCACGTGCCTGCCCATGGCCGTGGGGCACGACAACCCGCCCGACTGCTTTCACGGCTTCAACTACACGAACATCCACTATCACGGGTTCCACGTTTCGCCCAGCCCCAACGCCGACGACGTGCTGCTGCAGGTGGCGCCCAACGGAGGCACCTTCCAGTACGGGTTCCGCATTCCGCCCACGCAGTCGCCGGGAACGCACTGGTACCACCCCCACAAGCACGGCTCGGTGGCCATCCAGGTGGTCAACGGCATGTCTGGCGCGTTCGAGGTGGTAGACAGCACCCGCGGGCTGGACTCGGTGCAGGTGGCCAACAACATCACCGAAAAGCTGCTCGCCTTCCAGCAGATCAGCGACTCGCTGAACCTGATGGTGCCCAAGCACCCCCCGCACCCCGCCACGCTGGTCAACGGCATGTACCTGCCGCAGGTGACCATGCAGCAGGGCGAGGTGCAGCGCTGGCGCATCGTCAACGAGAACATGACCAAGACGGCGGCGTTCAGCCTTTCGTTCATCAACGGCCCGGGCGTGGAGCCGAAGCTCTACGAGGTGGCGCGCGACGGCGTTACGTATGCGCCCGGCAACTTCAACTCGCAGGACGACAACGTGCTGCTGATGGCCCCGGGCAACCGCCTGGACGTGCTGGTGCAGGCGCCGCCGAACGCAGGCGTGTTCCGGGCGACCATCACGCACATCGAGCACGTCGACGAGGAAGACGACGAGTCGCGCAAGCGTCCCCAGGTGCTGCGGGGCACGGGCTCCGGCCCGGGCGGTACGCGCGTCGCCGCGGCCGCCCCCACCACCACCGAGGTGCTCACGGTGAACGTCGTCGCTCCCACGGGGCCGGTGACGTCCACCTTTCCGTCGGCGCTGCCGCCCCTGCCCGGATTCCTCGCCAACCTTCCGGGGTCGCTGGCCGGCTCGACGATCCCCGCCGACAGCATGGAAGTGGTGGTGTTCTCCAGGCAGGGCAACCCGGGCTCCCCGCCGGAGTTCTTCCTGGGTACGCAGCAGGACTCGCTGATGCAGTTCAACCCGGGCGCCGTGTACGTTCCGACGACGGGCGTCGGCACGGGCGTGCAGCGGCCCATGAGGCTGGATTCGCTGCAGACCTGGAAGGTGGTCAACCGCGACCCGGCTACCAACCATCCCTTCCACATCCACGTGAACCCGTTCCAGGTGGTGTACGTCCACGCCCCCAACACGGGTGATTCGTACCAGCCGCTGTACGACCGCCTGAACGCGGCCGCGAGCGCGGGCAGCCCCATCTGGCTGGACGTGCTTCCGCTTCCCGAGGCCGCGGGCAGCGACGAGGGGTACGCCATCATCCGCCAGCAGTACGACGATTTCCCGGGCTGGTACGTGATGCACTGCCACATCCTGGGCCACGAGGAACGTGGGATGATGCAGGTGCTGCAGGTGGTGGCGCCCGGCGACGTCGTCCGTCCTCCGCCGCCGTCCGTCACCGATCCCACGAACTCCGGCGCGGCCGCGCACCGGCACTAGCGTCGATTCGGACGCAGGAACGAAAGAGAGCCGCGGGGGGACTGGATCCCTCCGCGGCTTCTTCCTTTGTGCGTTTGACCTCTCGCGATCAGGTCCCGCCCGGGCCTTCCTCGTACAGCGTCACCGCGCTGGCCTTCACCAGCAGGTACAGCCCGGTGCCCGGGGCCACGTGCAGGTCCGCGAGCGCGTCCGCCGTCACTTCGGCCACCAAGGGCGGCGCGCCCTCGGCCACGCGCACGGTCACCAGGCGCGACGCGCCCACCTGCTGCACGCGCTCCACCCGCGCGGGGACGGCGTTGCGGGCCGAGAGGCCGGGGGGCGGCTGCAGCGCCAGGGTGATCTCGTCGGCGGGAATGCCCACCAGGAGCGCGCTCCCCGGGGCGAGCCCGGAGCGGTGCACCGTGAGCAGGGGCCCCTCGGCCGCGCCGCCCAGGCGCACCACGCTCACGCCATCGCGCGTCTCCACCACCTGCGCGGGGATCACGTTCTGGAAGCCCTCGACCTCCCCCTCGCCCAGCGAAAACACCTCCGGCCGGGTCAGCACGGCCCTCGGCTCGCCCCGGGCGACGATGCGGCCCTCGTTCAGCACCACGAGGTCGTCGCAGAGCGCCTGCACCTCTACCGGGTCGTGCGACACCAGCAGCATGGGAAGGGCGAACTCGTCGCGCACGCGGCGGAGGAAGGGGAGCACCTTGCGGCGCAGGGCCGCGTCCAGCGACGCCAGCGGCTCGTCGAGCAGCAGCAGCCTGGGACCGGAGCAAAGCGCGCGACCCAGCGCCACCCGCTGGCGCTCGCCGCCGGACAGTGTCGACGTTGCTCGAGAGAGAAGAGGCTGCAGCGCCAGCACCTTCACCACCCCGTCCAGCGTGGCGTCCACGTCTCCAGCCGCCCGGCGCGCGCGGCCGTGCCCCGCCCGCAGGTTGCCCAGCACGTCCAGGTGCGGAAAGAGCAGGCTGTCCTGCGGCACGTACCCGATCCCCCGCCCCTCCGGCGCCACCCGCACGCGCTTTTCCGTATCCAGCCACACGTCGCCGTTCAGCGCGATGCGCCCCCGCACGCCGCGGCGCAGGCCGGCCACCGTTTCCAGCAGCGTGGTCTTTCCCGATCCCGACACGCCGAAGATGCCCGTCACCCGGTGCGTGGTCTCGAACGCCACGTCCAGCCCAAAGCGGTCCAGCGGCAGGGTGACGTGCACGGAAAGCACGGGATGGCTCATCGGCTGACCGCCGCCGCCTGGGTGCGCGACAGGTGCTCCGCGGCATACACCGCCACGAAACCCGCCACGAGCGCGATGATCAGCAGCACGTTCGCCTCGCCCTCCCGCCCGGCCTGCTGGGCACTGAAGATGGCCGTCGCCAGCGTCTGCGTGCGCCCCGGGATGTTGCCCGCCAGGATGATCGTGGCGCCGAACTCGCCCACGGCGCGGGTGAAGCCCAGGATCAGCGCCGCGATCAATCCGCGGCGGGCGAGGGGAAGGGTGAAGCGGAAGAAGGTGGCGGCGCGCCCGTGCCCCAGGGTGCGCGCCATCTCTTCGTAGCGCGGATCCACGGCCTCGAAGCTCACGCGGGCCGTCCTCACCACCAGCGGCGTGGCCATCACCGCGCAGGCGATCACCACCGCCTTAGGCGAAAGGATCACGTCCAGGTCCAGCCCCAGCGTGCCCTCGCCCAGCGGTCCGTCGTAGGCGAACAGCCGCAGCAGCAGGTATCCGACCGCGGTGGGCGGAAGCACCAGCGGCATGCTGAAGAGGGTGGAAACGGCGGTCTTGCCGCGGAATTCTCGGCGCGCCAGCAGGTACGCCACCAGCGTTCCCGGCACCATCACCAGCAGCGTGGCGATGGCGGCCCACGCGAAGGTGGCGCGCAGCACCTCCAGCATGGCCTGGTTCACGGCTTCGCGGCCAGGGGGATGAAGCCGTGGCGCGCAAAGACGCGGGCGGCGTCGGGCCCCGCGATGAACTCGGCGAAGCGGCGGCCCGCCTCGGGGCTGCCTCCGTCCGCGACGAGCGCCATCGCGTACCGGATGGGCGGGCCGCCGCTCACCTCGAACAGCACGCGCGTCCGCCCGGCGAACACCATCTGGTCGGTGCGGTAGACGGCGCCCACCACGCCCGGGTCCGCCAGCACCAGTCCCAGCGCCGCGCGCACGTCCGGCGCGGGCGCGACGCGGCCCTTCACTCCATCCCACAGCGTCTTGCCGCCGCAATCCACCGACTGCATCCACTTGCGGGCGTAGGTGCCGGCGGGGACGGCGTCCGGATCGCCCATCGCGATGTGCTCGAAGCCCACCGTGGCGAGCGCGCAGGGCTGGTCCACCGTCCACGTCGTGCGCGAGTGGCCCACGATCACCAGCGTGTTGGCCAGCAGATCGCGCCGCGTGCCTGCCTCGATTCGCCCCGCGGACTGCACCGTGTCCATCCACGCCTCGCTGGCGCTGATGAACAGGTCCATCCCCCGCGCCGCGCCGATCTGGTGCGCCAGGTCGTTCGATCCGGCAAAGTTGAACGATACCGGCGTCCCAGTTGACTGCGTGAAGCTCGCCGCCAGCTCCTGCATGGCTTCACGCAGGCTGGCGGCGGCGAACACCACCACCTCGCGGTCGCCCTTGGCTGGCGCGTCGTCGTTCGACCCGCAGGCGGCGAGCAGGAGGGCGGCCAGGATGAGCGTGATGAATGTGCGCAGGTTCATCGGCTGGATGGGAGGGTCAATCTTCGGCCGCGCGGGCCATGGCGTGGCGTGCGGTGGCGAAGCACAGGGCGGCGAGGACGATCAGCGGCAGCAGCAACGCGGCGTTCGGCGCGCGGCCGAAGAGCACCGCCTCGCGAAGCGCGTCGGCGACGCGGGTCAGCGGGTTCCAGCGCGCCACGGCCGCCAGCCAGTCCGGCATCTGGCGGGTGGGGACCAGCGCGGTGCTGGTGAACAACAATGGCATGTTCACCACGTGAACGAACACGGCCATGCTCTCCTGCGCCCGCGTCCGCAGGGCGATCCAGCACGAAAGGCATCCGTACGCCACGCCGAACGCCGCCAGGGCGAGGATGGCGACGACCAGCCCCAGCGCGCTGGGCCGCAGCCGCGCGCCGAGCAGCATCCCCAGCAGCGCGACCGCCAGGGCCTGCAGCAGAAGGCGGCTCACGTCCGCCGCCACCTTGCCGCCCAGCATCCACCCGGGATGGGACGTGGCGCCCGACATCCGCTGCGCGAAACCGGTCTGAAGGTCGCGCACCAGCTCGATCCCCGCCTGCGACGCGCCGAACAGCACCGTCATCGCGGCGACGCCGGGGAGCAGAAAGTCCAGGTACGAAAGCCCCGCGTACGCCGGGCCCAGGCTGAAGCGGTGGAAGAGAAAGCCGAAGATCAGCATCCAGAACAGCGGCTGCACGAGCGAAAACGTCAGCTGCACCGGCCGGCGCAGCGTCTTGCTCCACGTCCGCCGCGCCGTCTCCCTTCCGAGACGCAAGGGGATCATCACCGGCGGCCGGAAACGATGCTCTGTTGCGTGCTCATTTAGATGGCCCGATGGTGATTGAGATCAGATTCTTCGCTTCCTTCAGCATGACCTTGAGGCCGCGGAAAAATGCCTCAGTGAGCATCACATCTCTTACCTGCTGCAAGGATTTCCCGCTCTCAACCAGTGTGTGGATTTTCGTGAGAAATCTCTGTAGCCCGCCTTCCTCTTCTGCCAAAATTGCTAACAATCCTGCATCAACCTTAATGAAACTGTCCATCTCTGGTGTGTCGGAGAATATCAGCGTCGGGCAGTTATGCACTGAAAACTGACCCGAGCAGCATCGAAAAGCTGACCGCTCAGAGCTTTGGACGCATAGTACGCGTGCTGTGTCCTTAGAGAAGAAAGCCTGCCAGACAAGGAGATCCTGAGCGATAGCGATCTCAGCGCTCTGGTTCACCCCAGTGAGCATCAAAACCCAATAAGTGATCGCAACTCCCTGCTGATCCCAAAGATCAAGGACCTGTGGATTTTGTGCTATCCGCAGGGCGTGCTCAAATGCTTCAGCAAGGTCAGCCCCTTCCCCTAATCTAAGATTTCTCACCAAGGCTTCAGCGACATCCGCCCTAAGTGGCACAAGAGCACGACCCGGTAAAGGGTTCATCGACATTCAGCCCTCCTGAACTGCTGAGGAATGCCGAGGTCCAGGCAAGATACCCGCGTTTTCAACATGCTCGCGCAGGGCCTGGCGTGCCCGGTGCACATACGTTATTGCAACCAGCGGCGAGATCCCGAGCATAGCGCCGACTTCTTCGTAGGAATAACCCCCGACGTTGTGCAGAATGAATGCAGAGCGTTGTTTCTCCGGAAGTTCGGCGATTGCGTGTGCTAATTCCATCCGGTCCGGTGGACTACTTTGGAGTCCAGTTTGCCCAGATTCTCCGCTAATTTCGATTGCTCCAGAGCCTACTGACGTGGCCCGGCGCGTTCGATGCACAATTAAGTTACGAGCAATTCGGGTCGCCAAGGCTCCGATCTGGCCGAGGTCGTTTATCGTGGCGAGCCTGTCGAGGTCGACAAAAATCTTACTAAATGTTTCGACGACGATCTCCTCCGCGTCCGTAGCGCTCGTTAGTCTGACCGCATAATCGTAAATCGCCGGCGCTAGCTGCCGAAAAAGCAACGCCAACTCGTCTTCGTCACCTGCTCGGAGCTTCTCCGTATTCAATTCACTTTTACCCATCGTTCCTCCGTTTCCGTTCGTACTAGTCCGCCGCGTGGTTCCGCAGCACGTACACGCCGCTCATCCGCGCCTCCCCCCGCCCCGTCCGCCGCCGCCTCCTCCTCCACGACCTCCGCCGCGTCCTGGACGAGGCGGAGAACCCGGCGCGCTCCCCGTCAGCCGAAAGTAGGCGGCCGCCAGGTCCGGCTCGTCGCGCACCAGCCCGCGGAAGGCGATCCCCCGTGCCTCCAGCAGGTGAAGCAACGGCTCGATCGGGGAATGGTTGGCGCGCCAGAGTGTGACGCCCGACGCATCCACCGATGCGTCCGCGACCTCGGGGAGGGCCGCGATGGATTCCCGCAGACCGGCGACATCCGCCTCGCTGGCTGGGCGTTCGAACGTGACGGCCACGCGGGCCCGGGCGTGGGCGGCGACCAACTCCGCGGGCGATCCATCCGCCACAAGGCGACCGGAATGCAGCAGCAGCACGCGGTCGCAGTGGGCACCCGCATCCGCCAGGTCGTGCGTGGCGACGATGACGGTGTTGCCCTCGTCCCGCCACGCGGCCAACCGACGCCACAGTTCGGCGCGGCCGCGCGGGTCGAGGCTGGTCGTGGGCTCGTCCAGCAGCAGCAGCCGCGGGCCGTGCATCATTTCCAGCCCCAGGTGAAGCCGCTGCCGCTCCCCGCCGGACCAGGTGCCGACACGGCGCTGGACGAACGGCTCCAGCCCCGCTTCGTCCACCACGCGCCCCAGGCAGCCGTCCCGCTCGCTCCGCGGCAGGCCGCGCAGCGCGTGGAACAGGCGCAGCGTTTCCCAGCCCGTCATCTCCGGGTCCAGTGCCACGTCCTGCCCCGCATACCCGGTGAGCGGCCGGAGGGCGGCGCGGTCGCGGCGCGGATCGAGACCCATCACCCGCAGTTCGCCCGAATCCGCCACGAGCGCACCGTGGATGAGCTTCAGCAGCGTGGATTTTCCGGAGCCGTTGCCGCCGATGAGCGCCGTCAACGTCCCCGCCGACAGGGCGAAGCGCACGCCGTCGAGCGCGCGGATCCCGCCCGCGAACGAGCGGGAGACGCCGTCGGCGCGGACGGCGTCAGTCGGCGTAGACGATGGTGCCGGCATGCTCGCCCCGCACGGCCGCCGCGATGCGGTCGGGATCGCGCCCGTTCACCACCTGGAACTGCTTCACCAGGCGGCAGTTGAGCAGCAGGTCGGGCAGCACCTCGTCGAACGGAAGCGTCCGCAGCGCACGCTTCTTCAGCTCGCGCGCGCCGATGCTGTCGATGAACGAGGCCCCGGGGTTCTCCTTGGGATCGTCATCGTACAGCCCGTCCACGTCCTTGATCAGCGTCACCGTCTTGCACCCGAAGCACTCGGCCAGGAGGAAGCAGCCGGCGTCCGTGCGGTGCGGCGGGATGCGGCCGATGTGCGGCGGGTGCTCCCAGATGGAGTAGGGCGGCACGCCGTTGAAGATCACCCCCGGCGCCGAGTGGATGAACAGCGGCAGCAGGTGGCCGAAAATCTCAGGCGGAATGGCGACCACGCCGTACGGCGCCAGCAGCGTGCCCAGGATGTGCGCGTTCCCCAGCGCGTCGGCCACGGACACCTGGGCCAGCACGCCGGTGGGCAGCCCCAGGTCGAGCCCGATGGAGAAGACGTGGCGGCTTCGGACTCCGCCGCCCACGCCCAGGATCAGCCGCTCGGTCTTCAGCAGCTCGGCCAGCACCTCCACCACGGGATAGGTGACGGCGCGGCCGGCGTCCAGCACCGAGCGGCCACCCACCTTCACCACGTGCACGTTGGGAAGCATGCGCACCACGGGCGCCTCGGTGCCGGCCATCACGCCCCGGTCCACCAGGCTTTCCCTCATCAGGCTGGACGTCACGTGGTGACGCCGGTCGGTCGTCGTATCGGACATGGAGATGGATTCGGTGGTGGGCGGATGAGGGGTCAGTCGGCAGTGATCAGCGTGCCCACGTCCTCGCCCTCGAGCGCGCGGGTGAGGTTGCCGGGAACGAGCCCGTTGATGATGCGAATCGATCGGCGGTTCTCGGCGTGCTCCATCAGCTCCAGGACGGCGCGCTCCACCACCACGTCGTCCAGGTCCAGCTCCTTCAGCTCGCCCAGGGTGATGCGGGGAATGAACTTCGCTCCCTTGTCCTTCTTGGGGTCGGCCGTGTACAGCCCGTCCTCGTCCTTGACGAAGATCATGGACTTGGTGCCGAACACCTCGCTCACCAGGTAGCAGCCGGTGTCCGTTCGATGCGGGGGGATGCGTCCGACGGCGGGGTTCTGCTGCCAGAAGGTGTAGGGCGGCATGCCAAAGAAGATGCAGGCGCCGCGCTCTTCCAGGTACAGCGGCAGCTGGGGAAACTGCACGGGCTCGATGAAGGGAATGCCGTGCTTGGCCAGCAGGTAGTGCAGCATGCGCGCGTTCTGCATGCTCACGAAGGTGCCCAGCACGCTCAGCACGCCGGTGGGCATCCCCAGGTCGATGCCCACGCTGTAGGCGTGCCGCGCGCGGGTGCCCGCCCCCGTGCCGATGATCATCTTGTGGCGGCCCAGGTTGGCCACGATCTCGTCGATCAGGGGAAAGACGGCGGCGCGTCCCCGGTCGATGAAGCTCTGGCCGCCCACCTTCACGACGTTGGCGTCGGGAAGAATCTGCACCAGCGGATGGGGGGCGGTGCGCGCCAGCAGCTCGGCGTCGGTCAGGTTGCCGGTAACCAGCGACTGGCCCAGCGCGGTCAGCAGTTCGGCTTGCATGGATGGAGGAGCGGGGGATGGATTCCGGCGCGGCGGAGGATCCGCGGCGCGCGGGGAGTTCAGATACGGATGGCCTGGATCTCGAACGATTCGTCCTGCGGCAGCGGCCGCTGCAGGTCGCCGAACTCGGCAAGCGCCCACTCGGCGAGCGCGTGGAGGACGCGCTCCTTGGTGGGGTCCGGCAGCTCCAGCCCGGCGAGCCCCGCCTTCTCGCGCCACGAGGCGAGCGAATCAGCCGGGCTGTGCATCGTAGTCCACCGCGCCGCCTCGCGGGGCGGGTGCCGCACGGCCCCGATGGCTTCCAGCGCGTCGAACACGGCATCCGCGTGGCGCTCGCCGCTGCGGCCTGCGTATCCCTCGTCCCTGAGGAGCTGTCGCATCCGGCGGCGCAGCACGGAGCGCGGCGAGTCGGGTGGCCGGCGAACGCGGCCGACGGCCAGCCATCCGCCGGGCGCGAGCACCCGCCGCGTCTCTGCCGCGGCGTGCGCCGTCTCCACGTGATGCAGCGCCCGGGCGGCGAAGACGACGTCCACCTCGCCATCACCCGCGGGCCACAGCCCGTTTCCGTCCGCCACGTGCAGCTCCGGCTGCAGCCCAGCTTCCGCCGCGTGCTGGCGGAAGACGTCGAGCATGGCGGGGGAGCGGTCGAAGCCCACGTAGCGAATGGGACGGCGCAGCAGCGGCAGGCTCAGGTTTCCCGTTCCCGCGCCCACTTCCAGCCATCGCTGTCCCCTGGCGATTCCGACGATTTCGGCCAGGGACGCGGCGATGGATTCCGCCGCGTGCGCGGGAAGCCCGGCGCGCTCGTCGAAGCGCGCCGCCTGGTCGTCGTACAGCACCTGCGGGGCCTGGGGCGGTTCCACGAAATCCGGGATGGGATCGGGGCGGGGCTGCGCTCGGCGCGCATCACTGTACGTCGCGGCGCGGGTTTTCGCAAATCCCGTCGCGGTATGGTGCATTTTGCAGTCGAGCGCTTCGGCACGTATGCTGTTCGCGCATCCGCCGCCCGGCCCTCCCCTCCACACCCTTCCGAGACGAAGCAATGACGCACGAAGCCGACGTGATCATCGTGGGGGCGGGGCTGGCCGGGCTGGTGGCCGCCGCCGAGCTGGCCGAGGCGGGGCGCAGCCTGATCATCGTGGAGCAGGAGCCCGAGGCGTCGCTGGGCGGGCAGGCGTTCTGGTCGTTCGGCGGGCTGTTCCTGGTCGACAGCCCCGAGCAGCGGCGCATGAAGATCAAGGACTCCCGCGAGCTGGCGCTGAGGGACTGGATGGGAACCGCGGGGTTCGACCGCGACGAGGACCACTGGCCGCGCAAGTGGGCCGAGGCGTACGTGGACTTTGCCGCGGGGGAGAAGCGGGCGTGGCTGTGGGAGCGCGGGCTGCGGTTCTTTCCCGTGGTGGGGTGGGCGGAGCGTGGCGGATACGGAGCCATCGGCCACGGCAACTCGGTGCCGCGCTTCCACGTTACGTGGGGCACGGGCCCGGCCGTGGTGGAGCCCTTCATCCAGCGGGTGCGCGAGGCAGAGACGCGGGGCTTGGTCCGCTTCGCGTTCCGCCACCAGGTGGACGGGCTGACGCTGACGAACGGCGTGGTGGACGGCGTGCACGGCACGGTGCTGGAGCCCAGCGCGATGGAGCGGGGGCGGCCCAGCTCGCGGACGGCGGTGGGCCAGTTCGCCTTCCGCGCGCAGGCGGTGATCGTCACCTCGGGGGGCATCGGCGGCAACCACGAGATGGTGCGCAGGAACTGGCCGCCCCGGCTGGGCCCCGCGCCGGCGCGGATGATCTCGGGGGTGCCCGCGCACGTGGACGGGCGCATGCTGGGCATCGCGCAGGAGGCGGGCGGGGCGATCATCAACCCCGACCGCATGTGGCACTACACCGAGGGGCTGCACAACTGGGCCCCCATCTGGCCAATGCACGGCATCCGCATCCTTCCCGGCCCGTCGTCGCTGTGGGTGGACGCGCGCGGCCGGCGGCTGCCTCCGCCGCTCTTTCCCGGGTTCGACACGCTGGGCACGCTGGAGCACATCACGAAGACGGGATACGACCACACCTGGTTCGTGCTGACGCAGCGCATCATCGAAAAGGAGTTCGCGCTTTCCGGCTCGGAGCAGAATCCCGACCTGACGGGAAAGAGCGTGCGCCAGGTGCTGGGCCGCGTGCTTCCGGGCGCGCCGGGGCCGGTGGAGGCGTTCAAGAAGAACGGGGTGGATTTCGTCGTCGAGCGCACGCTCCCCGAACTGGTGCGCGGGATGAACGCTCTCACCGGCGAGCCGCTGATCGACCTGGAGGCGCTGGAGGCGGAGATCGTGGCGCGCGACGCCCAGCTCGACAATCCCTTCGGAAAGGACGCGCAGATCACGGCCATCCGCGGCGCGCGCAACTACTTGGGCGACAAGCTGATCCGCGTGGCCAAGCCGCACCGGCTGCTGGACCCCGCTGCGGGCCCGCTGATCGCGGTTCGCCTGAGCATCCTCACCCGCAAGACGCTGGGCGGGCTGCACACCGACCTGTCCGCGCGCGTGCTGCAGGCCGACGGCCAAGTGCTTCCGGGGCTGTACGCGGCGGGTGAGGCGGCGGGCTTCGGCGGCGGGGGAATGCACGGGTACCGCGCGCTGGAAGGCACCTTCCTGGGCGGCTGCATCTTCTCGGGCCGCACCGCGGGGCGGGCTGCCGCGGTGCTCGCGTAAACTGCAACAGCGGGTTTCACACGGAGGGCACGGAGGACACGGAGGAAAAGCGGAAAAAGCAAAAAGGAGGGGAGAGAAAAGGTGGCGGATCTTCCCCGGCCCAATTCCTTCCTCCTGTTTTTCCTCCTCCGTGTCCTCCGTGCCCTCCGTGTGAGGCGCAGTTTTCTCAGCCGGGGCGGCGGGTGGTGATGAGGATCACGCCGTTCATCCCGCGGAGGCCGTACGAGGCGGCGGAGGCGGCATCGCGCAGCACGTCGATGCGAACCACGTCCGACGGCATGATGCCCTCCAGCGCGCTGCCAGGACGCATGGCGTGCACGGGCGTTCCATCCACCACGAACAGCGGCTCCCCGCCCGCCCCGAAGTTGCCCGCGCCCCGGATCCGCACGAGGTAGCCGCCGTCTCCCGTCTGCGTGACCTGCACTCCGGGCACGCGCCCCCGCAGCATCTCTTCCACCCGCGTCACCCGCTGGTTCCGCAGGCTCCGCCCGTGCACCGAGCTCACCGCCCCCGTCACGCGACCCGCCGGAACGGTCCCGTAGCCGATGTCCACCTCGTCCTCCGGCTCGGGCTCCGTGGACGGCGACGCCGAACGCGCGCCGCACCCGGCCAGCAGCACGGCCGCGCACAGGCAGAGCGGCATCCTCCAGCGGACGATCGGGCGAGTGGCCATCGGTGCCTCCTCATGGTTGCGTTCATCCGCCGGGACCGGCTTTACACCATCAAGCCTGCTGCACACCGGGGGCCACGGACACGCTGGCCGGAGCGGCGGCGGATGGAGCGAGCGGCAGGGTACGGAGCCGGGGAGCCGGATCGCCGGGCTCCTCCGCATTTCCGTCCCCGCGTGAAGGGAAAACCCCCGCGTCCGCGTCGGGAGCGTGGGGCGGCTCCGCGCGTGCGATCGCGGAGGTTTCCGCATCGCCGCGGCCCCGTGTGGGGACCATCTTGTCAGCAGGTTGACGGACACCTTCGACCTTTTGACGGGAGATTCACCATGAGCACGCACGCGCTCCGGCGCTTTCGCCTTTTGTCGTGGCCGTTCCGCAGCCCGTTCTCGTCGCCGCTGTGGCTGGCGCTGCGGATGTACCTGGGCCTGGTGTGGATGAACTTCGGGCTCGGAAAGATCCGGGCGGGATGGCTGACGAGCAATCCGCTCCGCCCCCTGCTGACCGCCGTCGCCGAGGGGCAGACGCAAACGCCGCTGGACTTCTACACGCACGTCGCCCGGCTGATGGTGGACACCGGCGCCGACAGCCTGCTCTCGGTGCTGATTCCCCTGGCCGAGGTGGCGGTGGCGATCTCGTTCTTTTCGGGCGTGCTCCTGGTGCCGGCGGCCATCATTGCGATCGGCATCAACCTAAACCTGATCCTGGCGGGCATCGCGTCGGTGCACTTCGACGGCAGGATCATCGTGATGCAGGTGCTGCTGCTCGCGGCGTGGCGTGTGGCGGGACTGCTGGGGGTGGGGACGCTGGTGAGGCGGATGTGGCCCCGGCTGCATGTCGTGCGGAAGGTGACGGTCTGAGAGTGCCCCTCCCCGGCCCCTCCCCGCACGGTACTGCTGTGCGGAGAGGGGAGAAGTTCGGGTGAGCGGGGCGGGTTGTGGCGAATGCCGCGGCCGCCCCCCTCTCCCGGCCTCTCCCCCATAAACCCCATGGGGGAGAGGAGAATTCGATTGCGCTCCGGCCGGCCCCGCGCACTCTGCGGGAACGCGGGCAGGGTTCAGTGCGGTTCGAGGAGCCCGGCGCACGCCCCTGGCAGCCCTCATCTCCCCGGCCCTCTCCCCCGCAAGCGGGGGAAAGGGAGAATTCGATCGCACTCCGGCTGGCTTCGCGCACTCGACTGCGCGTGCAGTCCGCGAAGGCGGACTTTGGGCCTTTGTTGCCGCGACTTCAGTCGCCCCAGCAGGGCCGGCGCCCCTCTCAAATTCACCCGCCGGTCAACTCCTTGGCCGCGCCGCGATCCAGGATCCACACCATCTCCCCCGCCGGGCGAACCAGCTGCGCGGGGATGCGATATGGATCGATCGGCCCCTCCAGCGCGGACCGGACGATGGACGCCTTGCCCGCCCCCAGCGCGAGCATCTCCACGCGTCGCGCCGTGTTCAAGACGGGGACAGTCAGCGTGAGCCGCCACTCCCCCAGCGGCCGGTGCAGCGACCAGCCGACGGTGCGCTCGGCATCGCGAAGCAGGTCATCGAAGGGAAAGAGCGACGCCGTGTGCCCGTCTGGGCCGATCCCCAGGTGAACCAGGTCGAACCGCGGGACCCCCGGGCCGAAGAACGCCTCCAGTTCCGCCGCATACCTCGCGGCGCCCTCGCGAGGCGGAAGCTCGCCCGGCATGCGGTGTACGTTCCGTGGCGGAATGGGCACGCGGGTGATGAATGCCGCGTTCGCCATCCGGAAGTTGCTGCGCGGATGACCCGGCGTAACGCAGCGGTCGTCGCCCCAGAACAGGTGCACGCCCTCCCACGGGATCATCGACCGGAACGGCTCGTCCCCCAGCATCTGATACGACTGCTCCGGCGCGCTCCCGCCTGAGAGAGCCACGCTGAACCGGCCGCGTGAGCGCACAGCCTCCACGGCGTGGCGTGCGAAGCTCTCCGCGGAAGCGCGAGAGGCGGCCTGCGCATCGGCGTAGACTTCGATGCGGGAGGCCCCGGGGTGAACGACCTCGGCGGATGTCGGCTGCGTGGACACGATGGTTTCCGTTGCTTACGTTCCGGCATCGGCCCCGGTCCGTCTCCGGGGCGCTGATGCACGATCCTGACTGGAGGTTGCGCGTGCTGTTTCGCCGCGGTCCCAAGGTTCCCCCACCCCGCCCGCCGGACCTGCCGTTCGACGAGGCGGCGCGCGACGCCCTCGGCAACGCGACGGCCGAGGCGCAGAAGGCCAACGTAGGCGCCGTGCATGCCGAGCACCTGCTCTACGCGCTGATGGCCGACCCCTCGGGCCTGGCGGCGCGCGCATTCGAGCGGCTGGGGCACGAGCCTGCGATGGTGCGCCGGCGGATGGAGCACGCCTCGCCGCCGCGCGCGTGGGGCCTGCGCGCGCCCGTGCTCCCCTACGCGGACGACGTGAAAGGCGCCATCGAGTTCGCCATGCGCGAAGCCCGCGCGGCCGGCCTTCACCAGGTGGGCGCGGGCGAACTGCTGCTCGGCGTGCTGCAATCGCCGATGGGCGTCCCGGCGCGCATCTTCGGCCAGATGGAGATCACCGCCACGGCCCTCCGCGCCGCCCTCAAGGCCGGAACCCACCCGACCGAACCGTAGCGCCGGCCGCGCGCGGACCCCATCGCCCTGTGCGCCGGCTGTCGCCCCCCATCCCCAACCCTTCCCCCGCAAACTGCGCGGGGGAAGGGAGCCAGTTGAGTGCGCGGGGCCAGCCGGACCGCAATCGAATTCTCCCTTTCCCCCGCTTGCGGGGGAGAGGGCCGGGGAGAGAGGGCTGCCAGGGGCATGCGCCGGGTTCCCCGAAGCGCACCGTTCCTCGCCCGCGTCCCCCATCCCATGCGCGAGGCCGACCGGAGCGCAATTGAATTCTCCTCTCCCCCATGGGGTTTATGGGGGAGAGGTTGGGAGAGGGGGGCGGCCTCGGCATGCGCCAAACCCGGCCTCACCCCGCCGCCTACCCGTCCTTCGACCCGATTCCCTTCCACGCTGCCGAATTACCCTGTCGGCTGGTGCCAGCTGCGCCCCTCCTGCGCCAGCAACTCGTCGGCGCAGCGCGGGCCCCACGACTCCGCCGGGTACTCCTCCGGCTCGCCCTCGCGCTCCCATGCTTCCAGGATGGGCGTCACCAGGGTCCACGCGGCCTCCACCTCGTCGCGCCGGGCGAACAGCGTGGCGTCGCCCAGCATGGCATCCAGCAGCAGCCGCTGGTACGCCTCGGGAGATTCCACCCCGAACGCGCGGTTGTAGTCGAAGTCCATCGACACCGCCCGCAATGGCCCTCGGATCCCCGGCTCCTTGGCCTCGAAGAACAGCGACATCCCCTCGTCGGGCTGAATGTGCAGCACCAGTGCATTGGGCGCGGGCGAATCGCAGTGCACCAAGTCGCGGATGGGGTGTGGCGCGGGGCGAAAGCGGATCACCACCTCGCTCTGCTTCCCCGCCAGCTTCTTCCCCGTCCGCAGGTAGAAAGGCACGCCCTCCCACCGCCAGTTGTCCACCGTCAGCCGCACGGCCGCGTACGTCTCGGTGCGCGACCCCTCGGGCACGTTCGCCTCGTCCAGGTAGCCGCGATCGTCCTCGCCGCCCTTTCCCGACGCGCCGTATCGGCCACGCACCGCCCACCGCCCGATGTCGTCGCCCTGCAGCAGGGGGATGGACTGCAGCACCTTCACCTTTTCGTTGCGGATGGAATCGGCGTCGTACGAGGCCGGCGGCTCCATCGCCACGAGGGTCAGGATCTGCAGGAGGTGGCTCTGGATCATGTCGCGCAGGGCGCCGCTGCGGTCGTAGTAGCCCGCGCGGCCCTCCACCCCCACGCTCTCGGCCACGGTGATCTGCACGTGGTCGACGTAGTTGCGGCTCCACAGCGGCTCCCAGATGGTGTTCGCGAACCGGAACACCAGCAGGTTCTGCAGCGTTTCCTTGCCCAGGTAGTGGTCGATGCGGAAGATCTGCCGCTCGCGGAACACCTCCAGCAGGCTGGCGTTCAGCCCCTGGGCGCTCTCCAGGTCGCGCCCGAAGGGCTTTTCGACGATGATCCGCGTCCACGCCGGGTCCTTCGCGCCGGTCACCAGCCCGGCGCGTCCCAGTCCCTGCGCTGTCTGGGCGATGACGGAGGGCGGGAGCGCCAGGTAGAACATGCGGTTCCCCTGCGTGCCGCAGTCGCGCTCCACCTCTTCCAGCACCTGCTTCAGCCGATTGAAGGTCCCGGGATCGTCTGTAGACCCGTGCACGTAGCGGATGCGGCGCGAGAACCCGGCCCAGTCGTCGGCGTCGGGCTCCTCGTCGAACTCCGCCAGCGCGCCCCGCATCCGCTCGCGGAAGTCGTCCTCGCCGATCTCCTCGCGCGAGTTGCCGACGATGGCGAAGCCTTCCGGCAGCAGCCCGTCGGCGCGCAGGGCCCAGAGCGCGGGCATCAGCTTGCGGCGCGTCAGATCACCCGTGCCGCCGAAGATCACCAGCGCCAGCGGGTCGGGCGTGCGCACCCGGGCGCCGGCCTCGGTCATGGGCGTGCGCAGCGGCGTTTCGCCCGCGGGCGGCGCCGCGGGAACGTCGCCCAGGTCCGGCCGGCCGTCGTCCGTGGCCTCGTCGCTCACGCCCCCGCCCCGTCCGTCGTCTTGATGGAGTGGCCGCCGAACTGGTTGCGCAGCGCGGCCACCACCTGCGCCGAGTACGACTGCTCCTGGCGCGAGCGGAAGCGCGCCAGCAGCGACAGAGTGATGACCGGCGCGGGCACGTCCAGCGCCATCGCGGTCTCCACGGTCCACCGCCCCTCGCCCGAATCCGCGACCCAGTCCTTGATGCGCTCCAGCGCCGGCCCCTCTTCGGCGTACGCCCGCTCCAGCAGCTCCAGCAGCCACGAGCGGACCACGCTGCCGTGGTTCCACAGCGAGGCGACCCCCTCCAGGTCGTACTCGAAGCCGGACTTGTGGAGGATCTCAAAGCCCTCGGCGTACGCCTGCAGCAGGCCGTACTCGATGCCGTTGTGCACCATCTTGGCGAAGTGGCCAGACCCGCTGGGGCCCACGTGCGCGTAGCCGCCCTCCGGGGCGAGGGTGCGGAACACGGGCTCGCACACCGCGGCGGCCTCGGGCGCGCCCCCCACCATCAGGCAGTAGCCGTTCTCCAGCCCCCAGATGCCACCGCTGGTGCCGGCGTCCATCAGCCGCAGCCCGCGCGTTTCCAGTTCGGCCGCGCGCCGCTTGCTGTCGTTGTAGTTGCTGTTGCCGCCGTCGATCAGCACGTCGCCGGGGCCGCAGATGTCGGCCAGGTCGCTCAGCACCTGCTCCGTCGGCGGGCCGGCGGGCACCATCACCCACACGGCCCGCGGCGGCTCCAGCGCGGCCACCAGTTCCTGCAGCGACGCCGCCGCCTTTGCACCCGACGCCTCGGCCACGGCGCGCGTGACCTCGGGGTCGCGGTCGAACACCACGAGTTCGTGCCCGCCGCGCGTCAGCCGCTGCGCCATGTTGCCGCCCATCTTTCCGAGCCCCACCATCCCCAGCCGCATCCGCCCTCCCGCTGTCCCGGTGTCGTGGATCGATCTTCGTCGCGCCCCTCCGCTGCAAGTCCCGGCCCGGCAGACCGCGTGCGACGTTGCCGGCCGGCATCCGCGCGATGTACGTTCCGATGGAACCGCCGTGCCGACAGGGGCATGCGCCCGGCCGAGAGGCGATCGCGATCCGGTGCCTGAACGGGAGCGTTTCGTTGAACTCCGAGTTGAAGTGTCCGCGCTGCGGCACCGAGAACGTGCGCGACCTGGACCTGGTGCGCGCGGAAGGCAGCTCTCACATCCACATCGAGAGCGAGAGCACACCCACGGGGCTCGCCATCTTCAGCGGCGCCCCGTTATGGGCCCGCAACCGGCGGATCTCCTCGCACGGGACCATCCAGTCGGAGCTCGCCCGGTCGCTCGGCCCGCCGGCCCCGCCCCGGTGGGGGATGATCGCGTTCGCGGTCTTTCTGCTGTACATGCTGAGCATCTTCCTGAACCACGTCGCCCCACACCTGGTGGGCGCGCGGATGCTGGACATCGCCCGGCCGCTGACGGGGCTGGTGGTGCTTGGCGCGGCGTGGCTGCTGGCCCGCCGGTACCGCGACCGGCGGGAACAGTGGGAGGACGCCGTCCGCAGGTGGGACCGCTCATTCCTGTGCAACCGCTGTGGGATGGTGTTCGAGTTCGAGTTCCCCGACACCGCCGGAGACGAGCCGCGATGACAAAGAGGCGCCCCCGCTGAAGGGGCGCCTCTTTCGTTCGTCCGCGCGGTGGCGGGTCAGCCTTCCTGGATGTTGATCGGGCCGTTGGTGGTGACGGCGCGGATGGTGGGACCGCCGCCGTTGATGTCGGTGTTGATGTTGGCGCCGGGACGCCAGCCGCGCTCGCCGGGGCGGCGCTGGTCCGCGCGGATGGCGCGCGGAACGTTCACCGGGCCGTGCACCGTGCGGGCCTCCAGGTGCGCCGCGTATCCCTCCGGCATGCGGACGCTCACGGGGCCGTTCACCGTCTCGGCATCCAGCCGCTCGCCCGTCCAGCGGCGGCCGGTCAGCCGCACGTTCACCGGCCCGTTCTGCGTGCGCGCGGTGACGTTTCCGGACAGCTCCGACAGGTTCAGCGGGCCGTTGTGGGCGCGCAGGTTCATCGTCCCGGACACGCGCTCCACGTTGATCGGCCCGTTGTGCGTGCGCACGTCCAGGTTGGTCCGCGCCGGGACGAGGATTTCGTAGTTCACGGCCCAGCCGCTGTTGTCCCCCATCTCCGGGCCGCTGGCGCCGATGGTACCGCCCGTGTTCACACGGATCTGCTGCGCCGTCGACCGCGCCCGCTCATCGCTGCCGGCCCAGGCCTGCACGCGCGCCTGCACCACGATGTCGCGCCCCTCGTGCGTGCGAACCGACACGCCGCCGTTCTGCCCCGCGTCGATCGTCAGCGAGCCACGCGCCGGGATGCGGGTTTCGCGCACCTCGCAATGCGTCACGCGATTGTTGTTCTGGCGGTAGTTGCGGCGGCACTGCTCCACCCACTCCTCCGCGGAGCGCTGGGCGAGCGCGGGCGTGGCGAGCAGGAGGGAAGCCATCGGGAGAAGAAGGACGGAAGTGCGCATCGGTACGCTCCGGGCCAGTCGGGGACTCAACAGGCAGCATCGTGCAGCCTGGACCACCCTATGATGCGCGGCGGGAGCGGATGGTTTGGATGACCGTGCGCGCGCGGGAATACGCGAACGGACCGCACCCGAATCCGGGACGGTCCGTTCGCTGAGCCGGTGCGGCATTCTGGCCGCGGGCGAGGCGTGAAGGCTGGGAGTATCGAACGCGCTACATCGAAAGAACGTCGCACATGGAAGGGCACTGCATTCTGGTTCAGCCTCCATCACCCGCCACCGGCCAAGCATTAAGGGGTGCATCTGTAACGCATCCACGTAGCAACCGCTGGACCACGGGAAAAACGATCGGCCCAAAGTGAGCCGTGCCCCCTAAATCCTTCTCCAAGGATAGGTTACATTACCCCTTGACGAAGCTCGAGTGTGCAGCAGCTGGGTCAATCGTGGTACAATTTGTGGCACGCGGGCCACAGCCTCTGTCTCACCGTGGCCACCGCAAGGCCACCCCTCGCGACATCGAGAGTCCGCGCATGAAAAAGCTCCCCGGCCGCGAACGGCCGGGGAGCTTCGACATCGATCCAGCGGAATCAGGCGCCTTGGGCCACGCGCGCCAGCTTGCTTTCCACCGAGCCGATCAGCTCGCGGAACGACTTGATGAACTTGTCTACGCCCTCGCGCTGCAGCTGGTCGGTCACCGCGTCCATGTCGATGCCCAGCTCGGCAAGCGTGCGCAGGTCCTGGTGGGCCGCCTCCACGTCCTGGTCCACCGTGCGGCGAGCGACCCCATGGTCGGCGAACGCCTCCACCGTGTTCAGCGGCATGGTGTTCACCGTGTGCGGGCCGATCAGCTCCTCCACGTAGATCACGTCGCGGTACGCCGGGCTCTTGGTGGAGGTGCTGGCCCACAGCGGCCGCTGCACCCGGGCGCCGGCGGAGGCCAGCCGCTCCCACCGCGCACCCGAGAACACCTGGGCGAAGCGCTCGTACGCCAGCTTGGCGTTCGCCACGGCCGCCTTGCCCGACATCGCCCGGGCAAGCGCCGCCTGCCCGTCGTCCGCGGCCGAGCACGCGAGCTTCTCCAGCTGTGCGTCCACCGCCGAATCCACGCGCGATACGAAGAACGAGGCGACCGATGCCACGCGGTCCAGCGGCTGCCCGGCCTGCTGCCGGCGCTCCAGCCCGCGCAGGTACGCCTCCATCACCTGCTCGTAGTTCTTCACCGAGAACAGCAGGGTGATGTTCACGTTGAAGCCGTCGGCCAGCAGCTGCTCGATGGCGGGGATGCCCGCCTCGGTGCCCGGCACCTTGATCATCAGGTTGGGCCGGTCCACCGCCTCGCGCAGGCGCCGCGCCTCGTCCAGCGTGCCCTGCGTGTCGTGCGCCAGCTCGGGCGACACTTCGAGCGACACGAAGCCGTCGTGGCCCTCGGCGCGATCGTACACGCCGCGGAACAGGTCGCAGGCGCGGCGGATGTCCTCCACCGCCAGCGACTCGTACGCGGCGGACGCGCCGGCCTGCGACGCCGCCAGCTCGCCCACGGCGTCGTCGTAGTCGGTGCTGTCGCCGATCGCCTGCTCGAAGATCGAGGGATTGGAGGTCACGCCGCGCAGGTCGTAGCGGCGGATCATCTCCTCCAGCTCGCCGTTGTCCAGGATGCCGCGGCGGATGTAGTCCAGCCACACGCTCTGCCCCAGCGCGTGCAGCTCGTGCAGCGGATTTCCCTCGTCGCGCACCGCGTCGGTCGGATGCTTGGTTTCGGCCATGGTATGGTCTCGCTCTCTTGAAAGTGCGTCAGTGCGTTAGTGCGTTAGTGCGGGAGTGAACGGCACCGCCCTAGATGCCACCGTCGGCTGCCGTGCATGGAAGCGACTTCCGCACTCACGCACTTCCGCACTCACGCACTTCCGCACTCACGCACTCTTCTCATCGGTTCCGTGCGCCGTCGGTCCGGCGTCGCCGGCGCCCTGCGCGTGACCGCTGCCGATCCCCAGCAGCCCCTTGGCCTTGGCGGCGACGTTCTCGGCGCTGAAGCCCAGCTCCTGGAACACGCGCGTCGCCGGGGCCGAGGCGCCGAAGTGGCTGATGCCGATCACCTCGCCCTCGCCCACCCAGCGGTGCCAGCCCATGGGGTGCGCGGCCTCGATGGCTACGCGCGCCTTGACGGCCGGAGGGATCACCTCGTCCCGATACTCCTTGGTCTGCTGGGCGAACAGCGCCCAACTGGGCATGCTCACCACGCGCGCGCGGATCCCATCGGCCTCCAGTGCGGTCCGCGCCTCCAGGGCGACCGCGACTTCCGAGCCGCTGGCGATCAGGATGGCCTGCGGGTCGCCGCCCTCCGCATCCGCCAGCACGTACGCGCCGCGGCGCAGGCCTGACGCGGGGGCCATCGTTTCGCGGTCGATGTGCGGCAGCGCCTGCCGGGTGAGCGCGAAGAAGACGGGGCCCTCGCGGTGCTCCATCGCGAACCGCCACGCTTCCACCGTCTCGTTGGCGTCTGCCGGGCGAAGGTCGATCAGCCCGGGGATGGTGCGCAGCGACGGAAGCTGCTCGATGGGCTGGTGCGTGGGGCCGTCCTCGCCCAGGCCGACGGAATCGTGCGTGTAGATGTAGATGGCGGGCTGCTCCATCAGCGCGGCAAGGCGCACCGGCGGCCGCATGTACTCGCTGAAGATCAGGAAGGTGCCGCCGTACACGCGCACGCCGCCGTGCAGCGTCATGCCGTTCATCAGCGAGCCCATCGCGTGCTCGCGAACGCCGAAGTGCAGGTTGCGGCCGGTGTAGTCGGGCGGCAGAAAGCTGCCGGCGCCCTCGATCATGGTGTTGTTGGAGCCGGCCAGGTCCGCCGACCCGCCGATCAGCCAGTTCACCTTCTTGGCGATGGCATTCAGCGCCTTGCCCGACGCCGCGCGCGTGGCGATGGGCTTGTCGTCCTTGGTCCACACGGGCAGGTCCGCGTCCCACCCCTCGGGGAGGGTGCGCGAAAGCGCCTGCTCCAGCGCCGCGGCCGCGTCGGGGTGAGCCGCGCGGTAGGCGTCGAAGCGCGCCTGCCACTCGCGCTGCCGCTCCGCGCCGCGCTGGCCGATCTCGCGCATGTGGTCCAGCGCCTCCTGCGGGACGTGGAACGACTCGGTGGAGGGCCAGCCCAGGTTCTGCTTGGTCTTGACGATCTCCTCGGCGCCCAGCGGCTCGCCGTGCGCCTTTTCGCTGCCGGCCTTGTTGGGTGACCCGAAGCCGATGATGGTGCGCACGGAAATCATCGACGGGCGGGGATCGGCCTGGGCGGCGCGGATGGCGGCGTCGATGGCCTCCAGGTCGTTGCCGTCCTCCACCCGCTGTGTGTGCCAACCGTACGCCTCGAAGCGCTGCTCCACGTTCTCGGTGAACGCCAGCTCCGTGTCACCCTCGATGGTGATGCGGTTGTCGTCCCAGAAGTAGATGAGCTTGCCCAGCTTCAGGTGGCCCGCCACGGACGCCGCCTCGGCCGCCACGCCCTCCATCAGGTCACCGTCGGAGCAGATGGCGTAGACGTAGTGGTCGATGACGTTGTGCTCCGGGCGGTTGTGCACCGCGGCCACGTGCGCCTCGGCCATGGCCATCCCCACGCCGTTGGCGAAGCCCTGTCCCAGCGGGCCGGTGGTGGTCTCCACGCCGTCGGTCATCCCGTACTCGGGGTGGCCGGGCGTCTTGCTTTCCCACTGGCGGAAGTTCTTCAGGTCGTCCAGCGTCAGGCCGTAGCCGCTCAGGTACAGCAGCGAGTACAGCAGCATGGACGCGTGCCCGGCGGAAAGGATGAACCGGTCGCGGTCCACCCACTGCGGGTCTGCGGGGTTGTGCTTCAGGTGGCGCGTCCAGATGACGTACGCCAGCGGCGCCAGCGCCATGGGGGTGCCGGGGTGGCCGGAGTTGGCCGCCTGCACCGCGTCCATCGACAGCGTGCGGATGGTGTTGATGCAGAGCTGGTCCAGCTCGCGCGAGTCAGCGCCCGGATTGGCCATCGATGTGTCGTCCCGTCTGGGTGATTCGGTACCGTGATTGGGGGAGGGCCCCTCCCCCGGCCCCTCCCCGCATCGAAGCCAGAGGAGAGGCGAGAACTTCGCCCGCAGCGCCCGAAGCGCGGTGTCATCCCGATGGAGCGGCCACTCCCGGTCGGCCCAAACGCCATAAACGGCAGCGATTGAGGGATCCGCCACACACATCGCGCGCCGCACATGGACGGAGGCACGAAGGAGTCCTAATCGGGGGTTCGACCAGGTGCCCGCGCATGCGTCGGCGGGCCCCTCCCCCGGCAAACTACGCCGGGAGAGGGGAGAACTTCGAGCGGGGTTCGACCGGGTGCCTCGCATGCTACGGCAGCCCCCTCCCCCCGGCCCCCATCCCCCGCTTCGCAGGGGAGGGGGAGACCTGAACTGCGCGTCGGCTGGCTCCCGACGCCGAACCGTCCGGTGCAGTCCGCGCAGGCGGACTTCGTGACGTTCCAGGCGCGGTTTCAACCGCCGGGACAGGGCCACGGGCATGCTCCCGTCCAGACGATACGCCCGAACCCGAAGTGTACCCCCTCTCCCACGCTGTTTGTGGGAGAGGGTGGACGAGCCTAGGCGAGGACGGGTGAGGGCCCCACGGCAGCCGAGGCCTCGGCATTCGTGACCGCTGCCGCGCCCAACCTTGGACGTGCCCCAGGCTAGATCCTTCGGCCCGCGTCGTGTGGCGTACGGGCAGATACAGTGCGCCTGGGCCTCAGGATGACAGGCTTCGCGCACTCGGCTGCGTCTCATCGGCGAGGCGGGTGAGGGCTCGGGCGGCGTGATACACCTCGTGCGCCTCGGCGTCCGGCTGCAGCACCACACCCTCGCGGTCCGCCGCCGCGAACTCCATCGCGTCCCCGATCACCCCCAGCCGCTCCAGCGCGACCAGCGCGGCGCCGCGGAGCGTGGTTTCGGGATCCGGCGCCAGGCGCAGCGGCCGGCCTAGCGCATCCGCTACCATGCGGGCCCACGCGGGCGACGCATGCAGCGCGCCGCCGCCGGCCACCACCTCCGCGGCCGGGCCGCCGTCCGCCTCCACAGCATCCAGCGCGTCCGCCATCGTGAACGCCGCCGCTTCCAGCCACGCCCGCGCGATCTCCACCGGGCCCGTCGCCTGCGTCATCCCCGCCATCACCGCCCATTCCGGTCCCCCGGGCCGGGGCGGACGCTCCGGCACCAGGCGCGGAACCACCGTCATCCCGTGCGCCGCTGGACGCATCGCCGAGAGCTGCGCCTCCAGCTCGTCCGCGGGCGGAAGGGCCAGCACGTGCCGCAGCCAGGCGAAGATGTTCCCCGCGTTCGATGTCGCCCGTCCCGTGACGGTGCGCCGCGCGTCCAGGCGGTAGCACCAGAGCCCCGGCGGAACGGCCGGCGCGGGATCGTCGCGCAGCACGCGCACCGCCGCCGTCGTGCCGACCGTGAGCCCCACCGTGCGGCCGACCGCGCCCATCCCCAGGCTGGCGCACGCGCCATCGCCCAGGGCAGGAAACCAGGGGATCGCCGCCAGCTCCGGCCAGCGGGCGGCGAACTCCGGCGTCAGTCCTCGAAGCGGCTCGTCACTGATGTCGGGCAGTCGCTCGGGGGACAGGCCGACTGCGTCGACGACGGCATCGTCCCACTGCATCCGGCGCAGGTCCATCAGCCCCGTGCCGGACGCCATCGACACCGACGTGCGCGCCTCGCCGAACAGCCGCAGCGCCAGCACCTCGCCGATGGAGCCCCAGGTGGCGGCGCGCGGGAAGGTATCGCCCGCCGCGCCGTGGAGCCAGACCAGCCGCGCCGCCGGGTACGCCTCGTGGACGAAGCAGCCGGTCCGCAGGTGCACCACTTCCGCATCCAGCCTCGAACGCAGCGCATCCGCGGCGGCGCGGGCGCGGCCGTCGCCCCAGCCGGTGAGCGGGGTGACGGGGCATCCCTCCGCGTCCATCCCCACCAGGCCGTGCCAGAAAGTGGCGAGCGCTACGGCCGCGGGTTCGATCTCGGCTTCCCGGCCGATCGCCACCGCCCGGTCGATGGCGCGAAGGCAGCGGGCCAGCAGCGACTCCGCATCCACCTGCATCCCGCCGTCCGGCGTGGAGTCCCACGCGTACAGCTCGCGCGCGGCCTCCGCGAGCGGAGCGCAGGACGCGTCCAGCCACTGCGCCCGCACGGACGACGAGCCCACGTCGACCGCGAGGATCCATGGCCCGCGCCGGGCGGGCGGAACGGCGGTGCTCATGAGGAGCGCAATCTACCGTCGCAGGCGCGCCGGGGCCACGAACGAACGAGGCGCCCCCGCCAGCCGGCGAAGGCGCCCCGTCTCCCGGATCGCAATCAGAAGTTCCCGGTCCCGCTGACCCCGCGGTTGTCGAAGTCCTCACGCAGCCGCTCGGTCGCTTCCCGCGCCAGCCGGTGCGTTTCCTCCAGGTCGGCGCCAGCACCCGTGCCGGAGCCTGATCCACTGGTGCCCCCGGGCGAGCTGCTCATCCCGCCGTGCCGCGACGGCCGGTCGCTTTCGTCCGCGCCGTGCAGGTAGTCGGAGCCCGCCTGCCCTTCGCTCTTGCTCCAGTCCCGGCCGCCGGTCTCCGGGCTGCTCGTCCCGCTGACGTCGCCGCCCGCGGCCGACATCGACTGTGCGGCACCCAGCCCCGAGCCGGTGCCCGGCGTGTTGTCGAGCCCCGCGGTATCCAGGTCCTGGTCCGTCGGAATCCGGTCGTCGTTCGCCATTGGGAGCTCCCCCGTGTTCTCGTGAGCAGGCCGATGTCCCGGTGCCGCAACCACATCGGCGCGCTTTCGTGATGATTCCGCGCGTCACCGGGGGCCAAAGGCACGTGCAACTGGCGTTCCATCCACCGCACTGTCGCAGCCTCTACAGCATTTGACAAACGTTATACAATGCGGTACGCTTCTGGCGGAAGCCGGCGGGCGGCAGCGTAGCCGGGTGGCACGCGGGCCCCGTCAAATCACAGGAGCAGAATCCGATGCAGACTACCGCGACCCAGAGCACCAACGACGTCCTGACGCGCGCCGACGTACTTACCGAGGACGAACTCGACACCCTGCCGATGGGCATGATCCAGCTGGACCGCAACGGCACGGTGCTCAAGTTCAACCAGGCGGAAAGCACCCTGGCGCACGTGGACAAGAAGGACGCGATCGGAAAGAGCTTCTTCGACGAGGTGGCGCCGTGCACCAAGGTGCAGCAGTTCCACGGCGCCTTCGTGCAGGGCGTGCAGCAGCGCAGCCTGCACACCGCCTTTCCGTACCAGTTCCGCTTTCGCGACGGACGGCAGAAGAACGTGAATATCTCCATGTTCTACAGCGCCAGCACCGATTCCGTGTGGGTGCTGGTGCAGCGGCCGCAGTCCTGAGTTTCGCGCGGCGGAACGCAGTCTGAAGTAGCGGGGGGCGGGGCGCACCACCAGCGCCGCGCCCCCCTATGAGTATGGACCACGAGCGGAGGGTGGATGGCGACACGAGAGTGGCCGCGCAGGCTGGGGTTCGCGGTAAAGGTGGTGGGCCGCGAGGGGATGAAGAGCAACGATTCGCGGCGCTGGCAGAGCGATCCGCACGTGCGAACCTCCATCCAGTACCTGCGCGACATCCTGGACTACCTCGACAAGGTCGACATCCGGATGTACCGCATCTCGTCGGACTTCGTGCCCTACTGCACGCATCCGGACCTGCCCCGGTTCCACGGCCAGATCCCGGAATGCCGCGACGAGCTCGCCGAGCTGGGCCGCACGGCCCGCGAGCGAGGTATCCGCCTGTCGCTGCACCCCTCGCAGTACGTGCTGCTGTCAGCGCTGGACCCGGCCATCAGCGACAAGGGGATCTGGGACGTCAACAGCCAGGCCGAGCTGCTGGACGCGATGGAGCAGGGGCCCGAGGCGGTGGTGGTGCTTCACCTGGGAGGCGCCTACGGAGACAAGAACGCGGCGATCGGGCGGTTCATCGAGAACTATCCGCGCCTGTCCGAGGCCGGCCGGCGGCGGCTGGTGATCGAGAACGACGAAACGCTGTACACCGTGCAGGACTGCCTGCGCGTGCACGAGGCCACGGGGGTGCGGCTGATCTTCGACCACCAGCACCACCTGCTGAACCCGGGAACCCTGCCGATGGGCGAGGCGTGCCGCGCCGCCCTTCGCACCTGGCCCGCCGGCGTGCAGCCCAAGGTGCACTTCTCGTCGCCGAAGCTGGATTCACGGACGGTCACCCGCGGCAAGAAGGAGGTGCTGGCGCCCCCGCTGCTGTCGCAGCACGCGGACTACGTGCACCCGTGGGAGTTCGCGGGCTTTCTGCGCGAGGCGGGTCCGGAGCCCTTCGACGTGATGCTCGAGGCCAAGATGAAGGACACGGCACTGCTCAAGCTGCGCGCAGACCTCGGCAAGCTCGGTCTCTGGTGAGTGGCGGCGTCAGTGCGGCCTGCGCAAGCGCCTGCGCCGCAGGAACTTGCGTGCGTTCCCAGGGTCATACTCAGGGTACCGGGATCCAGGAGATGGAATGACCCGCAAGCACTTTCTGGGCAGCCTTGCCGGCCTCGCCGCCGCGCCGCTGCTCAGCTCGTTCAAGGGAGGGACTGTGGACGCAGCCGGACCGGAAGAGGGGCAGGAGATCCCGAAGCTCCGCAAGCCGAAGTCCGAGTGGCGCCGGCTGCTTCCGGCCGCCGCCTACGCCGTGCTGTTCGAGGATGACACGGAGCGGCCGTTCAGCAGCCCGTTGAACAATGAGAAGCGCGAGGGCGTGTTCGTCTGCGCCGCCTGCAGCCTGCCGCTCTTCCAGTCTGCCGCCAAGTTCGAAAGCGGCACCGGCTGGCCCAGCTTCTTCCAGCCGATCGCGGGGCGGGTGGGCACCAAGCGAGACTACTGGATGGTCTTCCCGCGCACGGAGTACCACTGCATCCGGTGCGAGGGCCACCAGGGCCACGTCTTCAACGACGGGCCGCGGCCCACGGGCAAGCGCTACTGCAACAACGGCCTGGCGCTCCAGTTTGTTCCCGCCGGGCAGCGGCTTCCGGCGCTGAGGACCTGATTCCGCCACTCACCGTGGACGCAGACGGTTCCACTTACGGGAAAGGGGGGCAGCCGGTGATCCGGCTGCCCCCTTCGACATGTTCGTCCCGAGCAGGGAATGGTCCTTGCCACCCTGCCGCAAACGTTTGAATCCATGGTCCGTGCGGTGATCGTACACCGCACATGGTCCACGCGGCCCTGCGACCGTCGAGTGGTGACGCGCGGCCCGGGTCCGCCGTCTGACAGGCGAAAGCAACACACCCGAATGCAGGAGAGAAGTGGGATGTACTCTGTAGGAGACGCCGGCCAGGATGCCGGGAACGTGGAAAGTCCGAATGGCCAGCAGGTGTTCCGCGTGTGGAGCGATGGACAGGGCACGTACGTATTGAGAATCGGAGAGGAGATGTCGCTCTCCGCGTTTCGCGATGTGGTTTTCGAAGGTGACCGTGGGGCGTGCCTCACCTTCGTCTCGCAGCGCCTCGCGCCCGAGCCTGCCGACACCGAGCAGCGGCCCCGGCCGATTCCCCAGGCCATGGCGGCTGCCTGACCCACAGACTTCCTCTGCTTGGCCGAACTGCATGCCTCTGTTGTTTGTGAGGCAGAAACGCCAAACGCCCGCCCTGATCACGAGGATCAGGGCGGGCGTTCGGAATAAAAGGCCGGCGGCGCCGTACTCTCCCACCGGGTGGCCCCGGCAGTACCATCCGCGCAGCGGGTTTTCACTTCCGAGTTCGGGATGGGA